>NZ_JBLRWA010000029.1:0-99799 GCF_048159585.1 Kitasatospora sp. SC0581 | reverse complement strand
CACCTCCGCGCCTCGATGATCTGGGTCGACGACCTCCTGCGAGACGCCGACTGATCGCAACCTCACACAGGCCCTAGAGCTGGCTCAGGATCGTCGGGTCCGTGATCTTCGTGTCCTCGGCCAGCATCATCGCCTTGCTGAGGATCACGGCCAGCAGGCGGTCGCCCTCGAAGGGGAGGTAGCCGGTCTGCGGGGCGGCCGCGGCGGACTTCGGGACGATGCACAGGTACTGGTCGTTCGGCGTCATCAGGATGTTCCCCGAGCCGAGGTGGATCTTGTACGTGTGGCGCTCGCCCTTCACGTGGAGGAAGCGGCCCTCAAGGGTGCAGCGGTCGGCTATCGCCAGCCGGGGCACGAGCCGCTCCAGCAGCATGCGGCGCGTCTCGGCACCCTGGCCGAGCTCACCGAAGCCGTACGACCTCCAGTAGTCCCTGAAGCGGCCCTCCGGTCCGCCGTCCTGCCAGGCCGGGTCGTTGCCGATGCTGGCCACGCCCACGAACAGGTCCACGTCGCGCAGGACTTCGGACAGCACGAGCGGCGGGACCTCGGCGAGCTGGACGGGCTTCACCGGCCCGGCGCCGGCCTCCGGCCACATGCGGTACTCACTGCCGTAGCAGTCCGCCGCGTTCTCCGGCGCGTCGATCGGGTAGAAGCGGACCTGGTCGGTGGCCAGACGCAGGTAACTGCCCGACTCGGTGGTGTCGTCCCCGTACTCGTCGCCTTCCCCGTGGATCCAGTACTCGGCGCGCAACCCCCACTGCGGCAGCGCACGGGTGGCGGGCGGGGCCGAGTCGTCGACCATCAGGCGCAGCTTGTTGCGCCACCCCCGGGCCGACGTCAGGGAGTGGAACTGGTGCTGGCGCAGGACGTGCGCGGCGAAACGGTTGGAGTACGTCCCTGTCGCGCGCTCGGCGTCGGTCAGCAGGTACACCTCGCGGTGGGCCTGCTTGAACGGCTGGGTGATCTCGTGCCGCTCCAGCCAGTCACGCCAGGCCACGACCTGGGCGGGCTCGTGGCCCACCGGGTGCCAGAGCCGGACCTCGGCCCCTTCGCGCACCGGGTCGTCGGTGAGGGTGCGCAGCTCGCCGTCCGCGAATCCGACGGTCGTGCCGTCGACCGTCCACAGCAGCCGTCGGGCCAGGGTGCCGACCAGGGGGTGGTCGAGGTACCGCTCGCGCCAGGCGGTGTACGGCCAGGTGCGGCGGCCGAGGAACTGCCGGTCCAGACGCTCGCTCTGGGCGGAGAGCATCTTGTCGATGTCCTTGACCGCTGTCTTCAGCTCCTTGAGCTGCTCGGCGTGGTCGCGCTTGACGGCGGCGGGCACGCTCTTGACCTCCTTGCCCGCGGCGTTGCGCCAGCCGAGGAACACCCTGGTGCCCCGGACCTCCAGGACCGCCGTGGCCTCGCCCAGACGCGGCTCGGCCCGGCCGACCCCGGTCAGCCCGTAGGCGGGGACGGCGATCTCCTCGACCTCCTCGCGGGACAGGCCCAGCGCCTCGGCCCGGGTCCGGAGCGCGGTGTCGAGCAGCTTGAGCGTGCCCTTGTACGTCACGCGGGTGGCCAGGCGGGCGAGTTCGGCGAGGGCCGCTTCGCCGTCGATGCGGGAGAGCGCGGTCGTGGCGGCGTTGGCGACCTTCGGGTTGCGCGGGCCGAGCCCGGGGATCTTCCTGAGGGAGGTCTCGACCAGCGCGCCGAGGGCGCGGGCGGTGTCCGGATGGGCCGGCAGCAGGGCGAGCATCCAGGTCAGTCCGCGCAGGGCGTTGGCGTTGTACGGGTCGTAGGCGCTGTGTCCGTCGGACCCGAGGAGTTCATGGTTCAGCGCGAAGGTGCGGCGGCCGACGAGGGCGAGCCAGGGCAGCAGGGTGGTCCGGACGCGGTCGGCACCGAGGGGGAGGATCAGGCGTTCGGCCCGCTGCTCCCACGGGCGGGAGGGCTTGGCGGCTGTGGCGGTCGTCGCGTGCCGCAGGAGTGCCTGCCAGTCGGGGTCGTCCAGGGTGTCCCGCAGGGCCTGCTCGGCCCATTCCTCACCGACGTTGAGGACGGGCTCGGTGAGCGTGCCGGCGAACTCGACGAGCGGCTTCCTGCCGTAGGTGTCCAGGGCCGAGCGCCGGTAGACGGCCACGACCTCGGGAGTGAGGGGGCGGCCGGCCCCGAGCTCGGCCTTGGCGAGGAGCAGGTGACGGCCGCTGTGCACCACGGAGTTCTCGTGGCCGAGCTCGTCGAGCTTCTCCGTGCGCTCCGCCGTGAGCCGGTCGCCGGGCAGACCGTGCGCGACGACAGCCAGCAGGATGAGAACGTTCCCGCGGGCGACCGGGCCGGCCTCGGCCGAGTGGTACTGCCCGACCAGCGCGTCGGCGAGCGCGGTCCGGGCCTCGGACGGCAGCGCGCGCAACTCGGCGAAGGCGCCGTCCCACCGTCCCTCCCAGTAGCCGCTGTGCCTCCCTGTTCCCAGCTTCAGCAGCTCGACGGCGAGGTCATCCGCCTCTCCTGCGTACTGCCGGACCAGCTCCGTGATCTCCTGGAAGTCCATCACCGTCATCCCCCCACCAGCGGAACGAGCTTCAGGAACGTGACCTCGGTGCCGAGGCCGAGCTCGACCTCCTCCTCCGCGTCGGTGACCTGGCGTTCCCCCACCAGCACCAGGAAGCCGTTGCCCGCGAACGCCCGGAGCGCCAGCTCGCTCTGCGCCTCCGGATCGATCCGGCGCGGTGTGCGCAGCGCGTACCCGTTCAGCACCCGCTCGGCATCGTGCGGCCGCACCAGCCCCTGGAACACCTGCGGTGCCTTCGCGTTGTACTCGGCGACCTCCTGGAACACCCTGCGCCGGATCAGCTCACGCACGGTGAGCCTCTCCTCGAGAACCTCCAGCCCCCACCCGTCGCTCCGGTCCCCAGCCGTCGTCTCGTCGACGAACATCACGATTGCCATGCCGTGAACAGTACGGGCCCACCCTGACACTGACGTCCGGCAGAGTGGCGCGGGATTGCTGGAGCCGGGCCACCCGTGCCCTGGCCGGCAGGCCGTGGACCGGCGGGTGGGGCGCCCGGAGGGGTGCCCCACCCGTGCGGCCCGCTAGGCGGCGTGGAGGGCGAGGGTCGGGGAGAGGCGGGCGGCCCGGACGGCCGGGTAGAGGCCGGCGACCGTGCCGATGAGCAGGGTGGCGGCGAAGCCCCCGGTGACGGCCCACGGGGGGACCACCCAGGGCAGGCCGCCCGAGGCGGCGAAGGCGTAGGTGGCGGCCGCGCCCAGGGCCACGCCGGCCAGTCCGCCCAGTCCGGAGAGCAGGAGGGACTCGGTCACGAACTGGAGGCGGATCTGGCCCCTGGTGGCGCCCAGGGAGCGGCGCAGTCCGATCTCGTGGCGCCTCTCCAGCACCGAGATGATCATCGTGTTGGCGACCCCGACGCCGCCGACCAGGAGCGCCACCCCGCCCAGCCCGAGCAGGAGGTCGGTGAACGCCCCCTCGGTGGCGGCCTTGGCCTGGAGCGCCGAGGAGGGGTCGGTGACCTGCACGTTGTGCGGGTTCTGCGGATCGACGGTGCGGGGGATCAGCTCGCGGACCGCGCTGACCGTCCGGTCCGTCGACCGTTCGTAGATCTGGGTCGGGTGGCCGTCGAAGCCCAGCAGCGTGCCGGCGCCGTCCCAGCCGACCAGGGCGGCCCGCTCGATCTCGGGAGCCAGCGGCAGCGGGTCGAGGATGCCGATGACGGTGAAGTACCGGCCGCCGATGTGGACCTGCTGGCCGGGGGCGGTGATGCCCAGGCGCTGGGCCGCGACGTGTCCGAGCACCGTCGACGGGTAGCGCCCGTTGGCCTCGTTGAGCCAGGTGCCCGAGCCGACCGCGCCGCGTACGACGTCCAGCAGTCCTTCGGTGGCGGCCTTCACGGTGATGCCGCCGGTCTCGTCGTCGGGGATCTTCTCGCTGCGCCGGACGGACTGCGCCAGGTCACCGGTCGCGCCGACCTGTTCGACCCCGGGGACGCGGCTCAGCATGCCGACCGACTCCTCGGGCAGCTTCACCTTCTCGCCGAACAGCCCCTGGCCGGGGGAGGCCACCAGCAGGTTGGTCCCCAACCGGTCGAGCTGCCGCAGGAGTTGGGCCTTGCTGGAGGAGGAGATGCCGACCACCGCGATCATGGTGGCGATGCCGATGGCGATGCCCAGCGCGGACAGCACCACCCGCAGCGGCCGGGTGCGCAGGCCGGCCGAGCCGACGTGGAGGACGTCACGGGGGCCGAGCCGGGCCGGGGAGAGCCGTGTGCGGCTCATCGCTCCTCACCCCGATCGGCCGGGACGGCGGCGCCGGTGCGCAGGTCCGCCACGACGCGGCCGTCGCGGATCCGGACCTGGCGGGGCAGGCTGTCGGCGATCTCGCCGTCGTGGGTGATCACCGCGATGGTGGCACCGTCGGCGTTGAGGTCGTGCAGCAGCTCCATCACCGCTTCGCTCGAGGCGGAGTCCAGCGCGCCGGTCGGCTCGTCGGCCAGCAGCAGGTCCGGCTCGCCGACCACCGCCCGGGCGATCGCCACCCGCTGCCGCTGGCCGCCCGACAGCTCGTGCGGCCGGTGGTGCATGCGGTCCGCGAGCCCGACCCGTTCCAGGGCCAGGGCCGCGCGCCTGCGGCGCTGGGCGCGCGGCAGGCCCGAGTAGAGCAGGCCCTCGGCGACGTTGTCCCGGGCGCTGACCCCGGCCACCAGGTGGAATGACTGGAAGACGAAGCCGATGTGCCGGGCGCGCAGGGCGGACAGCCGGCGGTCGGAGAGGGCGGCGACGTCGTGGCCCGCCAGGGTGACGGATCCGGCGCTGGGCCGGTCCAGGGTGCCGACGATGTGCAGCAGGGTGGACTTGCCCGACCCCGAAGGGCCGACGATGGCGAGCAGTTCGCCGCTTCCGATGCGCAGGTCCACCCCCTGCAGCGCCACGACCCCGCCCGGATACTCCTTGGTGACCTGGTTCAACTCGACCACCGCGCTCATGACGTGGGCACCCCGACCTTCATTCCCTCGGCCAGGCCGGTCCCGCTGACCTCGACCCGGCCCTGTCCGAACATGCCGAGCTCGACCGGGACTTCGCGCACCTTCCCGTTCTCCACGACCTGGATGCCGAAGCCCCCGCCGGTCAGCGCGAGCAGGGCGTTGACCGGTACCGTCAGCACGCCCTCGCGGACCTCGCCCTCGAGCTCGACGGTGACCGGCGCCTGGTCGAAGCCCTCGGCCTGCCCCGGGTCGTCGAAGACCACCCGGGCGGTGATCTTGGCGGGCTTGTCCTGGGAGCCCTGCTCCTTGCCGTCCTCACCGATGGTGCGGTCGACGGAGGCGACCTTGCCCTTGGCCCTGCCGCCGCCGGGCAGAGCGACCTCGACCCGGGTACCGGGCTTGGCGAGGTCGGCCCGGGAGACCTCGATCCTGATCTGCACCTGCCGTTCGGAGCCGGTGGTGGTGAGGACCGGCTTGCCGGGAGCGGCCTGGTCGCCGACGGCCGCGTCGTTCTTCTTGATCCGCACCGGACCGGGCGAGAAGGCGATCTGCTCGGGGCCGATCTCGCCGGTCTGGGCCAGACCGTGGGCCTTCTGCCAGCGCTTGACCGCCTCCACGGTGCCGGGGGTGAACTCCTCGTCCGCGGCCAGCCCCTTGCCGTGGCCCAGGGCGCGGAGGTTCTCCTTCAGCTGTCTGACGTCCGGCCCCTTGTCGCCGGCCTTCAGCGTCCGGTACACGGGGCGCTCGCCGACCATGAGCCGGACCTTCCGGCCGTCGACCTCGTAGAGGACCCCGTCGCGTTCCACCACCGCGCCGGCCTCCGGGAGCCAGGTGAGGGTGCCCGTCACACCGGCGTTGAACCGGCGCTCCTCGGCGTACCCGAGGGTCCCGTCCACCTGGGTCCGGCTGCTCAGGTCCTGTCGTTCCACCGAGCCCGTGCTCGGCGGCAGCCCGTCCGTGCGGTCCGTGCCGGCGCTCGCGCCGCCGCCGGTCTGCGAGAGGGCCGTGACCCCGCCCACCAGCGAGACCGAGGTGACCAGCGCGGCGATCAGGTACGTTCGGCGGCTCCGCCCGCGCTCACTCCGCATTCTGACCACTGCACGCCTTGTTCGCCTTGTCGAACCTGTCCTTGTCGGGGCCCTCCGGGACCTTCATCGCCTGTCCCGACATCGCCGAGTCGCCGTCGAACTTCGGGTCCGGCATGTCCACACCGTTACCGCGCATGCACTGGGCGAACTTGAGCGCCCTGTCCTTGTCGGCCTGGGACATCTTCGCGCCGCCCGCGCCACCGGCTCCACCGCAGGCCTTGAGGGCTTCCGCCATCTTGTCCTGGCCGCCCTCGAGGACCAGGCCCCGCGGGTCCTGGCCCGGCTCCGGCTCCTTCACCTGGGCGCCGTGTTCGCGCAGGCACTTACGGTGCTCGTAGGCCTGGTCCGCCGCCGCGCCCCTGCCCGACGAGTCCGAGCCGGCGCCCCCGCCGGAGCCCGTGGCGCCTCCGCCACAGGCCGCGGTGAACAGCGCCATCCCCGCCACCAGCACGGCCGCCGCGCCGTACCTGTGGTTCCGCATGTGGTTCCGCATGGAATTCCTCCGTGTCCGATTGCGAGTGGCCGGCCACCGCGTCCGATACGTCTCCGATGCCGGGTGACCGACGACGCAGAGGCTGGCACGCACCCGCGTTTCGCCGCTGTCAGCCGAGACCTTTACGGCGACGAAAGGTGGCTTTCAGGTACACCTGATGTCATGCGTGTACTGATCGTGGAGGACGAGGAATTCCTGGCGGACATGATCGCCGAGGGATTGCGGCGCGACGCCCTGGCCGTCGACGTCGTGTACAACGGCGCCGACGCGCTGGAACGGCTTCGCCTCACCGACTACGACGTGCTCGTACTCGACCGCGACCTGCCCGGAGCGCACGGCGACGAGGTGTGCCGGAGCGTCGTCGAGCAGCGGCTGCTGACCCGGGTGCTGATGCTCACCGCCGCCGGCACCGTCCGCGACCGCGTCGACGGCCTGGACCTGGGCGCGGACGACTACCTCACCAAGCCGTTCGCCTACGAGGAACTGCTGGCCCGGGTCCTGGCCCTCGGCCGCCGCACCCACCCCGCCCTTCCGCCGGTCATCGAACGTGCCGGCATCACCCTCGACACCGCCCGCCGCCAGGCCTTCCGGGAGGGCCGCTACCTCGCCCTGTCCCGCAAGGAGTTCGGCGTCCTGGAGGTGCTGATGCAGGCCGAGGGCGCCGTGGTCAGCGGTGAGGACCTGATCGACCAGGTGTGGGAGCGGAACATGGGATACCGCACCAACGCGGTCCGGGTCGCCCTCAGCAAGCTCCGCGCCAAGCTCGGCGAGCCCTCGGTCATCGACACCGTGCCCGGCCACGGCTACCGCATCGGCGTCCCGGCGTGAGGCGCTCCGCCCCGGTCGGCCCGAACCGCCTTCCGCTGCTTCCGCTGCCGGGCAGAGCACGTCGGCGGCTACCGGGCAGAGCACGCCCGCGGCTGCCGGGCGGGGAGCGGGGCCGGCTGACCATGCTCTACGGCGGGCTGCTCGTCCTCGCCGGGGCCATGCTCATCGTCCTGGTCAACTTCCTGGTCCGGGAGGGGCTGTACACCTCGATCAGCACGGCCGTCGCCGTCGAACCGCGACTGGCCACACTGGCGACCCCGGACCCCGCCGCGGCGGCGAAGACCCTCACGGTGGGGACCGCCGCACCCGCGAACGCCCCACCCGGGAGCGCCCCCGCCGGAGCCGACCCCGCCGACGGCGGACAGTCCCACTTCCAGGCCGTCAAGGTCGTCACCCAGGCCGCCGAGCAGGCCGCCCAGAACCAGCTGCTGACCGTCTCCCTGATCGCCCTGGCCGCCTTCGCCGTCATCTCGATGGCACTGGCCTGGTGGATGTCGGGACGGGTGCTGCGCCCGGTGGCGGTGATCACCAACACGGCGCGGCGGCTCTCGGGCGAGAACCTGCACGAGCGGATCGCCCTCGACGCACCCCCGGGCGAACTCAAACAGCTCGCCGACACCTTCGACGACATGCTCGACCGCATGGAGCAACTGGTCGGTGCGCAGCAGCGGTTCGCGGCCAACGCCGCACACGAACTGCGCACTCCGCTCGCGGTGCAGCGGGCCGCGGCCGAGATCGGGCTGGCCACCGGGGACCCGGCCGCCGTCGCCCGGGTCCGCCGCAAACTGATCGAGGTCTCCGAGAGCAGTGAACGGCTCATCGAGGGCCTGCTGTTGCTGTCCGTCTCCGACCAGAGGCTGGACCACCGCGAACCGGTCGCACTGGACCGGCTGGCCCGCGCGGTGGCCGCCGAGTGCGCCGCCCCGGAGGAAGCCCGGGCGAACGGCGTCACCGTCCGGACCGACACCGCCCCCGTGTCCGTCGACGGTGATCCGGTGCTGCTGGCACACCTGGTACGCAACCTGGTCGGCAACGCCCTGCGCTACAACCACGACGGCGGCCGGGTCGACGTCGACGTGCGCGACGGCGTCCTGGAGGTCGCCAACACCGGCCCCCAGGTGCCGCCGGAGACGGTCCCCTACCTCTTCGAGCCCTTCCGCCGCCTCCAGGAGCGTCGGCACAGCCCGCGTGAGGGCGCGGGCCTGGGCCTGTCCATCGTCGCCTCCATCGCGCGCGCCCACCACGCCACCGTCACCGCCGACCCCGGCAGCACGGGCGGACTGCGCGTCCGGGTCGAGTTCCCCACGGCCTGACCCGGCGGCCAGGGGCACCCGCAGGGCACGCGATCGGCCTCGCCCACCGCCCCGGCGCCTACTGGGCGGTGGGTTCCCGGGTCGCCGTGCGGTAGAAGTTCAGCGAGACCGGTCCCTTCGTGCTGGTCGCCTCCGGGCTCTTGCCCGTCATCTTCCGCTTCTCGGCAGCGTGGTACCGGAGGTCCTCGACGCTGTCCGCCGGCGGGACCGGATTGTCGGCCTCGAAGAGCTGGGAATGTCCCGAGTCGGCCACGACGAAGGTGTCCCCGTGCATGTTGGCCTGGCTCTCGCCCGCGTCGCCGAAGTTCGCTGCCACCAGGATGTGGACGCCTTCGTACGGTTCGTTCCAGAGGCTCTCCGCGGCGTTGTCCGAGCATATTTGGAGGCGGACCTGAACGCCCTTCACCGTGGTCTCGAAGTTCTCCTGCCCGATGGCGAAGAAGCCTTGCTCCATCTCCTCCGGTGAACGGTCCGGAGCTCCTCCCCAGTCCGGCGCCTCGAAACGCTTCGTGTAGGTCTTCGGATCCTGGCCGCCCTGGAAGACACGCGCGTAGTTGTCGAACACGGTCACGTTGCCCGACCCGTCGGGGTCAGGTCCTTGCTCCCAGATCTCCTCCAGCTCCGCTACCGAGTCCTTCGCGTATCCGTTGTCGGCACCCATGTTCTCCTTGAGCCGCTTCCGGCCCTCCTGCTGTTCGGCGCGCGCCTGGTCCGATTCGTGCGCGTCGAGGGAACGTCGGCGGCCGATGGTTCCCGGCACCACCAGGTAGTTGCTGGGCAGGATCGCCAGGCGGTCGGCGAGCCACTCGTCCACGCCGGCCGCCTGGTCCCCGCTCAGGAAGTGGGTGCCCTGGCCGCTGAAGTAGTACTCCGGCGCGGTGAAGATGTACACCTGCTCCGGGTCGTACCGCTTGCTCCATTCGAGGAACGCGGTGTCCAGCGCCTCGCCCAGGAGCTTCTTCTTCTTATCCAGCTCGACGGCCGACCACTGCGCACCCGCTTTCATCACCTTGTCCGTGGGGGCCTGGACACTGGCGATGTGGACACCGGTCCTGTCCGCGCCGATCTCCGTGTCATGGGGATCGAACGTCTCGCGCGCCCACGGCTCGGTGCTCCCGAGGCGCCCGCCGGCGGCCTCCGCGAGGTTCGCCGCGACCTCGCGGTCCTCCTCCGCCGACGCGCGCTGCACCGCTACGTCGGTACGGGTGCCGACGGCGGCTCCGCCCTCGGCCCGCGCCGGCGGATGCACCGACCGCCGCATGACGCGAACGGCGTTGGCCTCGGCCTCGCGTTCGAAGCGGTCGGAGGGGTCGGAGACCTTCACCCCGGTGCCGTCGTCCGTTCCGGCGACGGGGCCTTGGCGCTGCTGGATGACGTGGGTGAGTTCGTGGGCGAGGGTGTGCTTGTCGCCTCCGCCCTCGCCGATGACGACGTGGTGGCCGGAGGTGTAGGCGCGGGCGCCCACGTCCACTGCCGAGGCCCGCGCGGCCGCGTCCGTGTGGATGCGGACGTCCGAGAAGTCCGCGCCGAGCCGGCCTTCCATCTCGGCGCGCGTGCCGTGGTCGAGCGGACGCCCCGGGGAGCGCAGCACGTCCTGGACGGTGGAGCGCTGAACGGCGTGTTCGGTCTGCCCGTGGTCGAATTCGTCGCCCTGCCTGGGCTCTTCCTGAGCCCCTGGCCGTCCGGTCCGGCGGAGCATCCGGACGACCGCCGCGTTGCCGACGCTGCGCTGGAGGGCCAGGAGAGGCGGCGCGCCCCCGATCGCGGGCTTGCTCGCCGGTGGACGGCTGCGCTCGGCCTCATCGGTCTTCGCGCTGTGCTGGGCGTGCATGGTCTCCCTCTCGCACGGCAGGCGGTCACCCTCCTGACTAACAGACGGGCAGGGGCTCCACCAGAGGCGCGAAGGCAGTCCGGGCTGCCTGATCGGGCACGACGCGCTGCCCGTCGCGCAGACACGGCCACCGTTCGGCCGTACGCCATCGCCCTGCGCGAGGGCCTGCTACGGCACCCGGCCTCCGGTGCGGGCCGCACTTGCCCCCGGGTGGGCTGCGGGACGAGGCTGGAGGGGAGAGGGAGACGGGTGCGGGAGGCGTCGTTCGTGGACGGAGACGAGCCTGCCGGCCGGTCCGCCAGCGGGCACCGGAGTGTGCCGCACACGGCCGACCTGCGGGTCGAGGCCTGGGCGCCGACGGCGGAGGGCTGTATCGGCGAGCTGGTGCACGGCGTCGTCGGCAGTTTCGCCGACCTGGCCGGCGCGCGGATCGTCGGCGAGCGCGGCTGCACGGTCCTCGCGGTGAGCGATCCGGACCTGCTGGCGGGCGTCCTGGAGGAGGTCGTCTACCGGATGGACGTCGACGGCGAGCTGCCGGTGGCGGTGGCGGTCGGTCCGATCGAGGGCCTGGACGGCGCCCGTCGGGTGGCGGTCCGGTTCCGGATGGCCGATGCCGCCACGGCCGCCCTGGTCGGCGCCGTGCCGAAGGCCGTCTCACTGCACGACCTGGACCTGAGCGCCGGGCCGGACGGCTGGACCTGCCAGGCCACGGTGGACGTCTGAGACCGGTCCCGGCGCGGTGGGCCGGAGCCGCGGGAGCGGGGTGAGCGAGGTGGAGATCGCACTGACCGAGGCCGGCCGGTACCGCTGGCGGATCGAGCCGCGCCCGCCGATGCGGGTGCCCGGGGTGGTGTTCGCGAGCGCCGCGCTGCTGCCGCAGGCCGCCGGGGACAAGGCGCTGGAGCAGGTGGCGAACGTGGCGACGCTGCCCGGGATCGTCCGCGCCTCCTTCGCGATGCCGGACGTGCACTGGGGCTACGGCTTCCCGATCGGCGGGGTCGCCGCGACCGACGTCGAGCGGGGCGGGGTGGTCTCGCCGGGCGGGGTGGGCTTCGACATCTCCTGCGGGGTCCGGCTGCTGGCGGCCGGGGTCGGCCGGGACGAACTCGACCCGGAGCGGATCGGCCGACTGATGGACCTGCTGGACCGCACCGTCCCGCGCGGCCTGGGCCGGGGCGGCCTGTGGCGGCTCGGCGGACCGGAGGAGCTGGACGAGCTGCTGATCGGCGGCGCCCGCTACGCCGTCGAGCACGGCCACGGCGTGCCGCGCGACCTGGAACGCTGCGAGGACCGTGGCGTGCTGGCCGGCGCGGCTCCCGGGGAGGTGAGCACCCGGGCCGTCGAGCGCGGGCTGCAGCAGGTCGGCAGCCTCGGATCGGCCAACCACTTCCTGGAGGTGCAGGCCGTCGACCGGGTGCACGACCCGCGGACCGCCGCCGCCTTCGGACTGCGGCCGGGCCAGGTCTGCGTCATGATCCACTGCGGTTCGCGCGGCCTCGGCCACCAGATCTGCACCGACCACGTCCGCGCCATGGACCGCGAACTGCACCGCTACCGGATCGAGCTCCCGGACCGCCAGCTCGCCTGCACCCCGGTCGACTCCCCGCGCGGCCGCGCCTACCTGGGCGCCATGACCGCGGCCGCCAACTACGGCCGGGCCAACCGGCAGCTGCTCGCCGAGGCGGCCCGCCGCGCCTTCGCCACCGTGCTCGGCGTCGGGCTGGAGCTGGTCTACGACGTCTCGCACAACCTCGCCAAGCTGGAGACCCACGAGGTCGACGGCGAGTTCCGGACGCTGTGCGTGCACCGCAAGGGCGCCACCCGGGCGCTGCCGCCGGGCGACCCCGACCTGCCCGCCGACCTGGTGGAGGCCGGGCAGCCGGTGCTGGTGCCGGGCACCATGGGCACCGCCTCGTACGTCATGGTCGGCTTGCCCGGCAACGAGGCCTTCCGCTCCGCCTGCCACGGCGCCGGGCGGGTGCTGAGCCGCCACCAGGCGCTGCGCACCGTGCGCGGCGAGCGGTTGAAGTGCGAGCTGGAGGCGCGGGGGATCGCGGTGCGGCCGGCCTCCTGGCGGGCGCTGGCCGAGGAGACCCCCGAGGCGTACAAGGACGTCGACGCGGTGGCCGCCGTGACCGAGGCCGCGGGGCTCGCCCGGCAGGTCGCCCGGCTGGTGCCGCTGGGGGTGTGCAAGGGGTGAGACACCCTCCGTTTC
This sequence comes from Kitasatospora sp. SC0581, assembly GCF_048159585.1. Taxonomy (NCBI): domain Bacteria; kingdom Bacillati; phylum Actinomycetota; class Actinomycetes; order Kitasatosporales; family Streptomycetaceae; genus Kitasatospora; species Kitasatospora sp. SC0581. The sequence goes on along the minus strand of NZ_JBLRWA010000029.1, from coordinate 87,055 downwards.
GGCCGCGTCCCTCGACTCGCCCGGCCGGGCGCGCTTGGATGTCGGACGCGTCCGTCACCGGGGCGCGTCCGGCGACGGATCGCATCCCGTCGCTGGAGCCCGTCCGGCACCGTCGGGCGCGTCCCTCACAGGAGGTGGTCATGCCGGGAAGCCCGGATCCAGCCGTCGACCGCCGGGGCACCGGAGGCGGTCCGGTGATCGAACTGCGGGCGCTCACCAAGCGCTACGGCAGTACGGTCGGCATCGAACAGCTGGACGTGTCGGTCGAGGCCGGCGAGGTGTTCGGCCTGCTTGGCCCCAACGGCGCCGGCAAGACCACCACGCTGCGCTGCCTGGTCGGCCTGCTCGGCCCCAGCGACGGGCAGGTGCGGGTGCTCGGCCTGGACCCGGTGGCCGACCACGGCCGGCTCGCCCCCTCGATCGGCTACCTGCCCGGCGAACTGCGGCTCTACCCCGAGCTCACCGGGCAGCAGACCCTCGACCTGCTCGCCGCCCTCCAGGGCGCCCCGGTCCCGCGCCAGCGCGAGCTGTGCGAGCGGTTGAAGCTCTCCCGGGCCGACCTGGCCCGGCCGGTGGGGCAGTACTCGCGCGGCATGAAGCAGAAGCTCGGACTCGTCCAGTCGCTCCAGCACCGGCCGCCGGTGGTGGTGCTGGACGAGCCGAGCGAGGGGCTCGACCCGCTCGTCCAAGAGACCTTCTACGAACTGCTCGCCGAGGAGGCCGCGGCCGGACGGACCGTCCTGCTCTCCAGCCACGTGCTGCCCGAGGTGCAGCGGACCTGCGGCCGGGTCGCCATCGTCCGCCACGGCCGGCTGGTCACCGTCCGCTCGGTGGCCGAGCTGCGCCAGGCCCGGGCCCGCCGGGTCCGGCTGCTCCTCGACGACGGGCGGGGCGCCCGGCCGCTGGGCGCCGCCGAGCGGTGGTCGCCGCGCTGGGACGGCCCGCGGGTGGAGCTGCTGGTGCCGCCGGACGAGGTGGTCGCGGCGGTGCGCAGCCTGCTCGCCGAACTGCCGGTCGCCGACCTGACGGTGGAGGAGGCGGGCCTGGACGAGGCCTTCCTCGACCTCTACCGGTCCGTCGGGGCCGAGGAGCCTTCGACCGGCGGCAGCCGGCCGGAGCGGGAGGAGCGGCCGTGAACCCGGGCACCGTCAACCGCCGCCTCCCGCTGGTCTGGCTCGCCCTGCACCGGCGGCGCCGGATGCTGCTCTCCCTGCTGTTCGGCATGGTCGTCTTCGAGGCCCTGATCGTGGTGATCGCCGGGACCATCCCGCCCGGCGACCTGTTCGGCGGCGGCCGCACCCCGCCCGGCGCGTTCAAGGCCTTCAGCGGTTCCAACGGCGACGTCTCCATCGCCAGTTACCCCGGCCTGCTCGGCGCCGGGCTCACCCACCCGTTCTGGATCGCCCTCCAGCTGACCGTGATCGGCTCGCTCGGCGCCGCCGCCGTCGCGGCCGACGTCGAGTCCGGCACCATCGAGCTGCTGATGACCCGCCCGGTCTCCCGCCGCCGGCTGCTCGCCGAGCGGACCGGCGCCCTGGTCGCCGCCTCGGTGCTGCTCAACGCCGCCGCCACGCTGACCCTCGCGCTCGGGGTGGCCGCCTCCGCGCCGCTGCGCGAGGCCGTCCCGGAGGGCGCGGTGTTCACCGCCGGACTGCTCGGCTGCGCCCTCGCGTTCTGCCTGACCGGACCGGTGCTGGCGGTCTCAGCGGTCAGCCGGCGGCGGGCCCATGTGGTCGGCGCGGCCGTCGCCTTCGGCGCGGTCGGCTTCGCGCTCAACTTCGTCGCGCTGGCCTGGTCCCCGGCCCGGCCGTTGCGCTACCTCAGCCCGTTCCACTACTACGCGCCGGGCGACGTGCTCGGCCACGGCGGGGTGCCGTGGGCGGCGTTCGGCGTGCTGCTCGGGGTGGGGCTGCTCGGGCTGGTGGCGGCCTTCCGGCTGCTGGAACGGCGGGACCTGGCGGTCTGATCCCGGGGCGCGGTGTGGGGCTGGTGGGCGGCCGGTCGGCGGGGGTGCGGCCGGTCAGCCCCAGGTGCGGGCCGCGGCCAGCAGGTGTTCGCGGACCAGGGCCACGTGCGGGTTGGCCGAGCCGGCCGGGCGGCGCACCAGGTAGGCGGTGTTGATCGGCGGATCGGCCGGCTCGTGCAGCAACCGCAGGGCCCCGGAGGCGAGTTCGGCCCGGCACAGGTAGCCGGGCAGCACGCTCCAGCCCGCGCCCGCGGTCACCGCCGAGAGCAGCGCCCGCAGGTCCGGCACGGTGACCGCGGCCCGGGCGTGCAGCCGCCGGTCGAAGACGTGCCGCCAGTAGCGGCGGGCGATCGGCAGGTCCTCGGCGTAGCTGAGCAGCGGTGCCTCGGCCAGCGCGTCGGGCAGCTCCCGGCCGGCCAGCCGCTCGGCCCAGACCGGGGCCGCGACCAGAACGAACTCCTCGTCGGCGAGCGGTTCGGCGAGCAGCGTCCGGCCGCGCGGACGCCGGGTGGCGACCACCAGGTCGTGCTGCCCGGCGCGCAGTTCCGCCAGCAGCGGGTCGGTGAGCCCGCCGGTCACCCGCAGCTGGACGCCCTGCGCGACCAGCGGGGCCAGCTCGGCCAGCAGGACGGTGCCGAGGAACTCGGCCGGCCCGGCCAGGTGCACCGGCTCCGGCGCGCCGCCGCCGCGCCCGTCGGCGAGGCCCGCGAGCCGGTCCAGGGGCCCGGCCAGGCGGGCGGCGAGGTCGTCGGCGTACGGCAGCGGGCTGACCCCGCGGGCCCGGCGTTCGAACAGCTCCCGGCCGAGCCGCTGCTCCAGTGCCCGGATCTGCGCGGTCACCGTGGACTGGGACAGGCCCAGCAGGTGCGCGGCCGCGGTGAAGGAGCCCGCCCGGTGCACGGCGAGGAAGGTCCGCAGCTGGTTGAGGTCCAGCGGGCCGGAGCCGGTGGCCGGGCGATCGCTCATGCCCGTGAGCGTACGGGATTCCGATGGCTCGGCGGTGGGCCCGATGGTGGCCCCGATGGTGGGTTCGGTGCTGAGCTCGGCGACCGGCTCGACGGTCCGGGTGAGGTATCGGAATCCCGATGCCTCGTATCGCGTGGCCCATTGGTTCCCGCGGGCCGGGCGCGTCTAGCGTCGACCGCGTGAGCGCCGCGGCGGACCGTCGTGGCGGAGACCGCGGCACCCCCGGAGGCACACCCCCATGGCCGACATCCTGTTCGTCCTGACCGGTTCGAAGGTCTGGACCCTGAACGACGGCACCGAGCACCCGACCGGCTTCTGGGCGGAGGAGGCGGTCGTCCCGTACCGGGCCTTCGCCGAGGCCGGCCACCGGGTCGCCGTCGCCACCCCCGGCGGTGTCGTCCCGGTCGCGGACCGGGCCAGTCTGACCGACCCGGCGATGGCCGAGGAACTGGCGGGGATCGCCGAGTTCCGGCAGCCGCTGGTGCTGGCCGAGGTCGACCCGGCCGACTACGACGCCGTGTTCTACCCCGGCGGCCACGGCCCGATGGAGGACCTGGCGGTCGACGCCGACTCCGGCCGGCTGCTCACCCGGGTGCTCGCCTCCGGGCGCCCGCTCGGAGTGGTCTGCCACGGCCCGGCCGCGCTGCTCGCCGCGCGGACCGAGGACGGCGGCTCGCCCTTCGCCGGGTACCGGGTGACCGGCTTCACCAACGCCGAGGAGACCCAGGCCGGCCTGGCGGACCGCGCGCCGTGGCTGCTCCAGGACCGGCTGGTCGGGCTCGGCGTGGACTTCGAGGAGGGCGAGCCCTGGGCGCCGCACGCGGTGGTCGACCGCAACCTGGTGACCGGTCAGAACCCGGCCTCCTCGGCCCTGGTGGCGACCGGGCTGCTGCGGCTGCTGAAGGACACGGGGAAGTAGGGGAAGTAGGGGAAGTAGCGGCGGAACGGCCGGTCCGTGCGGTCGCCCGTGCACGGGAGCTGCCTGAACGGGTGAGGAGCCCACGGCGGGTACGGCGCGGGCGGGTGCCCGCGCCGTACGGCCGTCCTCGGTGCCCGCCCTCGGGCTCCCCGCCCGGCCGGGCCGCCGTCAGTGCAGGTCGTAGGCGGTGAGGGGGTGCCCCGCCCAGATCCGGCGGGCGGCCTGTTCCGGGTAGCGGACGGTCTCCGAGCGGGCGTCCAGGACGCGGGTGAGCTGCTGGTCCGGATCGAAGGCGGGCCACCCCGGGTCGCCGGTGGTGGCGAACCGGACCCAGGCCCGGCGCAGCTCCGCCGACACCCGGACGGCCTCCGGCGGGGGCGGGTCGCCGAGCGACTGCCGCGCCGTCGGGCTGTCCAGGCTGCCGAACGCGAGCGGTACGTCCAGGCCGTGGCAGGCGCCGAGGACGCCGCCGAGGGCGGGGGCGGGCAGGGCGAGCTCGAAGAGGTACGAGGTGCCGCCGGCGGCCGCGTTGGCCTCGGCCAGCCGGAGGGACGGCACCCGGAACAGGGCGTCGGAGCCGACGGCTTCGAGGAGTTCGGAGGGCGTCGCGCCGGGGAGGGCGGACCGGTAGGCGTCCGGGCCGCCCGGCGTCGGCGCGAACGCCTTCAGCATGCGCCGCGCCTCCTCCTCGGTGAAGCCGCCGTGTCGGCCGCTGAGGACGCTGAACAGCCGGAACTCGTCCCGGGTGTGACCGACCAGCAGGTCCACGCCGGCGGTCAGCGCCGACCACGGGGAGCCCGGCAGGACCTCGCCGTCGACCACCGGGACGGTGGCGATGCCGCTCCGTGCCAGTCGGCCCCAGCGTGCGACGTGGTCCGGCAGCGCGGCATTCAGCTCGGTGACCGCCGAGGCCAGGCGCCAGGGGTGCACCTCGGCCAGCGCGGCGGCGGTGGGGACGGTGCCGAGCAGTTTCGCGAGCTCGGCGGTGACCTCGGCGGCCAGCGCGGGGGTGCAGTGGTTGCCCGGCACCGAGTGGGCGACGGCCCGCCGGAACAGGCCGCGGGCCGGGTCCATCGCCAGCAGGGCGGCGACCGAGCCGGCGCCCGCGGACTGCCCGGCGACGGTCACCCGGGCCGGGTCCCCGCCGAACCGGGCGATGTTGCGCCGCACCCAGTGCAGGGCGGCGATCTGGTCGAGGAAGGCCCGGTTGGCCGGGGCGCCCTCCAGCAGGGCGAAGCCCTCGGCGCCCACGCGGTAGTTGACGGCCACCACGACCAGCCCGGCGGAGGCCAGGGCGGTCGGGTCGTACAGCGGGTCGCCGGCGGTGCCGGACATGAACCCGCCGCCGTGGATCCAGACCAGGACCGGCAGCCCGGCCGCGCCCGGATCGGGCGTGCAGACGTCGAGCGTCAGCCAGTCGGTGTCCTCGGACGACTCGCCGGACCCGGCGGGCATCGGCCCGGACTGGGGGACGACGGGGCCGAAGGCGACGGCCTCGCGGACGCCGTCCCACGGCTCGGGGGCGGCGGGGGCGGCGAAGCGGAGGGCTCCGACGGGCGGCTGGGCGTAGCGGATGCCGCGGAAGACGGCGAGTTCCCGGCCGCCCCGCTGCTCGTGGTGCTGCTCCGAGTGCTGTTCCGGCTCGCGCCGCGGCTCCCAGCGGCCGCGGACGAGTCCTTCGGTGGTGCGGATGACGGGCTGCTCCGACATGTGGACGCTCCTCCCTCGGAAGGCTTCCCACGTTATAGGTCAGATGTATTATGTCAAGCGTATGGAAAAGATCCCGCAGGGTCCGCGGCCTCCGCAGCCCGCGGGGAGAATCCGAGGAGCCGCCGCCTATGCCCAAGCAGGTCGACCACCGGGAACGCCGCGAGACGATCGCCCGCGCGCTGTGGCGGGTCGTGGAGCGGCGCGGCGCCACGCACCTGACGATGCGCGAGGTCGCCCAGGAGGCGGGCATCTCGCTCGGGCAGCTCCAGCACTACTTCGGCTCCCGGGCGCAGATGCTCACCTTCGCGATGGACTTCGCCGGCGAGCAGAGCGGGCTGCGGGTCGGCCGGGCACTGGCGGAGCTCGGCGAGCGGCCGCACCCGCGCGACGTGCTGCGGGCGATGCTGGTCGAGCTGCTGCCCCTGCACGCCGACGCGCGGGCGACCAGCCGGATGAGCGCCGCCTACGTGCTGGAGGCGCTGCACGACGAGGAGGTCCACGCGCGGGCGCGCGGCGGACTGCTCCAGGGGCGGGCGATGGTCGAGCGGATCGTCCGGCAGGCGATCGCCGACGGGCAGCTCGCGGCCGACCGCGACCCGGTGGTGGAGACGGACCTGCTGCTCGCGCTCACCGGGTTCACCACGCTGCTGGAGCTGGACGTGGTCGAGCCCGCCGCCGTGCTCACGGCCGTCGACCGGCACCTGGACCGGCTGTTCGCGGCGCCGGGTGGTGCGGGCGGTGCGGGCGGTGCCGTCGGCGGTCGGTGAGGGGGCGGCGGTCGGTCCGGGCCCGGGGGCCCGGGGCGGGGCGTGGCAGGCTACCCGGGTAGCACCGCCGCCCGCGACCAGGAGCACCGCCATGGACCGACCCGCCGCCCTCCGACCCGCCGCCCTCCGACCCGCCGCCCTGCGCCTCGACGCCACCGCCTCCGGACACCCGGCGGGCATCCTGGACGCCGCCGAGCGGGCCGAACGCCGGGGCATGGACCGGCTGGTGGTCGCCGAGACCGCGTACGACCCGTTCCTCCAGCTCGCCCGGGCGGCGGACCGGACCGAGTCGATCGAGCTGGCCACCGGCATCGCGGTGGCCTTCGCGCGGACCCCGATGACGCTCGCCTACCAGGCCTGGGGGCTGCACGCGGCCTCCGGCGGACGGGCCGTCATCGGGCTGGGCTCGCAGGTCAAGCCGCACATCGAGAAGCGCTTCGGGATGCCCTGGGACCGCCCGGCCGCCCGGATGCGCGAGTACGTGCACGCGGTGCGGGCGATCTGGCACAGCTGGCAGACCGGCGAACGGCTGCGCTTCCGGGGCGAGTTCTACACCCACACGGTGATGACGCCGGTGTTCTCGCCGGATCCGGTCCCGTCCGGGGTGCCGCGCATCCTGTTGGCGGGCGTCGGGCCGCTGATGACCCGGACCGCCGGGGCGGTGGCCGACGGCTTCCTGAGCCACCCGTTCTCCTCCACCGCCTACCTGGCCGAGCAGGTGCTGCCGGGCCTGACCGAGGAACGGGCCCGGGCCGAGGCGGAGGGCGCTGCGTGGACGGAGCGGCCGTTCGAGATCGTCGGCAACGTGCTCACCGCCACCGGCCGCACCGAGGAGGAGCTGGCGGCCAACCGGGCCGCCACCCGCGAGCGGCTCGCGTTCTACGCCTCCACGCCGGCCTACCGCCCGGTGCTGGCGCAGCACGGCTGGGAGGGGCTCCAGGAGGAGCTGCACACCCACTCGGTTCGCGGGCGCTGGGCGGAGATGGCCGCGCTGATCGACGACGAGGTGTTCGACGCCTTCGCGGTCTGCGGTCCGGTCGAGGAGGTCGCGGGGGAGATCCACCGCCGCTACGCGGGGCTGGTCACCCGGCTGTCCGTCAGCCTCCCCGAGGACGCCGACCCGGAGCTGGGCCTGGACGTCCTGGCGGCGGTGCGGGCGCTGGGCCGACCGGAAGCGGACGCCGGATGATCGGGATGGACGGCCGACCGGGCACAGGGTGATGAAGTCCGGGCAGATTCGTGCAACGCGTTTCCGGTGGTGAGGGCGGGCGGCAGGATCGCGGTGGCAGGCAGGGCCGTCCCCGCGAGGACCGGCGGCCCCGGACCTGCCGCGTTGTGCGGGGCCTGTCGTGCCGTACGGACCGTTGCGCCGTACGGCCTGTCATGCCTCGGCCACCCGTTGCCGATCGTGGGGGTGTCCGCGTGTCCGTGTCCGACAACCGTCCGGCCGACTACGACCTGGCGGAGCGCTGGGACCCGGGAGCGAAGGCGTACGTCGACGCCCTGGCAGACCCGGACGAGTTCCTCCGCGTCTGCGCCGAGCTGACCGGCTTCGACGTGCCCGAGCTGCGCTCCACCGGCATGGCGGACGAGCACCACCGCACCACGCTGGCCCACCGGGTCCGCGACGAGCACGCCCTGGTCCACCTCTGGTACGTCGGCGCCTGGCCCGGCGAGGCGCCCTCCTCCGCCCGCGCCCACGACCAGGGGCTGGTCTGGCGGACCTTCCACGCCGTCCCGCCCGGCGCCGCCGCCCCCGGGCACGGCAGCTGGGCCGGCGCGCCCCGGGGCGCCGAGGTTCCGGGCCCCGAGGTCCGGGGAGGGGCGGAGATCCTGGGCGGGGCCGGGACATCGGGAGGCACCGCATCGCGGGGCACCGGGGCAGTGGCACCGGAGAACGGCGGTGAGGGCCGGTGACCGCCCGTTGGGACGCCGTCGTGGTCGGCGCGGGCTTCGCCGGGACACTGGTCGCCCACCGCCTGGGCGCACAGGGCTGGCGGGTCCTCGTCCTGGAGGCCGGACGGGCCGCGCCCACCGGCGCCGAGGCCGCCACCGCCCACCGCGCGGCCGGCGGCGGACCGCCCACCTCGCCCTACCCGCACAGCCCCGAGGCGCCGTCACCCGACGTCACCGACCTCACCGGGAACCCGGACGGCGGCTTCACCGCCACCGGCCACCTCCGCCAGTACGGGCCGCTGCCCTACGCCAGCGGCTACCTGCGCGCCAACGGCGGCACCGGGCTGCTCTGGACCGGACTCACCCCGCGCATGCACCCCGAGGACTTCCGCACCGGCGACCTCGGCCACGGCCGCAACTGGCCGATCGGCTACCACGACCTGGAACCCCACTACCGCGAGGCCGAACGGGAACTCGGCGTCGCCGCCGACGCCGAGGAGCAGCGCCGTGCCGTCGGACTGCCCATCCCGGACGGCTACGACTTCCCGATGCGGGCCATCCCGGCCAGCTACCTCGACCGGCAGCTGGCCCGGGCCCTCGACGGCCGGACCGTCCGCGACCCCGCCGTACGCGGCCCCGCCCGGCTCGCTGTCACCGCCACCCCGCACGCCCGCAACGGTGTGCCGACCAGGCCCGGCTCCGCCGACGGGCCGCTCTGCGCGGGCAGTTCCAGCTGTGTCCCGGCCTGCCCGAGCGGCGCCAAGTACACCCCGATGCGTACCCAGGCCCGCTGGGCGGCCGGGGTCGAACTGCGCACGGAGGCCGTCGTCAGCCGGGTGCTGGCCGACCCGGAGACCGGGCGGGCCCGGGAAGTCGAGTACCTCGCGGGCGGCATGACCCACCGGGTGACGGCGGACCTGGTCGTCCTCGCCGCGCACGCGATCGAGAACGCCCGGCTGCTGCTCCTCTCCGGTCTGGCCGACCGCAGCGACCAGGTCGGCCGGAACCTGATGGACCACCCGGCCCTGCTCACCTGGGGGCTGATGCCCCGACCGGTCGGCCCCTACCGGGGGCCCGGCTCCACCAGCGGCCTGGAGGCGTTCCGCTTCGGGCCCGGGCGGGACCGCCGGGCACCGTTCCGGATCGAGATCGGCAACTGGGGCTGGTCCTGGGCGGGCGGCGCGCCGGAGGCCGAGGCGGCGTCGCTGCTCGCGGCGGGCCTCCGGGGCAAGGAGCTCCGGGAGCGGCTCGGCGACCGGCTGGGCCGTCAGTTCTCGCTCCAGTTCGAGCTGGAGCAGCCCGCCGACCCGGCCAACCGGGTCACCCTCGACCGGGACCGGCGCGACCCGCTCGGCCTGCCGAGCCCGGCCATCCGCTACGACGTCTCCGAGTACGTCCGCGAGGGCATGGCCTCGGCCCGGGCCGTCTCCGACCAGCTGTTCGCGCTGCTCGGCGCCGAGGACCACACCGCCTACCCGGCGGCCGGATGGCCGGGACGGCTCGAACACCGGGGAACCGTCCACGGCTACCGGGGCGCCGGCCACGCCGGTGGCACCCACATCATGGGCGACTCGCCCGCCAACTCGGTGGTCGACCACTGGCAGCGGTGCTGGGAGCACCCCAACCTGTACGCCGTCGGCTGCGGGTCGATGCCCTCCCTCGGCACTTCCAACCCCTCGCTCACCATGGCCGCCCTCGCGCTGCGCAGCGCCGAGCGGATGCACCGCGACCTGCTGGAGCTGCACCGCCCGGCGGCGGTGGCGCCCCCGGCCGCCAGCCGTGTCCCCGTACCGCCCGTGTTCTCACCCGCGTCGTCCCCTTCGCCGTCCTCCTCGTCCTCGGAGCCCTCATGACCGGCCTGCCGCTGCCGCCCGTACCGGAGCCGTACCACCTGCCCTTCCACTACGGTGCGTTGCACAACGTCGGTGTCGACTACCTGGTCGACCGTGCGCGGGCGAGTGAACTGCTCGCCAAGCGCCACCCCGGGCTGAGCGTCGCCGCCTTCGACGGCGGGGCCTGCGTCTCGCTCAACTTCCAGCTCTACTTCGCCCAGTATCCGAACGGCGGCGGCATCACCCAGGAGCTGGAGATCAACCTGATCGCCCACCCGGTCTTCGCCGAGGAGCGGATGCCGGTGGTCAACTACGGCCAGTACGCCCGGGGTTACGACCAGACCAAGCTGCTCGGCATCGCGCGGCTGCACGTGCTCTGCGACAACCCGCTCGCCATCGACGCCGGGCGCCGGCTGTACGCCGAGCCCAAGCACCCGGGCTGGTTCGAGACCACCCTGCCCTCCCTCAACGCGCCCGACGTGCGCGAACGCTGGTCGGTCTCCTGCCGTCGGGCCGCCCTCGGGCCGGACGGGCTGAGCCGCCACGACGAGGAACTCCTCGCCCTGGACGTGAACCTGGTCGGCCTCACCCCCGAGTCCGTCAACAACACCCCGATCACCGGCTACGGCACCGACGACGAGGGCAAGCTGCTGGCCGGACCGCTCAACGTCTACCAGCCCTACCGCTACTACGCGCTGGACGACCGCACCGCCGACCGCGTCCGGCTCGACCTCGGCAACCCCGCCGAGGAGTCCGCCCGCGACCTCGCCCACCTGATCGCCGACGCCCCGGCGGCCGGGGTCTGGACCTACCAGTCCCCGCCGGTCGCCGCCCACAACCGCGCCTACTACGTCCGGTGACGGCCCCGGGCTCGGCTCCCGTCTTCGCCCCGGGCAGCACCGCCGTACGGCGGGACGTCGCCCACGGCCGGGTCTGGTCGGCCATGCCCTACACCGTGCTCGCGGACGACGGCGACGTCTTGACCCTCACCGCCCGCCCGGGGACGGAGAGCCTGGCCCCGGCCAGCTGGACCGTCGCCGCGCACGCCGGAGACGACGCCCTGCGCCTGGACTGCGTCCACGACCTTGCCTCCGGCCGGTGGGAACTCGACCACTGGACCTGGCGCGACACCGTGGTGCTCAGCCGCTTCACCGCCGGAGTGCCGTTCAGCGTGCACCGTTTCCTGACCCCCGACGGCCGGCCGCTGCGCTGGTACGTCAACTTCGAGCGCCCGTACCGCCGGACGGCCATCGGCATCGACACCCTCGACCTCTTCCTGGACCTCGTGATCACCCCCGATCTGTCGTCGTACAGCTGGAAGGACGAGGACGAGTACGCCCAGGCCCGGCGCCTCGGCGTCGTTGACGAGGCCACCCACCGGCAACTGGACCGGGCCCGGGAGCTCGCCCTCGCCCAGCTCCGGGACCGCAGCGGCCCGTTCGCCGCCGACCCGGACGCCTGGACGCTCCCGCCGGAGGGACCGCTGCCCACCCTCCCGGCCACCGCCCTCAGCACCCCCGCCGGCAAGTGGGATGAGGGCGGATCGGCGGACGGTTAGGGTCGCGCCCCTGCACGAAGGACGGCGAGGGGGCAGACACGACGGACACGACGGACACGACGGACGACATGGAGGCGCTCAAGCACCTGCAGGACGGCGGCGACTACCGGCGGCTCGCCGAACGGACCTCGAATCCCGACGTCCTGCGCCGACTGGCCATTGGCGAGTACCCGTTCGTCTGGCACGCGATCGCCGACAACCCGGCCGCCCCCACCGACCTGCTGGCGGCCTTGGCCGGGCGCCGGCAGCAGGTGTGGAACGACAATCGCCTCCTTCGCTTGCTCGCGGCTCACCCCGCCCTCACGGGCGAGGCGTTGGACGGCCTGGTCGATCTCGTCGGGGACCGCCTGCGGGAGGGCGACCGCCCGTACGCGGCCGTCCTGGAGCTGGCCCGCCGACCGGAGCTGTCGGCCGAGCGGCTGCGCCCGCTCGGCCGACAGCCCGGGGCCTCGGCCAGGCTGCGCCGGGGGATCACCCGGGCGCTGGCGGAGCGCCCGGACCGGTGAGCGCGGGCGGGACCGAGCCGGGCGCCGCGCCGCCCGCCGCCGCCCGCGACCAGCGACCGGCGAGGACCGTGCCGACGATCAGCTGGAGCTGGTGGTAGAGCATCAGCGGCAGCACCATCAGCCCGGCTTGCGCTCCGAACAGGACGGTGGCCATCGGCAGGCCGTTGGCCAGGCTCTTCTGCGAACCGCAGAGCACCGCCGCCACGGTGGCCGACCGGTCGAGCCCCAGCAGCCGGGCACCGAGCCCGGTGGCCGCCAGGGCGGCGGCGAGCAGGGCGAGCAGTACCGCGAGGAGCCCGAGCAGTGCCAGCGGGGTGGCCAGGCCCCAGATGCCCTGGGACACCGCCGCGCTGAACGCCGTGTAGACGACCAGCAGGATCGAGCCGCGATCCACCGGCGTGAGCACCCGTTTGTGCCGGGACAGCGGACCGCCGAGCCACGGCCGCAGCACCTGCCCGAGCAGGAAGGGCGCGAGCAGCTGCAGCCCGATCCGCAGCAGCCCGTCGGCGGACAGCTCGGTGTGCGAACCCAGCAGCCAGGCCGCCAGCACCGGCGTCAGCACCAGGCCCGCCAGGCTGGAGTAGGTGCCGGCACAGATCGCCGCCGGGACGTTGCCTCCGGCGGCGCCGGTGAGCGCCACCGAGGACTGCACCGTCGAGGGCACCAGACAGAGGAACAGCACCCCGGTCTGCAACGGCCCGGTGAGCGGGACGGGCGTGAGCAGCGCGGTGGCCACGCCGAGCAGCGGGAAGAGGACGAAGGTGGTGGCCAGCACCAGCCCGTGCAGCCGCAGGTGGCGCAGCCCGGCCAGGGTCTCGCGGGTGGAGAGCCGGGCGCCGTAGAGGAAGAACAGCAGCGCCACCGCGAGGTCGCAGGCCACTTCGGCGACCCGTGCCGAGGCACCGGAGGCCGGGAACAGCGCGGCCAGCCCGACCGTCCCGGCCAGCGCCGCCATGTACGGGTCCAGCCAGCGCGGCAGAAGCCTTCGGGAGCGGGGCCCGGAGCCGCGTTGCATCTGCGCCCGTACCTCGAGCGCCTTTGCCCCGCGGGGCCGCTCCCCGCGCGCCCGGAGCCCTGGTGGCTGCTCCGGGCGCGCCAGGCCGTCGGTCACGGGCCGCCTCCCGTCACCGGGCGGAGGGCGGGCCCGGAGGAGGATCCCGGGCCGAGCAGGCCGCCCACCAGCGAGCCGGCGCCGTCGTGGTCGCTGCCCGCGGAGCCGCTGCCGTTCTGGAGGTTGGCCGTCCGGTCGATCTCCAGCCAGGAGTCGGCGTTCGAGTTGTCCACGACCGTGATCAGCCCGCCGCCGGCGGCCGCGGGCGCCGCGGCCCCCGCGAGCAGGGCGCAGGCCCCGGCCAGCCCCAGCGCGGTGGCCCGCAGGGCGGCGGCCGCCGAGGGTTGGGCCGACGAGGGCCGGGCGGGCGAGGGCCGGGCCGGCCTGAGCTGCCCGGCCCTCATGCCGTCACCGCCATCAGCCCCCTGGGGCGCGCGATGTTCCGCTCCAGCAGCTCGGTGGACTCCCGCACGCCGACCTGCTCACGCCCCCCGGACGGGGTGGGCAGCCGCCCGTCGGCGCTCTTCAGCTCGGACAGCGCCTCGTCCATCGCCCGGTGCGCGGCGAACAGGCACGGGGTGCTGTAGATGGCCACGTCCACCCCCAGGGCCGACAGCTCCGAGAGCGACAGCCGGGGCGACTTGCCGCCCGCGATCTGGTTGAACAGCAGCGGCTTGTCGCCGACCACCCGGCGGATCCGGCGGATCCACTCCTCGCTGCGCACGCCGTCCACGAGCACCACATCGGCGTCGGTGGCGGCGAGCGCCCGGGCCCGGCGCAGGATGTCGGCCTCCTCGGTGGCGTCGGTGCGCGCGACCACCACCAAGTCCGTCCGGTTGGCGAGGACGAGCTCCAGCTTCTCCAGGTACTCCTCCAGCGGGAGCACCAGCTTGCCGTCCGCGTGCCCGCAGCGGCGCGGCCGCTTCTGGTCTTCCAGGATCACGCCCGACGCGCCGATCCGTTCGAGCTTGCGCACGACGTGGCAGGCCACCTCCGGATCGACGTAGCCGTCGTCGATGTCGACCAGCAGGTGGTGCCGGGGGAAGGCCCCGCGCAGCCGTTCGACGAAGCCCACCATGTCGGGCCAGGCGATGAAACCGATGTCCGGCAGCCCGTAGTAGGAGGCCGCGAAGCCGAAGCCGGAGACGAACATGCCGTCGTAGTGCTCGGCCGCGATGGAGGCCGAGTACATGTCGTAGACGCCGATCAGCGGCATCGCCCCCGGGCCCGCGATCTCCGCGCGCAGCCGCTGCCCGGGGCTGTCCGTTGCCGTGTTTCCGTGGAACAAGGTCTTCTCCTCACTGGGGATGACTTTGCCTGAACTTGGTGCTTACCAGACCGAACTGAGGTGTCATCACTATGCGCTCTTTAAGGTTCCGTGGGCAAATCTTTAAGTGAGATTCACTCGCGAGAGTGAAGAAATGTCGAAGATATGAAAGATGCTGATATGCATATCGGCTAAATGCTGTGACGCTCCAGCAGGGTGGCCGGGGTCGGCGCCCCGGAGGCAGGGCTGTCGGAGTCGACTGCCGTCACGTGAATCGCCGGGCGAGCGGTTCTCAGGCCCGGTCGACCATTTTGCCTGTCATGAGCTGCCCTTTCAGCAAGGTGCGTACCCCGCCGCCGACGCTTGCGAATATGCCCCCATCGGCATTCCTGCGGACTTCCACCCGCAATCTGGAGAAGCCGAGTTCGGTGGTGCCCTGGACGATGTCGAACACCAGGGGCTTGTCGATCGGCCCCGTGTGCGCCAGCCATCCGGCCATTGCCAGTGCGGCCGAGCCTGTGGCGGGATCTTCCGCGCAAACCGGCTCGGGAACGAAGACCCGAGCGCGGACTTCGGGCAGTTGCGGAACGAACACTGCCACCCCGAAGACGCCGGCCAGTCCGGGCATCCTCTCGGCGAGCGCCGCAACCCTGTGCGGCAGGGCCTCGGCCGACTCCAGATCGGCGGCGCTCACCGGGAGGCAGGCGAACCCGAGCCCGGCCGATGCCAATCTCACGGGCCCTGCTGCCGCGTCCGGAGCGAGCCCAACCGCTTCGCATACGAGATCCGGAACGACGGGCGGACCCACCTGGCAGGCCCGTTCCTCCAGTACGGCACTTTCCCCTGTCGGCCCCACCTGCGCGTGAACGATTCCGCCCCGAGTGCGCAGCGCCACCCGGCCGGGCTGGGCCAGGCCCTGCCGCACCGCCACTGCGGCTGCTCCCACGAGGGGATGACCTGCGAAGTCCAGCTCGACGTAGGGGGTGAAGATCCGCACCTCCACCTCTCCTTCGTCATCCCGGCGCAGGAAGACGGTTTCGGGCATGGCCAGGCGGGCCGCCAGGCGTTGCATCAGCGCATCGTCACATGAGGCAGCGCACGTGACCACTCCGAGTGGCCCTCCGGTCAGCGGCTCATTCCCGAATACTTCGACCAGTTCGAATTTCACGCACCCGTCATCGCCGGAGACGGTCGAGTTGTCGCTCGCGAGTGTGGGGAGCGCAGGGGTGCCGGCGGAGTGGGTCGTCATCGCGGTTCTCTTTTCGAGTGGCTCTGCTGTCGTCGGCTGGGCTGTCGTCCGTGGCTGCCGGGGTCGACATTGAGCATGGTGATCATCGGACCGGCGGGGTCGGTTCGTGGAGGACGGCCGAGGCGAGTGCCGAGTCCAGGGCGCCCAGGTCTGCACGCGCGGATCCGTGCGTGCGTCAGGGCTCCTCATGGATTGGACGTTATATCCAGCCTGGACTAAGTGTCCACCAGAGTTGCCTTCTCGCGAACGGTCCAGTGCGAGAGCAGGATCGATCACGGGGTGCCGGACCCCTGCCGGCAAGCCCCTCCGAAGTGCGCCGACCGATCCGGACCCGCCGAGCGCGGACGTCCGCACCGCCCACTCCGCGCGTCCACCCTCGAAGGGCACACCGTGGCCCGCAAGGGCAAGGACAGCGGTCGACCGCCCGTCATCACCGACGACACGGTGCACACCGTCCTGCGGCGCCGCGCGGGCGGCGGTCGGTCGAACAGATCCAGCCCGGCCTGATCATCCCCGCCAGCAAGCGGAAGGGGCGGAACCCCTCCGTCGCGAGCATCTACCGGGCGCCGGCCGAGCACGCCAAGCGCGAGGTGTGCCCCGAAGCCGTCGAACAGGCCCACATCGACTTCGCCGTCCTCCAGGTCGGCCAAGTCCCCGGTGCCCGCCTCGCTGTCCCGGGCCGAGTGCCGCTTTGACTGCAGAGCACTGTTTCTCGCTTCGCCGTGGCTTCGGGGGAACAGGGCCGTGTACGGGGCGAAGCCGGCGCCGGGGCCCGGCCGGTGAGGTGCGGGCCCCGGCGCGTGAGGGTCAGGCGCGCGGGAGCGGGGGTGCGGCGCGGCGTTCGCGCAGTGTCCGGAGCATCCGGCGGGTGGCCTTGGTCGCGACCGGGGGCAGGAGCTCCAGGGCGAGCCGCCGTGAGGTGGAGCGCTGGATCGGGCCCTTGACCTGGTAGTTGAGGCGCATCACCCGGGCGCCGGCGATGGTGTCCTCGTCGACGGTGTACCCCTCGGCCGGCCAGTCGCGCTCCCGCAGGACGGCCTGGGCGGCCGCCGCGTCGCCCCAGGTGCCGTAGAACTTCATCGGGGTGAGCAGGACCGGCCGTAGTCCGCCGGTGAAGACCGCCTCCCAGACCGCGGCGGAGACGCCCGGGGTGTGCTCGGAGCGGTAGTCGTCCAGGGCGACCACGCCGTTCTCGCCGAGCGCGGCCCGGGCCACCGCGATGTCCCCGGCGACGTGCTCGTAGAGGTGGGAGGCGTCGACGTGGACGAAGCGGCAGCTGTCCGCCCGGACGCGGCCGTCGGCCAGCACCGAGGTCGGGGCCTGCACTATCTCGGGCAGCTCGCCGTGGAAGGCGAGGTAGTTGGCCTCGAAGGCGCTGCGGGTGAGGGTCTTGCGGTAGGACATGTTCATCTCGGCGGCGTTGTCGGCGTCGCCCGCCTCGGAGTCGAACAAGTCGCAGACCGTCAGCTGCTCACCCGGCTGCAGGTGGTCGCCGAGCAGGACGGCGCTGCGGCCGAGGTAGCTGCCGAGCTCCAGGATGTCGCCGGTGACGCCGGCCGCGGTCTGGGCGGACAGCAGGTGGCTGAAGGCGGCCCGGTCGAGGCTGAAGAACCAGCCGGGAATGTCGTCCCGCTTCAGCGGCGCGGAGTGGACTGCGGCCTCGACCGCGGTCTCGGACATGGGCACGGCGGCCTCCAGGGGGACGGCGGGGCGCGGTGGCGGGTCACGCCCGCGGAGGGGGACGCCGAGGACGTGAGGCGGATCATCATAGCGACGCCGGGGCGGGGGAGAGCCAGATGCGGAACGGCCTAAATCCGGCTCTTCGCTCTGCCGTTCGGCAGGGGTTCACGCCTTCGTTTCGCTCCCGAATCGCCTGGTCGGCCTGGGCCCTCTCTTTCGGATCATGCCGGGCGCACGACGTCGGAGCACGCACCTCGCCGCGTTGTCGTCGGTCGCCGATGCTCCGCATGGACTCCCTCCTCCGCCTTGCGATGCACGCACTCCGACGCCGCACGCTGATCCGACGTGATCCGAAAGAGAGGACCTAGCCTTCCGAGAGCTCCGCCCCGCCCGGCCGTTCCAGCTCCGCGACGGTCTCGGACAGCCAGGCCCGCTCGGCCGCCGTGGAGGCCCGGGCGACGAGCAGCATCCCGCGCCGGAAGGGGTTCGGCTCGCGCTCGGCGGTCACCGGCTGCCCCGTCCCGTCGTAGAAGAAGCTGCTCGGGGCGTTCAGGAAGGCCAGTCGGCGGCGGAGCACGGCGGCCTGCCGGGTCGGGTCGGCGAGATGGTGCAGGAACGTGGTGACGGTGAAGAAGCGGATCTGGTCGGTGATCTCGGCCTGCTCCGGGTCGGCCAGTCGGCGCAGCAGTTCGGCCCGCCCTTGCGCCGTCAGCTCCAGCGTCTGCCGCGGTGCGGCGCCGCTGCCCGGTTCGGTGCGGCGGTGCAGCAGTCCGGCCTTCTCCAGCCGGGCGATGGCGGGGTAGAGCGCGCCGTCGCTCACCGGTCGGACATGACCGGTCAGTCCGGTGATCCGGGACTTGAGCTCGTAGCCGTGAAGCGGCTGGTCGTACAGGAAACCGAGGATCGCGAGCGTCAACACGGCTGGAGCCCTTCGGTCGGAGTGCGCCCTGTGGAGTCGTCATGTTACCTCTTGTCGATGTGCCTCGAAACGATGTATCTCTATTCGAGGCGGGTCGAGAGGGCCGCAGCCGATCGAGGAGAGCCGAGGCGGGCCGGGGCTGGCCCGGTCACGTACGAGCACCACAGGGGAAGGGGAAAGGGCATGCGCGGCCAGTTGCGCCGACTCAGGGCATTGGCGGTACCCGTCTACGCGGAACTGCTGTCCGGGGTGATCGCCTCGGTGATCGGGGCCCTCTGGGTGGCCGGTCTCGGCGGGGCCGCGGTCGCCGCCGTCACCCTGGCCGGCACCGTCGAGAACCTGCTGCTCGGCCTGGTCCTGGTGGTCGCCTCCGGCACCAGCGTCAGGCTCTCCCACGCCCTCGGTGCCGGCGACCACGCCGAAGCCGCCCGGACCACCCGCGCGGCCTGGCGGCTCTGTGCCGCTGTCAGTGTGGCGCTCGCCGTCCCCGGCTTCCTGCTGCGCGACCGGCTGGCAGGCGCCTTCCTGGACGGCGAAGCCGCCGAACAGGCCGCCGGTTACCTCGCCGTCGCGTTCCCGGCCTTCGCGCTCTTCGTCGGCCAGCGCGTCGCCGACGAGCTGTTCAAGGGCGCGGGCGACACCCGCACCCCGATGCGGATCGCCCTGCTCTCCAACGCGCTGCTGCTCCTCCTCGACCCCCTGCTGATCCTCGGCCCGGGGCCGCTGCCCGCCCTCGGCGTGCCGGGCGCCGCCCTGGCCCTGGTCCTCTCCCGGGCGATCGCCCTCGCCGTCACCCTGCGAGTGCGGCGCGGGCGGCGACTGCGGAAGCCGGTGAGACGCGAGGAACCGCGGCCGCAGGACCCCGGCGGCACCGGGGGAGCGGGCGCGGCGGCGGTACGGATCCTGCGCGCGGGCGCACCGTTCGGTCTGGACTTCACCGCCCGGATGGCCGTCGGAACCGCCCAACTCGGCCTGGTCGCGGGCTTCGGCGTCGCGGCGGTGGCCGGCTACGGCCTCGGCTACCGCGTCCTGCTCGTCGCCACCATGGCCTTCTACGCGCTGCGCCAGGCCGCCGCGATCGAGGCGGCACGGCTGACCGGTGCGGGAGAGGTCGCCGCGCTGCACACCCTGCGCCGCGCCACCGGACGCCTCGCCGCGCTGCTCGGTGGGGTGGCGGCGGTGCTCGCCGTCACGCTCGCCGTGCCGCTGACCGCGCTCTTCACCGAGGACCGGGCGGTGGCCGCGGAGTCCGTCGGCTTCCTGCGCTCGGCGGCCCTCTACCTGCTGCCGTACGCGTTGGTGGTGGCGGTCGGCGGAGTGCACCAGGCGGCGGGCGCCGGGCGCCCGCTGGTGGTCTCCGTCCTGCTCGGTCTCGGGACCCAACTCGCCGCCTCGGCGGCCCTGTCCGGGCCGCTGGGGGTGTCGGGGGTGTGGCTCGGGCCTGCGGTGGGCGCGGCCGTGCAGCTCGCGCTGCTCGCCACACTGACACGGTCGCGGAGTCCGCGCGGGACTGTCGGTGGTGTGTGCCAGGGTGGGGGCCATGGCACACACCCCGGACGGGCGGCCGATCCCGCCCCCGCACACCGATGAACGCACCACGCTGGAGAACTGGTTGGACTTCCAGCGGGCCACGCTCGCCCGGAAGGCCGACGGCCTCGACGACCACCAGGTGCGGCTGGCGTCCGTCCCACCGTCCACGATGACCCTGCTGGGCCTGGTTCAGCACCTCGCCGAGGTCGAACGCACCTGGTACCAGCGGGTGTTCGCCGGGCAGGACGTCCCGCCGGTGTACGGCGCGGACAACGCCGACGGCTACGGGCTGGACCCGGCGCGCGGGATGGCCGAGGCGCTGCGGGACTGGCAGACGGAGGTCGACCGGGGCCGGGAGCTGACTGCGGACAAGCCGCTGGAGGCGGCCGGCCCGCTCTCCCCGCAGATCGCCGCGGTGATCGGCGCGGACAGCGTCTCGCTGCGCTGGATCCTGGTGCACCTGATCGAGGAGTACGCCCGCCACAACGGCCACGCCGACCTGCTCAGGGAGTCCGTCGACGGCGCCACCGGGGTGTGAACCAAACCGGGGTCTGACGGCACGGGCGTTGCTCAGCGCCGGCCGGCGGACTCCGGCCGCGCGCCCGACGCCGGACCGGCGGCCCGGCCGACAGCCCCACCGGCCGTCGGTCCGGCCGCCCGTCCGGTCAGCCGCGCGGCGACCAGCGTCCCCGCGCCGGCCACCGCCGCCATGGTCAGCGCGGACGGCGCGAGCGCCGCGCCGGGGTCCGTACGGCCGGCGGCGGCGGTGGCCAGGGCGATGCCCAGCGCCGGGCCGATGTTCAGCACGGTCTGCTGCAGGCCGCCCGCGACCCCGGCCCGGGCGGCGGCCGCGCCCCGGACCACCATCGTGGTGGCGGTGGCCATCACCGCACCGAAGCCGGTGCCGAGCAGCGCGAAGCAGCCGCCGATCGCGAGCGTCCCGGTGCCGGTGCCGGTGCCGAGAAGTGCCGTGAGCAGCGCTCCCGTGGTGATCAGGGCCATTCCCGGCAGCACCACCGCCCGCTCGCCGTGACGTTTCGCCAGCCAGGCGGAACCGGGCGCCGCGAGGATCATCGTCACCACGAGCGGCACCGCCCGCAGGGCGCTCCGCAGGGGGTCGAGCCCGAGCACGTCCTGGAGGTAGTAGGTGGCCGGGAAGAGCGTTCCCTGGAGCGCGGCGGAGGCGGCGAGCAGGACGACCAGGGGTGGCGCGACGGCCGTAGAGCGGAGCAGCGCGGGCGGCAGCAGAGGGTTGGTGGTCCGGCGTTCGTGGCGTACCAGGACGAGGGCGAGGACTCCGGCCACGGTGAGGCCGAGCAGCGGAACGAGCGGTCGGCCGGTGTCCGGCAGCGTCACCAGGCTCTGCACCAGAAGGGCCAGCGCGAGTGCGAGCAGGGCCGCGCCGGGCAGGTCGAGCCGGCTGCCGTGCGGGCCGTCGTGCTCGCTGCCGTGCCGGTTGCCGCGCCCGGCGGCCGGGGAGCGGGTGCCGGGCGATCCGGCTCCGGCCGGTACCGCGAGGGCCGCGAGGAGGGCGGCCGCGGCGGGCAGCAGGCCCAGCAGGAAGACCGACCGCCAGCCGAGGTGCGCGGTCAGTGCGCCGCCGACCAGCGGTCCGGCCGCCGCCGCGAGCCCGATGGCGGCGGTGCGGATCGCGATCGGGCCGGCCAGGCGGTCGGCGGGCCAGGCGGCCCGCAGCATGCCCAGGGTGGCCGGTTGCAGCAGCGCGCCGGCCGCGCCCTGCAGGACGCGCAGCGCGACGACCCAGCCGATGCCGGGGGCGACGGCGATCCCGAGCGAGGCGGCGGCGAAGCCGGTCACGCCGAGCGCGAAGACCCGCCGGTGCCCGTACCGGTCGCCGAGGCGGCCGGCGAAGACCAGCAGGGCGGCGACGGTGACCAGATAGCCGGTGCTGGCCCACTGGACGGCGGCGACGGAGGCGTGCAGGTCGTGCTGGAGGGCCGGCCGGGCGACGGTCAGCGCGGTGCCGTCGACGGCGACCAGGACGGCGCCAGTGATGCTCGCGGCCAGGATGAGCCCCCGGTGGTGCCGTGGCGGGTTCACCGGGCGGAGGGGCCGAGGTGGGCGTCCAGCGTGGCGCGCAGCAGTGGCTCGACGGAGTCGTCGCCGGTGATGAGGCGCAGGCTGCCCCAGGTGCGCAGTTGGGCGAGGCCGTGCAGGTTGGACCAGAGGGCGGCGGTGGCGGCGGCAGGATCGTCGGACTGCGGGTGCACCTCGGTGACCAGGCCGACGAAGGTGAGGAACAGCGGCAGGGTGGTGCGGCGGAGTTCGATGCCGCTGCCCTCCAGCAGGTCGTGACGGAACATCAGCTCGAACATGCCGGGGTTGGCGGCCGCGAAGCCGAGGTAGGCGCGGGCGAGCGCGTCGAGGCGGGTGCGAGCGACGGCGCCGGTGGCGGCGGTGAGGGCGTCGGCGCCCGCGAGGGTGTCGGTGAGCCTGCCGAAGCCCTGCTGGGCGATGGCGGCGAGGAGTTCGCGGTGGGTGGGGAAGTAGCGGCGGGGCGCGCCGTGCGAGACCCCGGCGCGGCGGGCGATCTCGCGCAGGCCGAGCGCCTGGACGCCGCCCTCGGCCACCAACTCGACGCCGGCGGCCACCAGTCGGGCCCGCAGGTCCTGCTCCTGTTCGGTCATGAGGACACTGTCTACCAGCTGCGCGTAGACAGTGTCTACTCGCGGCCGCACCGATGCCCGGGCAGAATCGATCGCGTGACCGATCACGTGGACGAAGGCGGCGAGCCGGCCTGCTGGCTGGACCGGGTGTGCCCGGAGTGCGGACGGCTGCGCGAGCGGACCGGCCCGGGCAGCTGCGAGAACTGCGGCGCGGACGGCACGGACGGTGCGGACGCGCAGGACGACGGGTCAGGCAACTGAGACCGACCCCGGCCCGGCCGGGGTCAGCCGGGCCGGCGCCCCGCGGAGCCGCCGCTACTGGGGCGGCTGGTCGCGGAACTGGTTCTTGAGCTGCTCCTGGGCGGCGTCGACCTGCCCGCTGTACTTGCCCTCGGTGCGCTGGTCGACGGCGTCGCCCGCCTTGTCGACGGCCTTGTCGGCCTGGTCCTCGTGGCCCTTCAGCAGGCTCTTGAGCTTATCCATCATGGACATCTGGTCACACTCCTGGATGAGACGCCCCCACCCCTCCAATATCGCCGCGTGCGCTGCGGTCCGCATCCCGCAAGGTGTGCGTAAAGGCTTGGCAACGGGATTCCGATCATGTCCAATCATGACCCTCACGGCCCGTCGGAAGGAGTCGCCCTGATGCTGCGCACCCGTCGCTCCACCTCGCCGCTCGACCGTTCCACCCCGCTCGACCGTTCCACCCCGTACGACCGCACCACCTCCCCAGGACGCCCGCGAACCGCCGTCACCCGGCGGAGTGCGGGCGCCGCCCTGACCGTCGCCGCCCTGGTCGCCCCGCTGCTGCTGGCCGGCGCCGGCAGCGCCTCGGCCGACCCGGACCCGGCGCGCAAGGGCGCCAAGCTGGCCTCCCGGCTGGTCGAGGCGAGCAGCGCCCGGGACGCCCGGGCCACGCTGGCCGCGCTCCAGCTGATCGCGGACCGCAACGGCGGTACCCGGCCGGCCGGTTCGAAGGGGCACGACCAGTCCGCGCAGTACGTCTACGAGCAGGCGCGGCGGGCCGGACTCAACGTGTCCAAGCAGGAGTTCGTCTACACCTACTTCGAGGCCCGCTCCGAGCACCTCGACGTGGTCTCCCCGAAGGCCGAGTCGGTGCCGGTGATCGCCATGACGTACTCGGTGAGCGGTCCGGAGGCGGGCCTGACCGCGGACCTGGCGGTCGCTCCGGTCGGTGCCACCACCGGCTGCACGCCCGCCGACTACCCGGCGGGCGCCTTCACCGGCAAGATCGCCCTGATCCGGCGCGGCGGGTGTAGTTTCGCCGAGAAGCAGGCCGCCGCGGCCGGCGCGGGGGCGGCCGGGGCGATCATCTACAACAACACCGAGGGCAGCCTCAACGGGACGCTCAGCGAGCCGACGGCGGGAAGGATCCCGACCGGCGGGATCACCGAGGCCGCGGGCGAGGCGCTGGCCGCCCAGGCCGCCGCCGGGCCCGTCCGGGTGACCCTGGACATCCGCACCTTCATGGAGCAGCGCAAGACCTGGAACGTCATCGCCGAGACCCGCGGCGGCGACCCGAACCACACCGTGATGGTCGGCGCGCACCTCGACTCCGTCCCCGAGGGGCCGGGCATCAACGACAACGGCTCCGGCACGGCCGGAATCCTGGAGGTCGCGAAGAACCTCAGCGTCCACCCGGTGAAGAACAAGGTCAGGTTCGCCTGGTGGTCGGCCGAGGAGTTCGGCCTCAAGGGCGCCGAGAAGTACGTGACCTCCCTCTCCGACGCGGAGAAGAAGAAGATCAGCCTCTACCTCAACTTCGACATGATCGCGTCCCCCAACTACGCGCAGTTCGTCTACAACGGCTCCGGCAGCGCCGGCGGGGACGCGGGCCCCGAGGGCTCGGCCCAGCTGGAGCGGGACATCAACGGCTACCTGGAGGGCCGGGGCCTGCCGCACGACCCGACCGCCTTCGACGGCCGCTCCGACTACGGTCCGTTCATCGACGCGGGCATCCCGGCCGGTGGTACCGACACCGGTGCCGAGAAGGTCAAGTCCCCGGAGCAGGCGGCCCGTTACGGCGGCACGGCCGGCGTCGCGTACGACCCGTGCTACCACAAGGCCTGCGACAACCTGGGCAACATCGACATGGGCGCCTTCGACGTCAACGTCGACGTGATCGCGAACGCCGTCGGCACCTACGCCTGGGACCTCTCCTCGCTGCACCGGCCCGTCCCGGCCCAGCGCCCGGCTGCGAAGGCGGCGCCCGGCGCCGGCGCGGGCGCGACGGGTATCGGCGGCACCAACGGCGACCGCTCCCACGGCGTGGCGGCCTGACGCCCGGGTGGGCCCACCGCCACCCCTGGCCGGCGGGCCCACCCGACCGCCGTACGCGACTGCTCCATCCGGGACCTCCCTCCGTCATCGCCCCTGGTGGCCACGGGTGCCGTCACCGTAGCGGAGAGCACTGACAAATCCGGCCGCGGGCCGGTACGGTGCCGCGCGGGGCGCATCCGCCGAGACCCGGTGGGTGCGCCGAGCACGGTCCTGACACCATGGGACCGAGATCACGACACCGTGACACCCTCGGAGGAGTCAGCAACATGAGCACGCACTACGACGTCGTCGTCCTCGGCGCGGGCCCGGGCGGCTACACCGCCGCCGTCCGTTCGGCCCAGCTGGGGCTGAAGGTCGCGGTCATCGAGGCCAAGTACTGGGGCGGCGTCTGCCTCAACGTCGGCTGCATCCCCTCCAAGGCCCTGCTGCGCAACGCCGAGCTCGCCCACATCTTCACCAAGGAGGCCAAGACCTTCGGCATCAAGGTCGAGGGCCAGGTGACCTTCGACTTCGGCGAGGCCTTCCGGCGCAGCCGGTCGGTGGCCGACGGCCGGGTCAAGGGCGTCCACTACCTGATGAAGAAGAACGGCATCACCGAGTACGACGGCTGGGGCACCTTCGTCGACGACCACACCCTCCAGGTGGCGCTCAGCGGCGGCGGCTTCGACGTCGTCACCTTCGACCACTGCGTCATCGCCGCCGGTGCCACCACCCGCCTGCTGCCCGGCACCAGCCTGAGCGACCGCGTGGTCACCTACGAGGAGCAGATCCTCACCGAGCAGCTGCCGGAGAGCATCATCATCGCGGGCGCCGGCGCGATCGGCGTCGAGTTCGCCTACGTGCTGCACAACTACGGCGTGAAGGTCACCATCGTCGAGTTCCTGGACCGCGTGGTGCCGCTGGAGGACGTCGAGGTCTCCACCGAACTGGCCAAGCAGTACCGCAAGCTGGGCATCGAGGTGCTGACCTCCACCCGGGTCGAGTCGATCGACGACAGCGACCCGAACGCCAAGGTGCGGGTCACCGTCACCAAGGACGGGCAGCAGCAGGTGCTGGAGGCCGACAAGGTGCTCCAGGCGATCGGCTTCGCGCCGAGGGTCAACGGCTACGGCCTGGAGAACACCGGGGTCAAGCTCACCGACCGCAACGCCATCGCGGTGGACGGCCGCGGCCGCACCAGCGTCGAGCACATCTTCGCGATCGGCGACGTGACCGCCAAGCTGATGCTCGCGCACGCCGCCGAGACGATGGCCGTGATCGCCGCCGAGACCATCGGCGGGGCGGAGACCATGGAGGTCGACTTCGCCATGATCCCGCGCGCCACCTACTGCCAGCCGCAGATCGCCTCCTTCGGCTACACCGAGGCGCAGGCCCGCGACCTGGGCTACGACGTCAAGGTCGCCAAGTTCCCGTTCACCGCCAACGGCAAGGCGCACGGGCTCGGCCACCCGATCGGCTTCGTCAAGGTCATCAGCGACAGCACCCACGGCGAGCTGCTCGGCGCCCACCTGATCGGCCCCGAGGTCACGGAACTGCTGCCGGAGCTGACGCTGGCCCAGCAGTGGGACCTGACCGTCCACGAGGTCGCCCGCAACGTGCACGCCCACCCGACCCTGGGCGAGGCGGTCAAGGAGGCCATCCACGGCCTCGCCGGTCACATGATCAACATGTGACGCGCCCTCCCCGAGCGCACGCCGCGCCCCCGTCGAGCGACCGCTCGGCGGGGGCGCGGCGCGGTTCCGCCCAAGGGCCAGGGGTGCTGGAAAGGGCCCCGTGGCCGTCAGGCGTGCCCGCCGATCAGGCCGAGCCGGCCGTCGAAGCGGCGGTAGAGCACCCGGCCCCGGCCGCTGACCGGGTGGGCGAAGAACAGGAACGGCAGCTCCGCGCCCGCCAGCCGGTTGACGGCCTGTGCCTCCGTCAGCCGGGGCGCGCCGTGCGGGCTGAGGGTGATCGGCGAGGTCCGGCGGCCGGGCGGACCGGCGGGGACGGTACGGGCGAGGCGGTAGCCGGTCGGCCCGACCCGGTAGACCACGGCGTCGGTCTCGGTCGCCGGATCGGTGAACAGGTGGATGTCGTAGTCCATCGCGTCCATGGTCCGGGCGGCGGCCGCCGGCGAGCACCACACCAGCGAGGGCTCCTTGCGGCGGACCACCCGGAGCTCGCGGACGGCCCCGCCGCCCGGCCCGCCGCCGCCCGGCCCACCGGAGTCCGGCGCACGGTGGCCCGGCCAGGGGCGCGGCGCCCAGGCCCCGGTGACGGCCCTGATCCTGCCGCGCAGCGCGTCACTCACCCGGTCGATGGAGTCGCCCAGCCCGGCCGCGGCCTCCTGGACGCGGATCCGCCGACCGTCCACCTCGGCGTTCACCTGCGCCAGCACGCCCCCGGCGACGGCCGCGAGCCGGACCCGCAGGGCCTCCACCAGCGTCCCCACCCCCGGAGCCGCCGCCGCGGCGGCCACCCGGGCCCGCGTCTCGGCCAGGACCTCGCCGGTCAGCCCCTCGAACGCCCTCACCGTGACCAACTCGCCCATCCCCAGGCCCTTCCACTCCCAGCCGGCGCATACCGGCGACCAGGATCCCGGGCCCCCGGCCGCGCGGCCAGGGCCCAACGGCCCCACTGCGGGGGGCCGGGCGGACCAGCCGGGCGGTGGGGAGGGCGACCCGTGTCGCAGGTGAACGGGACGGGAGAGGCACCGTGCCCGGGCTGGTAGGCGCCGGCACGGGGGAGCGCGGCGCGCGGCCGGCGTCGGCTGCTGACGGCGGACCGGGAGCCCGACGACGAGCCGGGCCTGTGACGAACAGGCGCCGCGCCCTCACTCGCCGGGCCGGCCGCCCCCGCCCGGCTCCGGGCGCCGACCCCGGTCCGCTCCGTGGCCGGGCCGGTCGCCCGCCGCAGCGGCCTGCGCCCCCGGGAGGCCGGGCGTGCCGCGGGTGCGAAGCTCGCCGCGCACCGCCCAGCCGACCGACACCACCGGCACCGCCACCACCGCGCCCAGGACCCCCGCCAGCACCGCGCCGCCGGCCACCGACACCGCGATCACCACAGGGTGGATGCGGACGGACCAGCTGAGCACCAGCGGATGCAGCAGATGCCCCTCGATCTGGCCGATGACCACGATCAGCGCGAGCACCAGCAGCGCGATCACCGGCCCCCGGGCGGCGAGCGCGACCACGGCGGCGACCGCCAGGGCGATCGGGGAACCGATCAGCGGGATGAGGGTCGCCGCGAACTCCAGCACCATCAGCGGCAGGACCAGCGGCACCCGCAGGATCGCCAGCGCGATGCCCACCAGCACCGCGTTGGAGGCTGCCACGATCAGCACGCCCCGGGTGTAGCCGGCGAAGGTGAGCCAGGCGGCGCGGCCGGCGCGGTCCCAGGCCGAACGGCTCCGGACCGGCAGCTGCCGCTGCGCCCAGGTCCACATCCGGTCGCCGGAGTGCAGGAAGAACACCGAGCAGAACACCGCGAGCGCCAGCCCGGTGACCAGCTCGACGATTCGGCCGGCGCCGCTCAGCGCGGTGCTGAGCAGGGTGGAGCGGTGGGCCGAGATGAACGCGCCGATCTTGGCCCGCAGGTCGGTGACGGTGCCGGGCCGCAGGTGGAAGGGGGCGCCGGTGAGCCAGTGGTCGATCCGGGAGAGGCCGCCGCGCAGCTCGTTGCCCAGCCGGCCCCACTCGTCGGCGACGGTGGTGCCGACCAGCGCCAGCACCCCGCCGACGACCGCGAGGGCGCAGAGGAGGACGACCAGGACGGCGAGCGAGCGCGGCATGCCGCGGGCCAGCAGGTCGACCGGCGGGCGCAGCACGGAGGTGATCACCAGCGCCACGAACAGTGCGACGACCGGCAGTTCGAGCCGGGCGAGGACGTCGACGACCAGGTAGGCGGCGAGCCCGAGCAGCACCAGCCGCCAGGTGTAGCCGGCCGTCGTCCGCAGTCCGGAGGGGACGTGCTCCCCGGACGGATACGGGTCGGGGCCCGGGCCCGGAGCCCCCGTCCGGGTCCGGCGCGCCGACACCCGGGGGCGGCGGCTGCCCAGCGGCACGGGCCGCCGGTCCGGTCCGGCGCCGTTCACTCCCACGGGCGGTCTCCTCGGGCTCGGCCGGGTGTCGTCCTCTCACGTCACGATGACCCATACCGCGACGGTTCGCCCTGCGGCGCCGCCGGGTCCCGTCACCCGGACAGCGGCATGCCGGCCGCGTCGCTGTGCGGGCGCACCGGGCCCGGGCAGACACGGGAACGGCGCCGGTCGCCCCGGGAAGGGCAATGGTCCTCCGTGTACAAGCGGCCGGATGAGGGGAGAATCCATGGCGCAGGGAGGGGGGAGAAGGAGGCCGAGATGAAAAGCCTCACCCGCCGCTACGCGGTGACGCTCCCCGGCCCGATCGGCGGGCACGCTCCACCGTCCGTCGTCGTCGTGTACGAGACGCAGGCCGTCGGTCCCGGCGGGGGCCTGGTCTGGGAGAGCTCGGACGGCGACCTTCGGGTGGAGATCACCGGCGGGGTGGCCACCGTCCTGGCGGCTCCCGCGATCGGCAGTCGGCACCCCTGCCTGATGGCGGTACCGCTGCCGTGAGCACCTCGTCGTGAACCGTGAGCACGTCGTCGTGAACACGTGGGCCGTGAGCGCGTGGTCGTGGGCAGGCGGCCGTGCGCACACGGCCACGACGCGTGTCGAGAGGAAGAGGAAGGCGACGGAGGGCGGAGGTCGCAACGACAAGGTCACCGAGCGCTGGCGGCCAAGGCCTCGCGCACGGTGACCAGGCAGGGGTCGCAGTACCGGTCCGGCCCGGCCGCACCGGCGCCGTCGCCCACCGGGACGACACGCTGGGAGGGCTCCAGGAACCGCCCGCACAGCGAGGAGCTCGCGTCGTCCTTGGCCACCACGTGCCACACCACGGCGGGTGGGGAGACCGCCGGGTCGTGCTCGGCCCACATCTCGTACACGGCGCTACCTCCGGATCGCTGGGGGCTCGGTGACTCCATGCAAACCCGCGGTCTGCCGAACGGCCACCGGGCCAGACCCGGTGGGATGGTTGAGGCGCCGGTGACGGTTGGGCGGGCGACGGTCGGGGGCCGCACGCTCAGTCCCGCCGGTCGGGGCCCGGGTGTCCTGGAGGCCCCGGAGGCCTGATTCCTGTGGCCGTGGTCCCCGAGTCTGTGCTCCCCGGGCCGCCCGCCCGGTCGCGGCCCTGGCCGGCGGCCAGGCGGCGCCGGATCACCAGCAGGTCGAGCGCGGTGATGCCGGCGAACCCGGCGCACAGGGCGGCGAAGAATGCGTAGGTCCCCTGGTTGGGCGCGGGGCCCGGGCCGGCCAGCGCGGCCAGCACGGCGAACGCCACCGCCCCGCCGAGGAACAGGACGAGGAAGACCCGGGAGAGCACCCGCCGCAGCTCCAGGTCCGATCGGGCGGTCACCGGCTCGGTGCCCCGGCGCACCGTCTCCTGCGGCCGGAGCTGGGGCATCGTCCGGCCGGGGCCCTGCGGGGTGTGCGGGAAGTCGTGGCGCTCGCCGCTCCGGCGGCGGGCCCCGCCCGCGTGCGGCAGGTCTGGGCTGGGTCGTACGGCCATGACGGCCCCCGAACGGATTCGGCCGGTTGTGTTCCGTCGGCGCGCCTACCCGGTTCCGGCGCCGGCACACGCCCGCGGGGCACCCGCCCGCACCGGCCCGCCGATGCCCACCGTCGCCCGCCGCCGCCCGCCGCCCGGGCCCCGAAGCCCGGCGGATTCGGCCGCTGTTCACCGGGGCATGGCCCGCCCGATGATCTCCGACCAGTCCCGGTCCCTACCGTCAGGGCCCACACCACTTCCGGGAGCGAACATGCACGACAACCAGGCGACCGAGCACGAGTGCGGCTGCCCGCGGACGGCCGACCTCGACGGGGAGGGGCCGGCCGCGGACAGTCGGCGCCGGTTCCTGCGCGGGGCCGGTCTGCTGGGCGCGGGGGTCGGCACCGCCGGGCTCGGTCTGCTCGGCGCGGTGCCGGCGCAGGCGGCCGGGCCCGAGGCGGCGGGCGCTGCGGGTGCGGCCGTGAAGGCGCCCAAGAAGGGCAAGGGGAAGGGGCGGTGGCAGCCCGACCCGGACGCCCGGCAGTTCACCGTCGTGGTCATGCCGGACACCCAGTACCTGTTCGACCAGGACCGGATCCACCCGGCGCCGCTGGAGGCCTCGGTCCGCTACGTGCTGGACGGCGGGGTCAACCGGGAGGACGGGACGGACGACAACATCGTCTTCCTGGCCCACCTCGGCGACGTCACCGAGAACGGCCTGGCCGTCGAGTACGCCGCCGTCACCAAGGTGTTCGGCCTGCTGGACGACGCGGGCGCCGCCTACGGCGTGCTCGCGGGCAACCACGACGTCCGCTCCTCGACCGACGACCAGCGCGGCACCACCCCGTACCTGGAGACCTTCGGCAAGGCCAGGGCCGCCCGCACCTCCGGCTACCGCGGCTCCAGCCCGGACGGCTACAACACCTGCCACGTGTTCCGGGCGGCGGGCCGCGACTGGATGGTGCTCTCGCTGGACTGGCGGCTCTCCGACGCGGGCTTCGCCTGGGCGAACGGGGTGATCGCGGCGAACCCCAAGCTTCCGGTGATCCTGACCACCCACGACCTGGCGCACGCCGACGACGGCGGCCGCGCCGAGCTGTCCGACAACGGGAAGCGGCTCTGGGAGCGGCTGATCGACGGCAACGACCAGATCTTCCTGACCGTCAACGGGCACTACTGGCCGCCCGGGCGCACCGTGCTGCGGAACAGGGCCGGCCACGACGTGCACGTCCACATCACCAACTACCAGGACCGCTACTACGGCGGCGCGGCGATGATCCGGGCGTACCGCTTCGACCTCGACCGCGGCACCGTCGACGTGTCGACCTTCTCGCCGTGGATCCAGCAGATCGCGGCCGAGGAGCGCAACGCGCTGGCGGCCCAGCACGTCGAGCTGACCTCGGACGTGGACCGCTTCTCGCTCGCGATCGACTTCGAGTGCCGCTTCGCCGGCTTCGCGCCCGTCCCGCAGCGCCCGGCGCGCCGGGCGGGGGAGCTGCTGGTCCGCGACACGGTGGCCTACTGGCGGTTCGACAACGGCGGCGCGGACGGTGCGGCCGTCGCCCCGCAGCAGGTCGTCAAGGACCTGAGCGGGCAGGGCAACGACCTGCTCTGGCAGAGCGCCCCCGGCACGCCCGACGGCGCGCTCAGCTGGTCCGCCGAGCACCACCCGGACCAGCCGGGCCACGGCAGCCTGCTGTTCAGGGGCACCCGCTCGCCGGTCCGCGGCGGCTACCTGCAGACGGTGCCCACCGCGCCGGTGAACCGGGAGACCTTCGAGCGCGGGTTCACCGTCGAGGCCTTCTTCAAGCTGCCCGCCGACTGGGACTCCGCGCAGAGCCGCTGGTCCGCCCTGCTCAGCCGCTGGGGGACGAGCGGAGAGGCGGGCAGGAGCGGGCCCGGGACGGACGCCGACGAGCCGGTCGCGACGCTCAGCGTCTCCGAGGCGCCGGCCCTCCAGTGGTGCGTCTACCCGCTCAACCAGACCGGGGCGTCCACCTGTTGGGGCCACCAGCTGCCGCTGGACCACTGGTGGCACGTCGCGGTGGTCAACGACGGGAAGCTCAGCCGGATGTACGTCGACGGCTGCGAGGTGGCGCGCAACCCGGCGACGCCCGCGGTCGGGCTGACCACGCTGGGACGGCCGTGGATGCTGGGCGGCTACGCGTACGCGGGGGTGCTGGACAAGGTCTTCCACGGGTACATCGGGGACGTCCGGATCGTGAAGCGGGCGCTGCGGGTGGGCGAGTTCATGACCGCCTGACCCGCGCTCCCGCGCGGCACGGACACCGCCGGGCCCTGCTACGGGCCCGGCGGTGCGGTCGTTTCCGGGACGGCGAAACGGCGAACGGCGAACCGGCGAACCGGTGAAACGTCGAACGGCCGACGGCGGACGACCGCGCCGGAGCCGTCAGCCGAGCAGGGTGGCCTCGACCCCGGCGAGCACCGCTGCCAGGCCCTGCTCGAAGCCCTCGTCGAAGTCCTGGAACATCACCCGGCCCGATTCGGCGGCCAGCGGGTGGGCGGCCAGGCGCTCGGCGCGGGCGTCCAGGTCGTAGCCCTCCTCGCCGTCGAAGGGGTTGGGGCCCATCGCCTGCTCCTCGATGACGTAGCCGATGGTGTAGCTGTAGGCGGTCTGCCAGGCCCGGGCGGCGGCCACCGGGGTGAACCCGGACTCGACCAGCAGGCGCAGCCAGGTGTCCAGTTCGGCCGCGTAGCCGGTGTCGGTGAACCGGGAGCCGCTGTAGACCTTCGCGCCGTCGCGGTAGCGCAGCAGCTCGGCGCGCAGGGTGCGCATGGTCCTCAGGTAGGTCTCCCGCCAGTCGCCCGGGGCCGGGGCGCGACCGGCCCCGTCGGCCCCGCTGGCCGCGTCGGCCCCGTCCGCCCCGGCGCCCGCGTCCGCCGCCGCCCGGGCCGTCATGCGGCGCATCATCTCGGTCGCCATCTCGTCCAGCAGCGCCTGCTTGTCCTTGAAGTGCCAGTACAGCGCGGGCGCCTTGACGTCGAGCCGGGCGGCGATGGCGCGCAGCGTCAGGCCGTCCAGGCCGGCCTCGTTCAGCAGGTCCAGCGCGGTGTCGACGACCTGGCCGCGGTCGAGCTTGGGGGTTCTCTGGGGGGTCACGGTTGACAGTTTAACGCCGTTAAGTGCACGCTGTCGGCAACGGCTACTTAACAACGTTAAGGAGGTTGTCGTGGCTTCTCACGGCATGCACACGGATGTCCTGGTCATCGGCGCCGGGCCCACCGGACTGGCCCTGGCGCTCGACCTCGCCCGGCACGGCGTCGCCGCGCTGGTGGTCGAGCGCGGCGCCGAACTCTTCCCCGGCTCGCGCGGCAAGGGCCTCCAGCCGCGCACGCTGGAGGTGCTCGACGACTTCGGCGTGCTCGACCGGGTCCGCGCGGTCGCCGGGCACTACCCGCCCAACCTGTTCTGGCGGGACGGTGAACCGCAGGGCGAGCGCCGGATGTTCGACCCGACCGAGCCCTCCGAGGCCGAGCCGTACACCGAGGCGCTGATGCTGCCCCAGTGGCGCACCCAGCAGGTGCTGTACGGGCGGCTGCGCGAGCTGGGCGGCGAGGTCGCGTTCGGCCGGGAGCTGGTCGGCCTGGCGCAGGACGAGGAGGGCGTGACCGCCGAGTTCGCTACCGGCGGCCCGGTCCGGGCGCGGTACGTCGTCGCGGCGGACGGCGGCCGCTCGACGGTGCGGCGACTGCTCGGCATCGGGATGACCGGCGAGACCGTCGACCCGGACCCGATGCTGGTCGCGGACGTCCGGATCGACGGGCTGGACCGCGAGCACTGGCACGTGTTCGGCTCCGAGGAGGGGATGCTGGCGATCTGCCCGCTCGGCGGCACCGAGGACTTCCAGCTGGTCGCCCAGTTCCCGGAGGGGACGGCCGTCGACCTCACCCTCGACGGGCTGCGCACGGTGGTCGCGGCCCGCTCCCACCTGGCCGCCGAGCAGGTCACCGAACTGCGCTGGATCTCCGAGTTCCGCCCGCGCGCCGCGCTCGCCGACCGCTTCCGCGCGGGCCGGGTCTTCCTGGCGGGCGACGCCGCGCACGTCCACTCGCCGGCCGGCGGGCAGGGCCTGAACACCAGCGTCCAGGACGCCTACAACCTGGGCTGGAAGCTGGCCGCGGTGCTGACCGGGCGAGCGGGGGAGGGACTGCTCGACAGCTACCAGGAGGAGCGCCGCGGCAACGCGGCCGCGATGCTGGAACTGTCCACCCGGGTCCACCGCGGCGAGCAGCGCCGCGGCCGGGCGACTCAGCAACTCGACCTCGGCTACCGGGAGTCCGCGCTCTCGATGGAGACCCGCCAGGACCTCCCGGCGGACGCGCTGCGGGCCGGCGACCGCGCCCCGGACGGCCACCGGGGCGGCATCCGGCTGTTCGACGCCTTCCGCGGCCCGCACTGGACGTTGCTCACCGTCGGAACGGACACCCCGCTGCCCGCCGTCGCCGCCCCGGTGGTCCGCATCCCGGCCTACGAGGCGTACGGCGCCGGGGTGTTCCTGGTCCGGCCGGACGGCTACCTCGGGTGGGCCGGCGCTACCGCCGACGGCCTCGCGGCCTACGCGGAGCGGCAGGGGCTACTCGCCCCCTGAGGGGCTCCGGGGGTCCGTGCCCGGGCCGGCCGGCCCCGCCGGTGCGCCGGGCGCGGTGGAAGCGCGGACACCCGGCGGCCGTCCGGGGACGACCGGCCGGGTGCCGGATCAGTGCTTGCCCGCGTCCTTGACCTTCTCCACGGCCTGTTTCAGGTCGCTCTTCGCCTGCTGGGCCTTGCCCTTGAGCTCGGTCGAACGGTCGCCGGTGGCCTTCCCGGCCGCTTCCTTGGCCTTGCCGCCGGCCTTCTCCGCCATGTTGCGCAGCTTCTCCTCGGTACCCACGGCGGGTGCCTCCTCTCGTCGACGGGGCGAAGGTCCGCCCCGGGCGGCGTCTGCCCGGGGCGCGGGCTTCCATGCGCAAGGCCCGCGAGTCGGTCCGTCGGGACAGGTCCGGCGAGTCGGTCCGGCCGGTCCTACCGGGTGCGGGCCTCGGCGGCGGTCTTCAGGTCGTGCAGCCAGCCTTCGAGGCCCTGGCGGAGGATGTCGGTGGCGGCGGGGACGTTCGCGTCGACCTGGGGACCGGTGTGGGTCTCCTCGGTGCGCACCAGGACGCCGCCGGGGACCTCGGTGAAGTTCCACACGTGGACGCCGTCGATCCGCAGCCCGGTCGCGACCGCAGGGCCGGTCCAGCGGATGCAGGCGCCGGGCCGCAGCTGCCGGACGGTGGAGGTGATCTCCAGGACGGGGTCGGCCGAGGCGGGGTTCGGGGGCAGCGGGGTGGTCCAGTGGAACGCCGACCCCGGCCGCAGTGGGCCGCCGTCGTGGAGCTCGGCGCTCCGCACCGGCGCCTGCCAGTCGGGCCAGCGCGCCACGTCGGTCTGGAGCCGCCAGACCGTCCGCAGCGGTGCGTGGACCACGGTCTCGGTCCGGTAGCGGACGCGGGCGTCGGGGTCGACGCCCGCCCCGCCGCAGGTGAGCGAGGAGCCGGGGCGGTGGGCGGTGGCGGCCCCGGCCGGCGGGGCGGCGGCGCCGAGCAGCCCGAGGGCGAGCGGGAGGGTCAGCAGGGCGGTGCGGATGCCGGTGCCGCGGGTGGAGCTGCGCGTGGCGGACATGGAAATCCCCATTCACTGGTCGGCCGTCGGGACGGCTCGGACGCCTTGCGAGCTAGATGCTCACGCCTTCGTTAGAAGTTGTAACTCCGCGAGGGCCGGGGCGTCAACAGGTTCCGTGATACCTTCTAACGGAAGTGTGAGCATGTAGTCGGGCGATACGGGGAGCGGGCGAGGGCCATGGTGAGGACGGGTGCGGACACCCCGCGCGAGCGCTACCGGGCCCAGGTGCGCGACGAGGTCAAGGCGCACGCCTGGGAGCAGATCGCCACGGCGGGCGCCTCGGCGCTCTCCGTCAACGCGATCGCCAAGCGGATGGGCATGAGCGGCCCCGCGCTCTACCGCTACTTCGCCGGCCGCGACGAGCTGATCACCGAGCTCGTCCGGGACGCGTACCGCAGCCTCGCCGACACCCTCGGCGCGGCCGCCGCCGAGGGCGCCGACCTGGCCGGGCTCGCCCACGCCCTGCGCGACTGGGCGCTGGTCGACCCCCAGCGGTACTTCCTGGTCTACGGCACCCCCGTGCCCGGCTACCGCGCGCCCGAGGACACCACCGCCATCGCCGACGAGGTCATGAGGACCCTGGTCGACGCCTGCGCGGCGCTCGCCCCGGCCGGAGCGGACACCCCGGAGGCGCCGTTCACCACCCACCTGCTGGGCCACCGGGACTGGGCGGGCGAGCAGCCGGCCCCGCCCGAGGTGCTCCACCGCTTCCTGGCCTTCTGGACCCGCCTGCACGGCGTGCTGTCCCTGGAGCTCGCCGGACACTTCACCGGCATGGGCTTCCGGCCCGGGCTGCTCTTCGAGGCCGAGCTGGAGAGCCTGCTGACGCCGCGGTTCTGACCCGGCCGCCTCCCGGTCGCCGCCTGTCCGCCGTTGTCGCGCGGCCACGCCCCGTCGGTGCCACCGCGGCCCCGGGGCCCGGCCGGCCCCCGCCTCCGAGGTCGGCACGCGCGGGGTGCTGGGGCGTGTACGGCCGGTCGTGCTCCGGTTCGTACGGGTGTGCCGGGTGTGGCGCGTTCGCCGCAGCGTCACTCCGGGTAGTTGAAGGGCTGCACGGTGTTGGCGGAGGGGGTGGGGTCAGGGAGTCGCGATGACGGAACACGAGCAGCTCGGTGCGCCCGCCGGCCCGGAAGGACACCCCACCCGGCCCGAACGGGTGCCGCCCCAGGCCCCCGCGTCCGGGAAGCGCGGGGCGGGCGCCCGGCCCGGACCGGACGGTGACGGCACCGCGGTTCCCTGGCCCGACCTGATGCTGCCGCTGCTGCGAACCCCCACGGCCGACCGGCGGCCCGCGCCGGAGGGGGCCGGTGCGGACCCGCCGACGGGCGTCGAGCCGGCCCGGGTGCTGGACCTCGCGCTGCTGGTCGGCGAGCTGCTGCTGGCCAGCGGCGAGGCGGCGGAGGACGTCGAGGCCGCGATGCTCGCCGTCGCCCACGCCTACCGGGTCCAGCCCTGCGACCCGCAGGTGACCTTCACCCGGGTGGCGATCTCCTACCAGCCCGGCCCGTCGGAGCCCTCGCTGACCGCCGAGTGCTCGGTGCGCCGCCCGGCCGTCGACTACGCGCGGCTGGCCCTGGTGTTCCGGCTGGTCACCGAGATCGCCGTGGGCGGGATGGCCGTCCCCGAGGCGCACGGCCGCCTGGTGGCGGCCCGCCGTCGCCGCCGCCGGTACTCCGGCCGGCTGTTCGTGCTCTCCTGCGGTGGGATGGCCGGGGCCGCCACGCTGCTGATCGGCGGCCGGGCCGACGCCCGGGCCTGGCTGGTGTTCGCCAGCGCCGTCGTCGCCGCGCTGGTGGGCGAGCGCTTCTCGGCCCTGGTGGCGCGCCACGACCTCCCGGCGTTCTACCAGTTCGTGGTGGCGGCGGTGCCCGCCGCCGTGATCGGCATCCTGCTCTCGTTCAACGGTCTGCACCTGCGCGGATCGGTGGTGATCACCGGCGGGCTGTTCGCGGTGCTGCCGGGGTGGCCCATGGTGGCGGCGGCCCAGGACGGCCTGGCGGGCTTCTACCTCACCGCCGCCGCCCGGCTGCTCGAAGCGCTCTACCTGATGACCGGCGTGGTGGTCGGCGTGATGACGGTGCTCTACGTCGGCGTCAACAACGGCGCCGACCTCGCCGCCCAGGACGTCCCGCCCGGGGCGGTCAACCCCCCGCTGCAGCTCGCCGCCGCGGTGCTGCTCACCCTGGCGTTCGCGGTGCTGCTGAACACCGAGCCGGCCACGCTGCCGGCGGTCCTGCTGAACAGCGCGGCCGGCTGGACCACGTACGGGGTGCTGGTGAACGCGGGCGGCGAGCCGATCCTGGCCACCGGTCTGGCCGCCGGGCTGGTGGGCCTGTCCGGCCAGCTCATGGCGCGCTGCCGGGGCAGCTCGGCGCTGCCGCACATCACCGCCGCCCTGGGGCCGCTGTTGCCCGGCTCGGTGCTGTACTTCGGGATGCTGGCCTTCGTCCGGGGCGAGCCCGAGATCGGGCTGAGCGGCATCGGGCGGGCCGCCGCGATGGCGATGGCCCTCGCCATCGGCGTCAACCTGGGCCGCGAGCTGGCCCGGCTCTTCCTGCCCGCGCCCCGGGTGGCCGCCCCGCCCCGCCGGCAGGGCGGCCGCCACCGGCGCTGACGGGGGAGCGGCGGGGCGGTTTGCCCGGGTCGCGGCGAGGTAGACGCGGGGGGTGTGGAGACGGGCCGGGCAGGACCGGCCCCGATCCCCGGGGACGACCGCTGCGGCCGGTTCGGGCCGACCGGGCCGCCCCCGCCGACAGCCACCCACCAACCCGGGAGACCCTCGTGATACTCCTCGGCGTCATCCTGCTCATCATCGGCTTCGTCACCGGAATCTCGATCCTGTGGACCATCGGCATCGTGCTGGCCGTCGTCGGCCTGGTCCTGTGGCTCGCCGGAACGCTCGGGCACGCCGTCGGCGGCCGCCGCCACTACTACTGACCGGGCCTGCGCCCTGTTCACCGCCGTGCGCCACCCGTTCGACGCCCCGGGCCCGGCAGGCTTGGGGACGGTCGTTCAGGGACGGTCCTCGTGCAGCCCGCAGAGCCAGGCCAGTGCCCGGTGGACGCCGAGGACGTAGGTGTGGTCCGCCCCCTGGGTGCGGACGAGGTGGAGGCGGACGGCGGCGGCCTGGCACTCGGCCAGCAGCTGGGCGAGGCACGGGCCGATGGAGCCGGCCGTGGCGGCGACGGTGACCGGGGCCGCGACCTGGGCGCCGGCGGCCCACCGGTAGGCGCCGAGCACGCCGTGCTCGAAGCCGGTCCAGGGCCGGGGCCGCCGGTTGACCTTGTCGATCGCGGCGAACACCTCGTCCAGCGGACGCACTCCCACGGCCGGGACCGTCTCGTCACTGGTCATGTGCGCAACCTACGTCCGCCCGCCACCGGCCGCCCCCGGGGAAGGCGGCCCGGTACGGCGGCACTGTCCCGAGCCACCCGGGCGGCCGAGGAGCCCCGCACACCGCGACCCCGGGGCGTGGCCGGGCGGTGGGAGCGGGACGGGTAGGCTGACCAGGTCGTGTCCGGCCGGAGAGGTGGCCGGGCCGGAGGAACGGGGCGGGCCGGCGGCCCGCCGGTGGAGACCCCTGATGACTCGTCGTTTTGACTGTTCGGACCCGTCGGAGCGCGCGGCCGGGCTGCGCGAGGCCGTGGCCGCGGTGCGCCGTGGTGAACTCGTCGTCCTGCCCACGGACACCGTGTACGGCGTGGGCGCGGACGCCTTCGCACCGCGGGCCGTCGACCGCCTGCTGCGTGCCAAGGGCCGGGGACGGAACATGCCCTCGCCGGTGCTGGTCGGCTCCCCGGAGGCGCTGGACGGGCTGGTCGAGGTGACGGAGCGCGCGCGGGACCTGGTCAAGGAGTTCTGGCCGGGCGGGCTGACCGTGGTCGCCCGCCACCTGGACTCGGTCGAGCTGGACCTCGGCGAGACCAACGGGACGGTCGCGGTGCGGATGCCCGCGCACCCGGTCGCCATCGAACTGCTCAACGCCACCGGGCCGTTGGCCGTCTCCAGCGCGAACCTGACCGGGCACGACTCGCCGCAGGACTGCGACGCCGCCCAGGGCATGCTCGGCGACTCGGTGGCCGTCTACCTCGACGGGGGCCCGACCGCGGCCGCCGTGCCCTCCTCGATCGTGGACATCACCGGCGAGGTGCCGGTCCTGCTGCGGGCGGGCGCGATCGGCGCCGAGCGCCTGCGCGAGGTGGTCCCCGACCTGCGGGAGCGCTGAGCCCGGACCCCCCGGAACGCTGACCGACGTCCCGCACCCCGATCCGCGGAAGGTCATCCGACCCAATGCGGCTGGCCGATCTGGCGGTTTGGCGGTCTGACCAGCTATTTTTCTGCCTGAGCATGCGTCAGGGCCGATCCCCTGGTTACGTCGGTCCGGTGGCGTTGCGGCTGGTCAGGCCAGGATCGGAAGGTGGGGCGGGTTGCAGAGCTTGGTGCTCTGCGGGAGCGGGGACCGGATGATCGGCTCCGGCGGGTGGCCGAAGGCTGCGCCGGAGGCGGAGCGCGTGGGAGGGCGGTCGTCGGGCGGACGGTTCATGGGAGACAGACCGGCCCATAGGGCACGCCTAGGTATTTGTTTTTCTCTTCGCTTGTGAGGTCGCGGCCGACGGCCTTACAGATCGCGCTGATCGCGTCCTTCGCTGCGACGTCGGGGTCCTCACCGCTGCGGAGGGCGGCGCCGGCCCCCGCTGTGGGGTTGGTGCGGTCGGCGGCTTTCGCAAGGGCGGCGCCGGCCCTCACCGTGGGGTCGAACCGGTAGGCGGCGATCGCGAGGAGGGCAGCGAGATTGGGTTGGGTGGCCATCAGCAAATCGGAGTCGTTAACAAGACTGTCGGACATAACCAGTTGGGCGGACTCCGCAGCCCCCACGTCAGCCCTCTTCGTCGCCCGCCGCTCCGCGACATACGCCGAGACAAGCATCACGAGAGCGAGAGCGAGGACGAGGGCGGTGCCCAGGGCCGTCTTGAGGCGCCGACTGAGTCGGGCGGCGGCTCGTTGGCGGCGGCGTCCGGCGGTGAGGAAGTCGTCGAGGTCGGCGGACAGCGGGCGGTGGCTCGCCAGGTCGGTGCCTTCGGCGAGGAGGGTTCCGGTGGGCAGGTCCTGGGGGTTGCGGTGTTCCTTCCAGCGCTCGTACTGGTCGCGGGCGCGGCGAAACCAGTCGAGGAAGCGGGCGTCCTCCCGGAGCCATTCGCGCAGGGTGTGCCAGTCGCGGATGAGCGCGTCGTGGACCAGTTCGGCCACTGCGGTCCCTTCCGCGTCCGGCGCGCCGACCGGCCGTGCGTCGTCGTGGAGCCGGTCGGTGGTGACGATGCGGTGCCGGGAGAGGACGGCCAGGACCTCGTCCACGGCCCGCCGCGCGTCGGGGGTCTTGTCCTCGGCGGCCATGGCGCGCAGGTCGCTGATCGGGAGCTGCTGGCGTGCGGCCGGGATGTTCAGGGAGGAGTCGGCGGGGCGGACCAGGGCGGTGAGGATTCTGCGGGCGATGGCCTGCTGGTCCTCGTCGAGTTCGCGCAGGGCGGTTTCGCACCAGTCGGTGAGGGCGCCGGTGACGTTGCCGATGCGGTGGTAGGCGTCGTGGGTGAGGCGGCCGTCGTGCTCCAGGCGGCGTTCCCACAACCGGGTGAGGGCGACTTCGAGCAGGGGGAGCACGGTGACGGGTGCACCGCCAGTGGTGGCGGTGCCGCGGTTCAGCCTCAGGACATCAGTGATGATCTGTTCGGCGAGGCCCGGCTCGAAGGCCGTGTCCAGGTCGCGGGCGGGGCCGGTGACGATCGCATCCAGGTCCGCCGCGCTCAAGGTGGCCGGGACGTTGAGGAGACCGCTGGCCCGCTGGGCAGTGTCCAGCAGGTCCGGGGCGAGTGCGGACAGCCGGGAGTAGAAGTCGTCGCGCATCACGAGGACCACGCTCAGGGCCGCGTCGGAACGGATCGCGGCGGTGATCCGGCCCAGGGCCTCCAAGGCCGCAGGCTCTCCGGACGGTGCGAGGAGCTCCTCGAACTGGTCGATGACCAGCACGATCCGGGGCGGGCCCGGGACCGAAGCGGCTGCCCTGTCGGCGAAGTCCGGCTCGCCGGTGCCGTCCGCCCCGGCATCCTCGCTCCCGGGCAGGCCCGCGCGGGTGAGGGCATCCGACAGGTCCGGGCCCGGCCGCGTGAGCACCTGGCACCAGCGGTCACTGCCCGGCAGCCGCCCCTCGGCCAGCGCGGGCAGCACCCCAGCCTGAACCAGGGAGGACTTCCCCGACCCGGACGGGCCGAGCAGCAGCACCACCCGCCGTCCGCCGGCCAGGCCTTCCATGACCCGGTCCACCGCGTCCTCGCGGCCCCGGAACCATTGGGCGTGTTCGGCGGTGAACGGCTCCAGCGCCCGGTACGGTGACACGTCCTGCTCGCTGAGCGCGGGCCATGCCTCGCGCAGGACGGAGGTGGGGGTGACGTAGGCAATTTCCTGGCCCCGGTGGTGGCCGTCGGGGGGTGCGATCGAGGTGAGCATCCCCACCACCAGACCGGTCGTCTCGTCCAGGACCGGCCCGCCGCTGAACCCCTGGGTGAGGTCGTTGGCGTCGGTCAGCTGCAGCAGCTCACCGACCTTGTCGGCGGGGGGCAGGATTCCGCCCGCGGTGGCGAAGCCGAAGTGCCCGCCCGGCGGCGCCTGCACCGGGAACCCGAAGGAGCGCACCCGGTGCCCCCGGGCGCCCGCCGCCGACCCCAGCGGCAGCGGCGCCGCCCCCATCGGGTGGTCCAGGCGCACCAGGGCGACGTCCTGCTCGTTCGGATCGCGCCACGTGTCCAGCACCCGGCCGCTCACCTCCGGGGCGTCGTGCGCGCGCGGGAAGGCCAGCGTCACCGTCGAACCGGGGCCGTAACGGCCGTCCTGCAGGACGTGCGCGCACGTGATCAGCAGGTCGTCGGCAACCAGGAAACCTGCGCCCACCACCAGATCGTCCTCGCCGCGGACCTGCGCGACGGCCGCCGCCAGGCCGTCCGCCGCACCGGCCGCCGTCCCCCGTCCTACCGCCATCCCCTCAGGCCTCCGGCTCGTCTTCGCCCTCGGGAGCGTCGGCCCTGCGAGCCGCAGCCCCGTCGCCCTGGTCCTTGCGCCACGTCACACGCACTGTCAGATGGCATTTGGCCGCGGTCTTCGTGATCACCACCCCGGCCGCAGCGGAGAGGTCGACCCCGAACTCCACTTCCACCTCCGCCGGCCCCGCCTCCCGCAACCGCGCCAGCACCGTACGCGCCAGGCCGGTCACCGGTTCCAGCGCCGCCCCAAGACTCTCCGGAAGCTCCCGCACCGCGTCGCCAACCCGGCCTGCCTTCACCGGCCCCGCCACGGTCTCCTCTGCCTCAACGAGGACCGAACCCCCGCCGTCCAACGGCACCCGCACCAACTGGTGTCCCACGACAACCCTCCCCAAGCGCCGCCCCACGACGGCCAGGCCCACACCGTAGTACGCGCACCGACACATGGTGAAACCTCGAACTCCCCGACAAGTAGCCATGATTGGAGGAACCTGACCTGCCGCCCGAACGGCAGCACGACCACCAGGTCATGGGGCCACCCGTGAACACCGACCTGGGAAACGATCTCCATGTCACGGGGAAGGGAGCCGCTGAACCCTGCACGAAACCCAACGTCACAGGATTCTGTCGGTTGACCAGGGAGCGCCGCGCCCGGTCGACGGGCCGTACCGCGTGGCGCCCCGGCGGCCCGGGCCGCCGCCGCTAGGGTCGGCGATGGCGTGCGAGGGCGGGCCCTCCGCCGGGCCGGGGAGGGGGTCGGCGCCGCGACCGGGGGCGTCACCGGCTCCGCTGCGGAGGTTCCATGAACGCTTCGTCCACCGCGCCGCCCCCCGCGCGGGACCGCACCCGGGTGAGGGTCCGGCAGGGCAGCACGCTGCTGCGCTGGCTGTTCACCACGGACCACAAGGTCATCGGGAACCTCTACCTGGCGACGGCCTTCGGCTTCTTCCTGGTCGGGGGCGTGCTCGCGCTGCTGATGCGGGCCCAGCTGCTGGGGCCGGACACCGGGCTGCTGTCGAACGAGCGGTACAACCAGCTGTTCACCATGCACGGCACGATCATGCTGCTGCTGTTCGCCACCCCGACCTTCGCCGGGTTCGCCAACGCGATCATGCCCCTGCAGATCGGCTCGCCGGACGTCGCCTTCCCCCGGCTGAACGCCTTCACCTACTGGGCGTTCCTGCTGGGCGGGCTGACGGTGCTGAGCGGCTTCCTCACCACCGGGGGCGCGCCCTCCTTCGGCTGGTTCGCCTACGCGCCGCTGAACGGCCCGCTGTTCTCGCCGGGGGCGGGCGGGGACCTGTGGGCGTTCGGCCTGGTGGTGGCCGGCCTCGGCACCATCCTGGGCGCGGTCAACTTCATCACCACCATCACCTGCCTGCGGGCGCCGGGCATGACGCTGTTCCGGATGCCGGTCTTCACCTGGAACGTGCTGTTCACCTCGGTCATGGTGCTGCTGGCCTTCCCGGTGCTGACC
Source organism: Kitasatospora sp. SC0581 (assembly GCF_048159585.1). Taxonomy (NCBI): domain Bacteria; kingdom Bacillati; phylum Actinomycetota; class Actinomycetes; order Kitasatosporales; family Streptomycetaceae; genus Kitasatospora; species Kitasatospora sp. SC0581. The sequence goes on along the minus strand of NZ_JBLRWA010000029.1, from coordinate 42,598 downwards.
GCCGCGCTGCTCTGCCTGGAGGCGGACCGCAAGTTCGGCGCGCACGCCTTCGACGCGGCGAACGGCGGGGCGCTGCTGTGGCAGCACCTGTTCTGGTTCTTCGGCCACCCGGAGGTGTACATCGTCGCGCTGCCGTTCTTCGGCGTCATCAGCGAGATCATCCCGGTGTTCAGCCGCAAACCGCTGTTCGGCTACCACGGGATGGTCGGCGCGACCATCGCCATCACCGCGCTGTCCATGTCGGTGTGGGCGCACCACATGTTCGCCACCGGCCAGGTGCTGCTGCCGTTCTTCGCGATGATGTCCTTCCTCATCGCGGTGCCCACCGGGGTGAAGTTCTTCAACTGGGTCGGGACGATGTGGAACGGCTCGCTCTCCTTCGAGACCCCGATGCTCTGGTCGGTCGGCTTCCTGGTGACCTTCCTGTTCGGCGGGCTGAGCGGGGTGCTGCTGGCGGCGCCGCCGATCGACTTCCACGTCACCGACAGCTACTTCGTGGTGGCCCACCTGCACTACGTGCTGTTCGGGACGGTCGTCTTCGCGACCTTCGCGGGCTTCTACTTCTGGTGGCCGAAGCTCACCGGGAAGATGCTCGACGAGAAGCTGGGGAAGGCGCACTTCTGGATCCTGTTCACCGGGTTCCAGACCACCTTCCTGGTGATGCACTGGCTGGGCGCCCAGGGGATGCCGCGCCGCTACGCGAGCTACCTGGCGGTGGACGACTTCACGGCCCTGAACGTGTGCGCCTCGATCGGCTCGTTCCTGCTCGGGGTCTCCAACCTGCCGTTCTTCTACAACGTCTGGCGGACCACCAGGTACGGCGAGAAGGTCGCCGAGGACGACCCGTGGGGCTGGGGCCGGTCGCTGGAGTGGGCCACCTCCAGCCCGCCGCCGCCGCACAACTTCCACGCGCTGCCCCGGATCCGCTCGGAGTCGCCGGCCTTCGACCTGCACCATCCGGAGGTGTCCGCGGCGGAGTCGCCGACCGGCGCGTCCGGTGCGCCGTACGGCCGTACCGGCGGACGGGGGAGCGGGCGGTGAAGGCGGAGGGGTGGCTGTTCGCGGTGATGACCGCGTTCTTCGCGGTGACCGGGCTGGTCTACGGCCTCTGGGCCCGGGAGCCGGCCGGCAAGGCGATCCTGACGGTGGCGTTCCTGATGTCCGGTCTGGTCGCGCTGTTCTGGTTCGTCCAGTACCGGCGGTCGGGCGGCGGCCGGGCGCAGGACCGCGAGGAGGCCGAGATCGCGGAGGCCGCCGGGCCGGTGGGGTTCTTCCCGGCCCGCAGCGGCTACCCGGTCCTCGCGGCGGTCGGCGTGACGGTCTTCGCCCTGGGGCTGGTGTTCGCCCGCTGGCTGATCGTCGTCGGCGCCCTGGTGCTCGCGCTCGCCGTCGCCGGCTTCATCTTCCAGTACCGCGACCACGGCGCGGGCTGAGCCGGCGCAGCAGCCGCCGGAGCGGGCCGCCCGGGCCCGCCCCGGGCGCCGGGACGGCCGGGGGAGCGGGGTGGGCCGGGGCGGTGAGGACGGCCGCCATCCGCTCCGACTCCCTTGCGGTGGCTGGCAGTTCGACCCGGTCGCGGTGGAACCAGGAGCTCGCGGCGGCGCGCACCCGCTCGTGCCGTGGCGCCCCCTGCGGGGCGGTGACCGGCTCCGCCGCGGCGCGCGCCAGCAGCACGTACCGCTCGGCCTCGGGCAGCGGGCGGCGGTGGCCGGAGAAGCCGCCGTCGTGGGCCTGGTCGATCCGGCCGGTCTCGTCGCCGTCCAGCAGCCGGTCGCGGTCCCGGGCCTGGAGGGCCAGGCAGAGGCGCCGGGTGAGCAGGAAGACCACCGGCGGCAGCACGACCAGCGCCGTCCGCAGCACCACGGTGAGCGCGTTGACGTCGAGCCCGAAGGTGTACGCGATCACGTCGTTGCCGCCGGCGACCAGCAGCACCGCGTAGACGGTGATCCCGGCGGTGCCCAGCGCGGTGCGGGTGGGCCTGTTGCGCGGGCGGTCGCACAGGTGGTGCTCGCCGGTGCCGGGGTCGAGCCACCGTTCCACGAAGGGGTAGGCGTACAGCGCCGCGAACAGCAGGCCAGGCACCACCAGGGCGGGCAGCAGCACGTTCCAGGACAGGGTGTGCCCGAGCACCCTGGTCTCCGCGGCCGGCATCAGCCGCAGCGCCCCCTCGATGAAGCCGATGTACCAGTCCGGCTGCGCGCCCGTGCCGACCACGTCGGGGCGGTAGGAGCCGTACCGCCAGACCGGGTTGACCTCGGCGAGGAACGCCGAGAGCGCCATCACGCCGCCCACCGCGAACAGCAGGCCCGTCGTGCGGGTCAGGAACTGGGGGAAGAACGGCATCCCCACCACGTTGCGGTTGGTACGGCCGGGGGCGGCCCAGTGGGTGTGCTTCAGCACCACCACCAGCGTCAGGTGCGCCCCGACCAGGGCCAGCAGCAGGCCGGGGACCAGCAGGACGTGCACGGTGAACAGTCGGGGGATGACGTCGTGCCCGGGGAACTCGCCGCCGAAGGCGAACAGGGTGAGGTACGTGCCGACCAGCGGCACCGAGAGCAGCACGCCCTCGGCGATCCGCAGGCCGGTGCCGGAGAGGGTGTCGTCGGGCAGCGAGTAGCCGGAGAACCCCTCCAGCAGCGCCAGGTTGAACAGCGTCACCCCGATCACCCAGTTGAGCTCGCGCGGGCGGCGGAACGCCCCGGTGAAGAACACCCGCAGCAGGTGCGCGCCGATCGCCGAGGCGAACAACAGGGCCGACCAGTGGTGGATCTGACGAATCATCAGTCCACCCCGCACCTCGAAGCTGATCCGCAGGGTCGACGCGTACGCCTCGGACACCCGGACGCCGTCGAGCGGCAGGTAGGCGCCCTGGTAGACGACCTCGTTCATGCTCGGCCGGAAGAAGAAGGTCAGGTAGACGCCGGTCAGCAGCAGCACCACGAAGCTGTACAGCGCGAGTTCGCCGAGCAGGAACGACCAGTGGTCCGGGAAGACCTTGCGCAGCAGCTCCCGGCCCGCCTCCGTGACCGGCAGCCGCCCGTCCAGGCGGGCCGTGACGCGCTCGCCGGCGGACGGCTGGTGCCCGTTCGAAGCCCTGGTTTCGTCCACGGCAGGAACCTAGTGGGCCGTACGGCGCGCGGGGCGGCCGAGCGCGGTCGGCGGCGGCAGAGCACTCCAACGGCGGAACGGGCGGCCGTTGCGGTGAGCCGCCCGGGACAGCAGCACGGCCGGCACGGTGCGACCAGGGAACGTCACCGACCGGAGGGACCTCGTGGAGATCGACCGGGGGACCTCGTGGACCGCCCAGCGGGATAGCCCAAGCGGGGCGCCCGCCGCAATGACGACCCCCGACAACCGCGGGCCGCAACTTCCGTGACGGCATGGCAAGGGCGGCGCCCGCCGACGCGGATAGGCTCCGGACGACCGACACCTTGATCACGATCTCCGGATCGGAGAGGGCGCCACCGCGTGAGCATCCAGCAGATCACCCCCAAGCAGCGGGGCTACCTGATCGTCAACTCCCACCCGGCCGGCAGCGAGGCCACCGTCGACCGCCAGTGGCGGCGCATCGAGCCCGCGGCCGCGACCGGCCGGGCCCCGGTCGTCCTGGTCCTCGGCGCCAGCGCCGGGTACGGCCAGGCGATCCTGCTCGCCGGGCTGCGCCGCCACGGCGTCCGCGGGATCGGCGTCGCCTACGAGGGCGCCGCCACCGAGCGGCGCACCGCCACCGCCGGCTGGTACCGCACCGCCGCGACCTCCGCCCTGGCCGAGGGCAGCGGGGGCGACGTCACCTTCCTCAACGCCGACGCCTACGCCGACGCCACCCGCGCCGAGGTGCTCAAGCTGCTCGCCGAGCGGTACGGCCCGGTCGACCACCTCGTCTACTCGCTGGCCTCGCCCCGGCGCACCGACCCGGCCACCGGCGAGGTCCACCACTCGGTGATCAAGCCGATCGGCTCCCCGTACACCTCGCCGTCCCTGCTCTTCGACGACGGGGCCCCGCAGGTCGGCACCGTCGACCTCGCCCCGGCCGACGAGGCCGAGCGGGCGGCGACCGTCAAGGTGATGGGCGGCGAGGACTGGGGGCTGTGGGTGCGGGCGCTGGCCGAGGCGGACCTGCTCGCCCCCGGCTTCACCACCGTGGCCCTGTCCTACGTCGGCTCCGAGATCACCGCGCCGGTCTACCGGCAGGGCACGATCGGCGCCGCCAAGGAGCACCTGGAGGCCACCGCCCGGGAGCTGCAGACCGGGGTGCTCGCCGACCGCGGCCGGGCGTTCACCGTCGTCGCCGGCGCGGCCGTCACCCAGGCGTCCACCGCCATCCCCTCCATCGCCCTCTACACCTCGCTGCTGCGCAACGTCCTCGGCGAGGACGGCTGGCGCACGACCGACGACCAGGCCGTGGACCTGTGGGAGCAGCTGACCGGCGCGAAGGAACCCGCCCTGGACGACCGGGGCCGCATCCGCCTGGACGGCTGGGAGCTCGACCCCGCCGTGCAGGACCGGGTGCGGGAGCTGTGGGCCGACCCGGAGGCCGCGCTGGCCGCCGACCCGGCCGGGGCCGCCTGGTTCTACAACCAGTTCCGGCAGCTGTACGGCTGGGACGTCCCCGACGTCGACTACACCGTCGGGGTGGAGACCTCGGTGCCCTGGCCGGGGCAGCGGTAGCGGTCCGGCCGTCGGTGGACCGGGGCCGTCGCGGACCCGGGTCAGGGGGCGCCGGGTTCGTCGAGCAGCAGCTCCAAGAGGGGCAGCGCCGCCTCCAGGGCGCGGCACTGCTCGGGGCTGAGCCGGGCGCTGCGGCGGGCCAGCAGGGCGGTGCGCTCGCGGCGGATCCGGGCCAGCGTCTCCAGCCCGAGCGGGGTGGGGGCGAGCAGCTGGGAGCGTCCGTCCTGCGGGTCGGGGGTCTTGGCGACCAGCCCGTCGGCGACCAGCGGGGTGACCGTACGGACCATGGACGGCACCGCTACGCCCTCGCGTGCGGCGAGTTCGCCGAGCCGCAGCGGCCCGTGCTGCTCCACCCGGGCCAGGGCGGAGAGCTGGGCGGCGGTGAGGTCCTGGTCGCCGGAGGCGCGGACCAGCTGGCGGTTGAGCCGGCCGATCGCCAGCCGGAGCCGGACGACGGCCTCGGCGGACAGGCCGCCGCCGTCCGCGCTCACGGCCCGGGCTCCTTCGTCGGCGGGGCGGCGGGCCGTGCGGGGGCGGGCGCGGTGGTGGCCGGTGAGGCACCGGAGGGTGAGGCGCCGGACGGGACGGAGCCGGACGGTACGGAGGCCGGACGCGCGGCGGCGGGCCGGGTCCGCTCGCGCACCAGCGAGGCGGCCGCGGCGACCAGCGACATCGCGATCGCCAGCCAGAACACCACCACCAGCCCGTCGTGGAAGGGCCCCGAGATCAGCTGGGGGAAGAACTCCCGACCGGTCAGCGTCCGGACGTTGTCCGCCGGCAGCTGCCCGAGCACCTGCGGGCCCAGCAGCTGCTGGATCGGGTTGTACCCGAGGAAGGCCGCGAACAGAGTGCCCACCGGCGGCAGCGAGGCGATGGCGTGCGCGTCGGCGGCGGGCACGCCCTGGGCGGTCAGTCCGGCGGTGAGCGTGTGCGGCAGCGAGCCCGCCAGGCCGGCCACCATCAGGGAGAAGAAGACGCCGATCGACAGCACCATGCCGGCGTTCTGGAAGGTGGCCCGCATGCCGGAGGCCGCGCCGCGGGCGGCGGCCGGCACGCTGGACATGATCAGCGAGGTGTTGGGGGCGGCGAACAGGCCGCCGCCCAGGCCGTTGACGAACACCAGCAGGGCGAACCACGGGTAGCCGAAGTCGGTGGGCAGCAGGAGCAGCCCGGCGAAGGACAGGGCCATCACCACCAGTCCGCCGGCGGCGAAGAGCCGGGCTCCGGCGCGGTCGGACAGGTAGCCGGCGATCGGTCCGGCGGCCAGGAAGCCGACGGTCAGCGGGACGAGGTAGATCCCGGCCCACAGCGGGGTGTCGGCGTAGTCGTAGCCGTGCAGCGGCAGCCAGATGCCCTGCAGCCAGATGATCAGCATGAACTGCAGCCCGCCGCGGGCGATCGAGCCCAGCAGGGTGGCCGCGTTGCCGCCCGCGAAGACCGGGTCGCGGAAGAGCGAGAGCGGGAACATCGGCTCGGCGGTGCGGGACTCGACCAGGCAGAAGACGGCGAGCAGCGCCATCCCGCCGAACAGTCCGGCCAGCACCCAGGGGTTGGTCCAGCCCATGGTGTGGCCGCCGTACGGCTGGATGCCGTAGGTGATCGCGGCGAGCAGGGCGGTCAGGCCGACGCCGAAGGTGATGTTGCCCCACCAGTCGATCCGGGCGGGCTTGCGCACCCCGGTCTCGCGCAGCGAGCGGTAGGCCCAGACCGTGCCGAGGATGCCGATCGGCACATTGACCCAGAAGATCGACCGCCAGTTCCACTCGGCCAGCAGCCCGCCCAGGACCAGGCCGATGAAGGACCCGGCGATGCCCGCGACGATGTTCACCCCCAGGGCCGTGCCGCGTTGGCGGGCCGGGAAGGCGTCGGTGATGATCGCCGCGGAGTTGGCCATCAGCATCGACCCGCCGACCGCCTGCACGACCCGCCAGCCGATCAGCCACAGGGCCCCGGGCCCGCCGTGCAGCGGGTCGAGGGAGAGCGCCACCGAGGTGAGGGTGAAGATCAGGAAGCCCGCGTTGTAGATCCGCACCCGGCCGTGGATGTCGCCCAGTCTGCCGAGGGTGACCACCAGCACGGCGGTGACCAGCATGTAGCCCATCAGCATCCACAGCAGGTAGCTGACGTTGCCGGGGCGGAGCGGGTCCAGGCCGATGCCGTTGAAGATCGCGGGCAGCGAGATCAGCACGATCGAGGCGTTGACGGTGGCGATCAGGGTGCCGAGCGTGGTGTTGGACAGCGCCACCCACTTGTACCGGGGGTGCTCCGGTGCCACACCGTGGCCGACCGGGTGCGGCCGCCCCGTCCTGTCGCCGTCGGAGAGTCGTGTCGCCACCGCTGCCTCCTGCGGGCCGGCCGGCGGGTCGGCGTGGGGAATTCGATAGCTTCCGCCAACTAACGATAGTCCGGCGGATGTTCGACCGGTAGACCCGGCCGGGGCACGGGGAGCGCGGGGGAGTGCCCGGGGCGCGCCGCCCGTCCGCCCTCCGTCGCCCCTCAGCCCTCGACGGACCGGGAGGGCCCCCGGCGGCCGCCCCGGTCCAGCAGTCGGACGGCGAGCGCGGCCAGCAGCGCGGCGGCCAGCGCGTACACGGGCAGCCAGAGCGTGGTCGTCGCGGAGAGGCAGTCGGCGACGGCGTGCCGGGCCTGTTCGCCCTGGGCGGCGGCGAGCGCGGCGCCGTCCCGGGCGGCCAGGTCGCCGAGGGAGGCCTGGGCCTGCAGCCGGGCGTAGTCGCCCAGGCGGGGGCAGTCGCGGCGGGTGCCCGGCATCGGGAACAGCCAGGACCAGCGCTGCATCGCCGGGGCCAGGGCGAGGGCCACGCACAGTCCGATGACGAGCGTGTAGGCGGCCAGGCTTCGGGCGTAGCCGGCCCCGGTGTCGGTCGCGCGGCTCGGCGGGCGGCTGGAGGAGAGGACCACCGCGAGGAGGGTCAACCCGAGATAGGTGGAGAACCACTGCCAGGAGCCGGAGGAGAGCGAGAAGGCGAGGACGGCGGCCAGCGCGGTGCCCAGGACCCCGGCCCGCGAGGTCGTCCCCGGGGCGGGGGCGGGCCCCCGGGCGGCTCGGTGACTGCGGTCGTCCATGCGCTCTCTCCCCTGGCCGGCGGCGGGCCACCAGTCTCCGGGCGGGGCCGTGCCGGGGCCCTCGCACCATGCCGGTCCGCCCGCCGCCTCGCCCGGTTGGCGGGCGGCGACGGCGGGCGGCACTGGCAGGGCTACGGCGGCGGGGCGGCTCAGGCCTGCTCGGCCTGCTCGGGCGGCCACGGGCCGTGCGCCGCGACCTGGGCGCGCAGCCCGCGCAGCGCCCGGGCGGAGGCGATCCCGACCGCGCCGGTGACCAGGCCGTCCCGGACGCAGACGGCGGCGAAGCGGTGCTCCGCCAGGCTGCCGTCGACCACCTCGAACCGCTCGGCGCCGCCGGGCCGGCCGAACACCTGGACCCGCAGCCCGTACTGGTCGGTCCACAGGTACGGGACCGGCCGGTAGGCCTGCCGTTCGCCGTCCGGGCCGGCCAGCAGGTTCCGGGCCGCGTGCATGGCCTGCTCGGTGGCGTTGGTGCGCTGTTCGAGGCGGTGGTGGCGGCCGGTGCGCGGGTCGGGCCAGGAGGCGGCGTCCCCGGCCGCCCAGACGCCGGGGCCGGCGGCGCAGTAGGCGTCGCAGACCACGCCGTCGTCCAGCGGGACGCCGCTGCCGGCCAGCCACTCGGTGGCCGGTTCGGAGCCGACGGCCATCAGCACGGCGTCGGCGGCCAGTTCGGAGCCGTCGGCGAGCCGGACGCCGACGGCCCGGCCGCGCCGTTCGAGCAGTCCGGTGGCCACGCCCCGGTGCAGCCGCACCCCGTGCTCGCGGTGCAGGCCGGCCAGCAGCGCGGCCGTCTCGGTGCCGAGGACGGCGGCCAGCGGCGTGGCGGTGGAGGTCAGCCAGGTCACCTCGGCGCCGAGCCCGACGGCGGTGGCCGCCGCCTCGGCGCCGAGCAGCCCGCCGCCGACCACCAACAGCCGTACGCCCGCGCGTAGTTCCTCGCGCAGGGTGAGGGCGTCGGCGAGGGTGCGCAGCACGTGCGCCCCGGGCCGCGGCGCGTCGGCGCCCGGGAGCCGGCGCGGGCGGACCCCGGTGGCCACGATGACGGCCTCGCAGCGCACCCGTCCGCCGTCGGAGAGCCGGACGGTCCGCTCCCGGCGGTCCAGCCGTTCGGCCCGGACCCCGAGGCGCAGGTCGAGCCGGAGCTCCTCCAGCGCCTCGGGGCCGCGCAGGGCCAGGCGGTCGGGCTGCCACTCCCCGCCGAGCAGGTGCTTGGACAGCGGCGGCCGGTCGTACGGCGGTTCGGGCTCGGCCCCGATCAGGGTGAGGCGGCCGTCGTAGCCGGCCCGGCGCAGCGCCTCGGCGGCGTGCAGGCCGGCCGCGCCGGCGCCGACCACGGCCACGTCCCGCAGTGCGGTCACGCCTGGTCCAGGGTGATGGCCGAGGCCGGGCAGACCGCGGCGGCGTCCCGGACGGCCTGGTGGAGTTCGGCGGGCGGTCGGGCGTCGAGCAGGACGACGATGCCGTCCTCGTCGCGCTGGTCGAAGACGTCGGGTGCGGCGAGCACGCAGTGCCCGGCGCCGCAGCACTTCTCCTGGTCGATCCGGACGAGCATGGTCTTCCCTTCGGAACGGGCACCCCGGCGGTGTGGACTCCGGTGCGGGGCAGGTGGGTTGGTGTGGTCCTGGGGGCTCCCGGGGAGCCCGGGTCACCAGGTGATCGGCAGCTCGTGGACGCCGTAGATGAGCATCTCGCCGCGGAAGCGGACCTCCTCGAACGGTACGGTCAGGCGCAGTCCGGGCAGTCTGCGCAGGATGGTGGCCAGCGCGATCTGCAACTCCAGCCGGGCGAGCGGCTGCCCCAGGCACTGGTGGGCGCCGAAGCCGAAGGCCAGGTGGCGGCGGGCGTCGCGGGTCAGGTCGAGCTCGTCGCCGTCGGGGAACTCCCGATCGTCCCGGTTGGCGGTGTTGACCATGCAGATGACGCCCTCGCCCGCCGCGATCCGCACGTCGCCCAGGTCGACGTCCTCGGTGGCGACCCGGGTCACGCCGGAGTGCACGATGGTCAGGTAGCGCAGCAGCTCCTCGACCGCGCCGGGCACGGACTCGGGGTGCTCGCGCAGGTGGGCGAGCTGGTCGGGGTTGCGCAGCAGGGCGAGCACGGAGAGCGCGGTCATGTTCGCCGTGGTCTCGTGTCCGGCGATCAGCAGCAGCCGGCCCATGTCGCCGATCTGCTGGGTGCTCAGCTCGCCGCGCTCCACCAGGCGGCTGAGGATGCCGTCGTCGGGGTGGGTGCGCTTGGTCTCGGTGAGTCCGATCAGGTAGTCGACCAGCTTGGCCTGGGCGTCGGCGACGTCCTCGGCGGCGGAGTCGCGGCGCAGCAGGACGCGGCTGCACTCCTGGAAGAAGTCGTGGTCCTGGTAGGGGACGCCGAGCAGCAGGCAGATGACCAGGGACGGCAGCGGCAGGGCGAACTCGTGGACGAGGTCGGCGCCGGAGCGTCCGTCGGTCATCCGGTCCAGCAGGTCGTCGGCGATCCGCTGGATCTCCGGGCGCAGCGCCTCGACCTTCTTGATCATGAACTCGCCGGTCAGCATCCGGCGGAAGTGGGTGTGCTCCGGGGCGTCCATCCGGATGATGGTCGGCCGCCCGGTGTTCAGCTGCCGGGCGCCCGCGCTGATGAACGGGTAGCCGGGCCGGGTGGAGTCGGAGCTGAACCGGGCGTCGGAGAGGACGGCCTTGACGTCCTCGTGACGGGTGACCAGCCAGCTGGTGGAGCCGTCCCACAGGGTGACGCGGCTGACCGGCTCCTCCTGCCGGGCCTGGTCGTACGCGGGCGGCGGGGCGAACGGGCAGGTGCCGCGGGCGGCGGGGTGGGTGAATCGGGGGGTCTTCTCGGCGGTGGCCATCGGTGGATCCCCTTCCGGGAGTCGAGCCGTGGGCACCTAGTTACGTGCCCAAAGCAACTAACTGAAAGTCACGCTAACTCGCGTTCCGTGGTGGCGAAAGGGCGGATCGGGTGACGGCCGAAACTGTCCGAAACCCGGCGCCGCCTCCCCGTCCCGGCCGCCGCCCGGACCGGATCGCTACAGTTCCCCCATGTCGGACGAAGAAGATGCCGAAGACGACCGGACCACCGCCTGCGGGCCGCAGGGCCCGAACGGCCTGGACGGCCTGGAGGACGTCCTGGCCACCCTGGCCTACCTGCTGACACGGTCACAGGAGCACGAGCGCCGCACCGCCAAGGCCGGCATCACCGCCGCCCGCTCGGACGTCTACCTGCTGCGCGCGCTCGCCGAGCGCGCGGAGGCCAGCCGGGTGAGCGACCTGGCCGACCGCCTGATGGTCAAGCCCTCCCACGTCACCCGCCAGATCGACCGCCTCCAGGGCCAGCAGCTGGTGGAACGCAGCCAGGACACGCAGGACCGGCGGGCCCGCCAGGTGGCCATCACCCGCGGCGGACGGGAAGTGCTGGACCGCCTGAAACAGGCCAACATCATCGGGCTCGCCGACGCGCTGGACGGCATCCCCGAGGCGGACGTCGTCACCACCGCCACCGTGCTGCGCCACCTCATCGACCGGTACGTGCACCGGGTGCGCGCCACGGGGGCCGACGACGACCCGCTCCCGGACCGGACGGACGGCGCCGCCGGCGCACCGGCTCCGGCCACGGGGCCCAGAACGGCCGCGTACCAAGGCGGTTGAGCCGGGGGAGCGCCCGGGTACGTCCTCCGGCATGTCGGACGAGAAGAACCGCGCCGTGGCCGAGGCGATCCTCCCGCTGGTCGGCGGCGCCGCCAACATCCGCTCGGTCGCCCACTGCATGACCCGGCTGCGGCTGGGCCTGGCGGACCGCGCCCTGGTCGACACCGAGGCGCTCCGGGCGCTGCCGGAGGTCCTGGGCACGGTCGAGGACGACACCTACCAGATCGTGCTCGGGCCCGCCGCCGTCGCCGGGGTCACCGAGCGGCTGCGCCGGCTCCTGGAACCCCCCGGCCCGGCGGCCGCCCCCACCGCCGAGGACCTCGCCGGGCGCGGCGAGCGCATCCGGGCCCAGGGCCGGGTGCGCAACGCCACCCCGGTGAAGCTGGCGCTGCGCCGGATCGCGAACATCTTCGTCCCGCTGATCCCCGCCCTGATCGGCTGCGGGATCGTCGCCGGCCTCTCCGGGGCGCTCGCCAACCTCGGCTGGGCACCGGCGCTGGTCACCGCCCTGGGCCCGGTCTCCTCCGGGTTCATGTCGCTGATCGCGGTCTTCGTCGGCTACAACACCGCGAAGGAGTTCGGCGGCACGCCCGTGCTCGGCGGCGCGGTGGCCAGCGTGATCGTCTACGCCGGGGTCGCCAAGGTGGAGGCCTTCGGCCACCACCTCACGCCCGGTCAGGGCGGCGTGGTCGGCGCGCTCGGCGCCGCACTGCTGGCCGTCCACCTGGAGCGCTGGACCCGTCGGCTGGTGCCCGCAGCCCTGGACGTCCTGGTCACCCCCACCGTCACCGTCCTGCTCGGCGGGCTGGCCGCGCTGTTCGGCCTGATGTACGTCGCCGGGGAGGTCTCCACCGCCATCGGCCACGCCGCCACCTGGCTGCTCGCCCACGGCGGCCTGCTCGCCGGACTCGTGCTCGGCGGCCTCTTCCTGCCGCTGGTGATGCTCGGCCTGCACCAGGCGCTGATCCCGATCCACACCACCCTGATCCAGCAGCAGGGCTCCACCGTCCTGCTGCCGATCCTCGCCATGGCGGGCGCCGGACAGGTCGGCTGCGCGGTGGCGGTCTACCTGCGGCTGCGCCACAACGCCTCGATCCGGGCCACCATCAGGTCCGCGCTCCCGGCCGGCCTGCTCGGCGTCGGCGAGCCCCTGGTCTACGGTGTCACCCTGCCGCTGGGGCGCCCCTTCGTCACCGCCTGCGTCGGCGGCGCGGCCGGCGGCGCCTTCATCGGGGTGGCCGGACAGCTCGGCGACGCCGTCGGCTCCACCGCCATCGGCCCCTCCGGCTGGGCCCTCTTCCCGCTCCTGGCCGGCCCGCACGGACTCCTCGCGAGCGCCGCCGTCTACGGCGGCGGGCTGCTGACCGGCTACCTCGCGGGCTTCCTCGCCACCTGGTTCTTCGGCTTCACCCGCGAGACCCTCGCCGAGTACAACGCCGTTGCCCCGGAGGGGGGTTCGGAGTAGCCGCCGGGCCGCCGCCGAAGGGGATCGGCGGCGGCCCGGCGGTCAGGTGGCCAGGAAACGCTCCCGGTGGACCTGTTCGGCCGGCACCCCTGCGGAAGCGGCGGTGCGCAGCACGGCGTCGACCAGGGGCGGCGGGCCGCAGACGTACAGGTCCGGTGCGGCGCCGCCGAGTTCGGGCAGGGCGGCGGCGAGCAGGTCGGCCGGGGTGCCGGTCGGGCCGGACCAGTCGGGGCCGGGCCCGCGGACGCAGACCTCGTACCGGAAGCCGGGCAACTCGGCGGCTACGGCGGCGAGTTCGTCCAGTCCGAAGACGTCCCGCGGCTCGTTGACGCCGAGGAACAGCCGGGCGGGTTGCGGATCCCGCCACTCGGCCATCCGGCGGACCATCGCCAGCAGCGGGGCCAGGCCGGTGCCGCTGGCCAGGAACCAGCGCGGCCGCAGGCCGGTCTCGTGCAGGCCGAAGGCGCCCTGCGGGCCGTGCACGGTGAGCCGGTCGCCCGGGCGGGCCCGGTCGGCGAGGTAGCAGGAGAAGTGCCCGCCCTCCCGCAGCCGGACGTAGAACTCCAGCCGGCCCTCCCAGTTGCCGGTGTTGGCGGGGGAGTAGGCGCGCTTCACCTCGCTGCCGGGTGCCTGGAGCTCCATGAACTGCCCCGGGTCGAACTGGCAGTCCGGGTCGTCGAGGCGCAGCTCCAGCCGCACGGTGTCCGGGGTGGCCTGGTCCACCGCCGTGACGGTGGCCGCGCGGACCGGGACGGCGCCGTACAGGACGCGGGCCTGCTCGTACGGCAGGGCGGCGGTCAGCGGACCGCGCGGGAAGGTGCGGCAGAGCAGCACCTCGCCGCGCTCGCGCGCGTCCGGCGGGAGGGCCTGGTCACTGTGCGGCCCGAGGTCGTACGGTCCGTCGGTGACGGAGGCGTGGCAGGAGCCGCAGGTGCCCCGGCGGCAGGAGGCGGGCAGGGCTGCGCCGGCCTCCGCCGCGGCCTCCAGGACGCTGTGGCCGGGGGCGCAGTCGAACTCCAGTCGGCCGCCGTCGCTGGTGGTGAGGGTGACGGGGTGGGCGTGCCCCGCGCTCACGACGCCGTCCGTTCGAGCGCGGCGGCCAGGTCGGCCGCCGGGTCGCCGGCCACCCGCAGGCCGAACCGCTTCACCAGTTCCTCGACCAGGGCGGGGGTCAGGAAGCCGGGCAGCGAGGGGCCGAGGTGGATGTCGCGGATGCCCAGCGCGAGCAGGGTGAGCAGCACCGCGACGGCCTTCTGCTCGGTCCAGGACAGCGCCAGGGTGAGCGGCAGGTCGTTGATGTCGCACTCGAAGGCGTCGGCGAGCGCGGTGGCGATCCGGATGGCGGAGTAGGCGTCGTTGCACTGGCCGAGGTCGAGCAGCCGGGGCAGGCCCGCGATCTCGCCGAAGTCGTGCCGGTTGAAGCGGTACTTGGCGCAGCCGAGGGTGAGCACCACGCTGTCGCGGGGCGCGCCGAGGGCGAGGTCGGTGTAGTAGTCGCGGCCGGGGGTGGGGCCGTCGCAGCCGCCGATCAGGAAGAAGTGCCGGATGTCGCCCTGCCGCACCGCGTGGACGACCTGGTCGGCGACCGCGAGCACGGCGTCCCGGCCGAAGCCGACGGTGACGGCCTCCTCCTCGGCGGCGGTCTCCGGGAACCCGGGCAGGGCGTGGGCGGCCTGGATCAGCGGGCGGAAGTCGTGGTCGGCGAGGTGCCGGACGCCGGGCCAGCCGACCGGTCCGGCGGTGAAGATCCGGCGGCGGTAGGCGGCGTGCGGCTCGATGACGCAGTTGGAGGTCATCAGGACCGGGCCGGGGAAGGCGGCGAAGTCCCGCTGCTGGTCCTGCCAGGCGCCGCCGTAGTTGCCGGCCAGGTGCGGGTGGGCCTTGAGCAGCGGGTAGGCGTGGGCGGGGAGCATCTCGCCGTGGGTGTAGACGTTGATGCCCTGGCCCCTGGTCTGCACCAGGAGGGCCTCCAGGTCCCGCAGGTCGTGGCCGCTGACCAGGACGGCCTTTCCGGCGACCGGGGTGGTGCGGACGGCGGTGGGCCGCTGGGGCCCGTAGGTGCCGGTGTTGGCGGCGTCGAGCAGTTCGATCGCCGCGAGGTTGAGCCGGCCGAGGCCGACGGCGCGTTCCAGCAGCTCGGCGGGGTCGGTCGGCTCGCCGGCCAGGTAGGCGAGGGCGTCCTCGACGCCGCCGAGCACCTCGGCGCTGCGGCGGCCGAGCACGTCGGCGTGGTGGGCGTAGGCGCAGATGCCCTTGAGCGCGTAGAGGTGGAGTGCGCGGAGCCCGACCACCTCGGGCCCGACCAGGGGGAGCCCGATGTCCACCCGGACGCCCGAGGCCTGGCCGACCAGGGCGCCGGGGTCCGCGGCCGGGGCCCAGGCGGCCGGGCCGGTGAGCGTCTCCGGCTGCTGCCCGGCGGCGCGCGCGGCCCGCTCGTACCGGTCCCTGGTCCGGTTCCGGACGCCGACGGCCAGCTGGATCAGGGCGGCGAAGCGGGTGGGGTTGAAGTTGACGTTGGTGAGCGTGGTGAAGAGCGCGTACAGGACGAAGGCCGCCGCCTCGTCGTCCGGGTCGCCGAGGGCGCGAGCCTTGGCGGCGTACTGGGAGATGCCCTTGACCGCGTGGATCAGCAGGTCCTGGAGGTCCGAGGTGGGGGAGTCCTTGCCGCAGTTGCCGATCGGACCGGCGCAGCCGGGGGTGGCGCCGGTGCGGTCGGTCTGTTCGCACTGGTAGCAGAACATGCGGGTCCTCCGGGGACTCGTGGTGTCGTTCGGTGGCGGCGGGCGGACGGGGCCTCGACGAGTCCAGGATGGGGCCGCCGTTGACGGCGCGTCAGGGCCGGAGGGCCCCAATCCGGGGTCGGGAGACCCAGTCGCCCCGGCGTCCGCCGCGTCCGATCGGGTGTACGTGTGCGGCGTTCAGACGAAACGGCTGGCGGGTCGCCGCTGCTCGGGGCTCCGACGAGAACACTCCGAGGGCTGTTGTTCGGTTCATATGAGGAAAGGACTGTGGTGAAGCCCAGTCAGAATCAGGCGACCGCCGTCGGCTGGAGACGAAGGCTCGGCAGGGTCATGGGATCCGCCCTGGCCCTGACGCTCGTCCCCTTCGGCATGTCGCTCATCGCACCGTCGGCCGCCCAGGCGGCCGGCCTGCCGGGCGGCCTGGGGCCCTGCCTGGGCGCGGACTGTCCGGCGACGTTCCCCCCGGTCAACAACGGTCCCTTCGCGGGCCGCGACGCCGGGGTGAACGTCTTCGTCGGCGGCGACTTCAACGTCCGGGGCTCGGCCGCCGAGGCCGAGGGGCACGTGGTGACCCTCGGCAACTTCGACATGAGCAAGGCCGCCGGGGTCAGCTCCGTGTACAACATCGGCATCGTCGGCGTCGGCTCGCGCGTCCCCCCGCCGAACGGCGCGGACTTCCTCACCGCCGGCGGCAACGTCACCGTGGCCCCGGGGCAGTCGCTCCTGGCCGAGGGCGGCGTCGTCCGCTACGCGGGCGCCACCACGGGCACCGTCACCGGCACGAAGGTCCACGACCCGCAGGCCGTGGCCGCCTACGCGCCGCTGCGCGGCGAGCTGCAGACCGCCAGCGCGTGCTACGCCGGGACCGGCACCCCCCGCCCGGCCACCGGAACCGCCGTCAACCAGGGGTACCAGACCCTGTTCACCGGTGACGGCACCTCCGCCCTCCAGGTCTTCAACGTCGACTTCGACATCGTCGGCCGCGGCGGCGGCACCCAGGGGGTCACCTTCGCCGGCATCCCCGCGAACGCGACCGTCCTGGTCAACCTCGTCGGCGACGCCCGCACCATCAACACCTACAGCGGCAGCCTCGCGGACACCGACCCGTGGAACCAGCTGCGCGAGCGCCTGCTGTGGAACTTCCCCACCGCGACGACCGTCACCCTGACCGGCTCGGGGCAGTTCCAGGGCAGCGTGCTGGTCGGCAACCCGGCCAGCACCGCCACCATGAACCTGCCCGGCCTGAACGGACGGTTCTTCACCACCGGCTCGCTGCTGCACAACTCCGGTCTGGGCATGACCGGGACCGAGTTCCACGCCTACCCCTTCAACGGCGACCTCCCGGAGTGCGGCAACCCGCCAGCCCCCACCGGCTCGACCAGCGTGACCAAGGTCGACTCGGCCACCGGGCAGACCCTGGCGGGCGCCACCTTCCAGCTGTGGAAGGAGAGCAACGGCGTCGCCGGCCTGCAGACCACGGGAACCACCCCGGACACCAAGGTCGGCGCCCCCTGCACCACCGGGCGCAACGGTGTCTGCTCCACGGCCGACCTCCCGCTGGGCACCTACTACTGGGAGGAGACGGCGGCGCCGCCCGGGTACGACCTGCCCCAGCCGCCGGTGACGACCGTGGTCCTCGGCACGAACGGGCAGACCGTCCCGGTCACCGTCCAGGACACCACGAGCCCGGTCGTCGAGACCGGGTCCACCAGCGTGACCAAGGTCGACTCCGCCACCTCGCGGCCGCTGGCGGGGGCGACCTTCCAGCTGTGGCACGAGACCAACGGCGTTCCGGGGCTGCAGACCACGGGGGCCAATCCCGACACGGCGGTCGGCTCCCCGTGCGTCACGCCCGCGTCGGGCGTCTGCTCGGCGTCCGGGCTCCCGCTGGGCACGTACTACTGGCAGGAGACGGCGGCGCCGCCCGGGTACGACCTGCCCGGGCTCAACGTGACCACGGTCGTGCTGAACACCAACGGGCAGAGCGCCCCGGTCACCGTCGCCGACACCCCGGCCGCCGCTCCGACCGCCTCGACCAGCGTGACCAAGACCGACTCCGACAGCGGGCAGCCCCTGGCGGGGGCGACCTTCCAGTTGTGGCGTGAGACCAACGGCGTCGCCGGTCTGCAGACGTCCGGGGCGACCCCGGACACGGCGGTCGGCTCCCCGTGCGTCACCCCGGCCTCCGGTGTCTGCTCGGCGTCCGGCCTCCCGCTGGACACCTACTACTGGCAGGAGGTCTCGGCGCCCGACGGGTACGACCTGCCCGACCTCAACGTGAACACCGTCGTGCTGGACGCGAACGGGAAGAACGTCATGGTCACCGTCGCCGACGCCAAGACCATCGCTCCCACCGGGTCCACCTCCGTCACCAAGACCGACGCGGCCACCGGACAGCCGCTGGCGGGGGCGACCTTCCAGCTGTGGCACGAGACCAACGGCGTGGCCGGTCTGCAGACCACGGGGGCCAATCCCGACACGGCGGTCGGCTCCCCGTGCGTCACGCCCGCGTCGGGCGTCTGCTCGGCGTCCGGGCTCCCGCTGGGTACGTACTACTGGCAGGAGACGGCGCCGCCGCCCGGGTACGACCTGCCGCAGTCCGCGGTGACGACCGTCGTCCTCGACACCAACGGGCAGGACATCCAGCTCCCCGTCCAGGACACCCACTCGACCGCCCCCACCGGGTCCACCTCCGTCAAGAAGACCGACGCCGCCACCGGACAGCCCCTGGCGGGCGCCACCTTCCAGCTCTGGCACGAGACCAACGGCGTTCCGGGGCTGCAGGCCACCGGCCCGAATCCGGACACGGCCGTGGGCTCCCCGTGCGTCACGCCCGCGTCGGGTGTCTGCTCGGCGTCCGGGCTCCCGCTGGGCACGTACTACTGGCAGGAGACGGTGCCGCCGCCCGGGTACGACCTGCCGCAGTCCCCGGTGACGACCGTCGTCATCGACCTGGGCCGGCCGAACGTCCAGGTCCCCGTCCAGGACACGCAGACGCCGACCGCCCCGAGCGGGTCCACCTCCGTCAGGAAGGTCGACGCCGACAGCGGGCAGCCGCTGGCGGGCGCCGTTTTCCAGCTGTGGCGGGAGACCAACGGCGTGGCCGGTCTGCAGACCACGGGGGACAACCCCGACACCGCCGTCGGCCCGCCGTGCACGACCCCCGCGTCGGGCGTCTGCTCGGCGGACCACCTCCCGCTGGGCACCTACTACTGGCAGGAGGTCTCCGCACCCGAGGGCTACAACCTGTCGCGGCCCTCGGTGACCAGGGTCGAGCTGACCGGGGACCACGCGTGCGTGACGGTCACGGTCGAGGACAGCAAGTGTCCGCCGCCGCCGTGCCCGCCCACCCCCTGCCCGCCGGGCGACGAGTGGAGCCCGTACGTGCGCTTCACGCCCGTGCCGGGCTTCCTCTGGGGCGCGAACGCCTGACCGCATGACCGGCCCGTGCCCGCCGAAGCCTCCGCGCTTCGGCGGGCACGGGCCCGCCCGGACGGCGCCCCGGACGGCCCAGGGCCCTACGATGGCGCCATGAGCGGGAGCCTTCAGGTGTCAGGTGCGCACCATGCGCAGGAGCGACGGGACGACGAGCGGCTGGAGGCCGCGGCCGGCATCCTGGCGCTGCTCGCGGACCGCACCCGGCTCGCGCTGCTCCAGCGGCTGAGCGCCGGCGAGGCCGACGTGACCACGCTCACCGAGGCGGCCGGAGCCCCCCGGACCTCGGTCAGCCAGCACCTCGGCAAGCTCCGGCTGGCGGGCCTGGTCACCACCCGCAAGGACGGCCGGCGCGTCGTGTACGCGCTGCGCCACGGCCATCTGCGCCGGCTGGTCGACGAGGCGCTGAGCGTCGCCGACCACCAGATCGGCGAGCTCCCGCCGCACGACTGAGCGGATCCGTACCGGCCCGTGCCCTCCGGGGTGCGGGCCGCTTTCCCGGCGCCGCCTTCCCCTCGTCGCCTTCCGGGCCGCTTTTCCGGTCAACATGTGCACATGCGTGCACATGTTGACCTATCCTGGACGTGTCGTCCTACCGCGTCCAGTCCGAGCGGGGTCCTCATGCTCTCCGTGCTGCGCAACCGCACCTATCTGCACCTGTTCGCCGCCCAGATCGTCGCCCTGGTGGGCACCGGCCTCGCCACCGTCGCGCTCGGCCTCCTCGCCTACGACCTCGCCGGGGCGGGCGCCGGATCCGTGCTCGGCACCGCGCTGGCGATCAAGATGCTCGCGTACGTCGGCATCGCCCCGGTGGTCACCGCGCTGGCCCACCGCATCCCGCGCCGGCGGCTGATGGCGGCCTCCGACCTCACCCGGGCCGCCGTCGCCCTCACCCTGCCCTTCGTCACCGAGGTGTGGCAGGTCTACGTCCTGATCTTCGTCCTGCAGTCCGCCTCGGCGGCCTTCACCCCGGCCTTCCAATCGGTGATCCCCGAGGTGCTGCCCGAGGAGCGCGAGTACACCCGCGCCCTGTCGCTGTCCCGGCTCGCGTACGACACCGAGAGCCTGGTCAGCCCGGTACTGGCGGGCGCCCTGCTCGCGCTGATCAGCTACAACTGGCTGTTCTGGGGCACCGCCGCCGGGTTCCTCGCCTCCGCCGCCCTGGTGCTCTCGGCCGTGCTGCCCAAGCCGCTGCGGCCGGAGCCGCTTCGGTCGGTGCGGGAGGGGGCCGGCGACGGCGTCCTCGCCAGGTCCGTCCGCGGCACCCGGCTGTTCCTCGCCGTGCCCCGGCTGCGCGCGATGCTCGCCCTGGACCTGGCGGCGGCCGCCGCCAGCGCCATGGTGATCGTCAACACCGTCGTCTACGTCCGCGGCCAGCTCGGCCGCCCCGCCACCGACGTCCCGATCGCGCTCGGCGCCTACGGGGCCGGGTCGATGGCCGTGGCGCTGCTGCTGCCCCGGGTGCTGGACCGGGTGCCGGACCGGATCGTCATGCTCCCGGCGGCCTTCGGCATCGTCGGGCTCTTCGCCCTGCTCGCCGTGCTCACCGCCGCCGGGCCGGGCGCCTGGCGCTGGCCCGTCCTGCTCACCGTCTGGGCCGTCCTCGGCGCGGCCGGCTCGCTGATCCTCACCCCCACCGGCCGCGTCCTGCGCGACTCGGTGGCCGCCGAGGACCTGCCCGCCGTCTTCTCCGCCCAGTTCTCCCTCTCGCACGGCTGCTGGCTGCTCACCTACCCCCTGGCCGGCTGGCTCGGCGCCACCCTGGGCCTCACCGCGGCCGCTGTCGCCCTCGGTGCCGTCGCCCTGGCCTCCGGCCTGCTGGCCGCCCGCGCCTGGCGCGGGGTGCCGGGGGCGGCGGCCGCGGCCACGGTCGCGGCGAGCGGGAAGCGGGGCGTCGCCGTCACCCGTTGACCGGACGGGCAGCCAGGGGCCGGGGCTCGCGGGGGCCGGTCGAGCCCCCGCACGCTCTTGTCATGCGCAAGTTTGACGGGGTGTTACCAGCAGGTAGTCTCTGGGTGTCTCGTAGGCGAACAGCACGACGCCTGCCACGTTCTGAAGGATCCTCACGTGTACCGACCCGGCTCCCGCCGACCCCGCCGCGCCCTGCGCGGCGCCCTCGCCGCCGTCGCGGCCAGCACCCTGATCACCGTCCTGTCGGCCGCGCCGTCCCACGCCGCCCCCGCCCCCGCACAGGGCGCGGACACCACCCACATCGACGCCGTCGAGCAGGTGCTGCGCCAGGTGTCGCCCGGACTGGAGGGCACCGTCTGGCAGCGCACCGACGGCAACGCCCTGGCCGGCGCCGACCAGGCCGGCGGCCCCGCGAACTGGCTGTTCCAGACGCCCGGTTGCTGGGGCGACGCCACCTGTGCCGACCGGCCCGGCACCCGCGCGCTGCTCGCGAAGATGACCGCCGACGTCTCCGCCGCCACCCGGACCGTCGACGTCTCCAGCCTCGCGCCGTTCCCCGACGGCGGGTTCGAGGACGCCCTGGTCGCCGGGCTCAAGGCCTCGGTCGCCGCCGGGCACCGCCCGGTGGTGCGCATCCTGGTCGGCGCGGCGCCGCTGTACAACGCCAACGTGCTGCCGTCGCGGTACCGGGACGACCTGGTCGCGAAGCTCGGATCGGCCGCCCCGTCGGTCAGCCTCAACATCGCCTCGATGACCTCCTCGCGCACCGCCTTCTCCTGGAACCACTCCAAGCTCCTGGTGGTCGACGGACGCACCGTCCTCACCGGCGGCATCAACGGCTGGAGCAAGGACTACCTCGACACCTCGCACCCCGTCTCGGACGTCGACCTCGCGCTCACCGGCCCCGCCGCGACCTCCGCCGGCCGCTACCTGGACACCCTCTGGGAGTGGACCTGCGGCCGGACCGGCCTCCTCGACAACGCGTGGTTCGCCTCCTCGGACGGCGGCGCCTGCCGCCCGTCGATCGAACGCGAGCTCAACCCGTCCGCGCCCGCCGCCGGGAACGTCCCGGTGATAGCCGTCGGCGGCCTCGGCGTCGGGATCAAGGACGCGGACCCCTCCTCCGGGTACCGGCCCGGTCCCGTCCCCGGGGCGGCGGACGCCAAGTGCGGCCCGCTGACCCTGCACGACAACACCAACGCCGACCGCGACTACGAGACCGTCAACCCCGAGGAGAACGCCCTGCGCGCCCTGGTCGGCAGCGCCCAGCGGCACATCGAGATCTCCCAGCAGGACCTGAACGGCACCTGCCCGCCGATCTCGCACTACGACTCCCGGCTCTACGACACGCTGGCCGCCAAGCTGGCCGCCGGGGTCAAGGTGCGGATCGTGGTCAGCGACCCGGCCAACCGGGGCACCGTGGGCAGCGGGGGCTACTCGCAGATGAAGTCCCTCGCCGAGATCAGCGACGTCCTGAAGGCCCGGCTCACCGCGCTCACCGGCGACCGGGGCAAGGCCGACGCGGCCCTCTGCGGCAACCTCCAGCTCGCCTCCTTCCGTGCGGCCCCCACCGCCACGTGGGCCGACGGGCACCCGTACGCGCTGCACCACAAGCTGGTCGCGGTCGACGACTCGGCCTTCTACATCGGCTCGAAGAACCTGTACCCGGCCTGGCTGCAGGACTTCGGCTACATCGTCGAGAACCGCAACGCGGCCGCGCAGCTCGACCGCGACCTGCTCGGCCCCGAGTGGAAGTACTCGCAGGCCGCCGCGACCGTCGACTGGTCCACCGGGACCTGCCGCGCCTGAGGTCGAGGCCTGAGGTCCGACGCCTGATGGCCGGCCGGCGGGTTCCCTGCTCGGGCCGCCCGGGGCGGGCGCTGCTCATGGCGGCGCCCGCCCCGCTCTGCTCTCACCCGGGGGGCTCCCGCCGTCTCCCGGTCGGGAGTCGCGGGAGCTACGCCCGCACGAACCCGTGGCTGCGCTCCACCTTCGCCACGTGCAGTGTGTAGTTCTGGTACCAGTCGGCCCGCCCGCGCTTCTGCGCGGCGCGGTGCTCGGCGTTGGTCCGCCACTCCGTGAGGGCGTCGGCGTCGCGGAAGTACCCGACGGTGATGCCCAGTCCGCCGGGCGTCTGCGCGTGGTCCATCCCCAGGTACCCGGGGATGTCGTTCACCAGCTCTTCCATGCGGGCGTTGGTCTCGCTGTAGTCGCTCTGGTCCTGCGTCCGGACCGTGGTGAAGACGGCGACGTAGTACGGGGGTTCAAAGGCCTGGACGGGTGCGACGGGTGCTTCGGAGTGATCACTCATGCCGCCACCGTAGGGCGGCACGCGTCCGGTGATCCAGTGTCTTTACCGAACGGTGGGACAAGGGTTCGGGATCTTGACCGAAGCCGTCCGGGCCCTCCCGCGGCGGCCCGGACGGCGCGGTACGCGGCTGCTCAGAGGCCGAAGCGGGCCCGGTGGGTGGCGGGGACCAGGTCGGCGTACTCGGGGTGCTTGGTGATCCAGCCGCGGATGAAGGGGCAGTAGGGGAGGACGGCGAGGTGCTGGTCGCGTGCCGTGTCCAGGGCGGCGCGGGCCAGTCGGCCGGCGAGGCCTCGGCCCTCGAAGCGGGGGTCGATCTCGGTGTGGATGAAGGCGATCTCGTCGCCGGAGCGGTGGTACTCGGCGAAGCCGGCGAGTTCGCCGCCGTCGTGGATCTCGAAGCGGGACTTCTCGGTGTTGTCGGTGACGGTCTGCTCCACGGTTCCTCCTCGGGTGCGGCGGGTCGCCTCGGCGGACGACCGCTGGTGGCCGGCGCCGCTGGGAGCAGCATAGTTGAATCCTCAACATTTGTCTGCCGCGACGCGTGGGGAGGGTGGGTGTGGACGGTCTCAGCCCGAGACGGTCCGCCCGGTGCGGTACGGCGCCAGGAACGCCGTCAGGGCGGAGAGCATCGCCTCCGGGGACTCCTCGGCGGGGTAGTGGCCGCAGTCGGGGAGGACCAGGGTCTCCACGTCGTCGGCGGCCAGCCGCATCGTCGCGCCGACCGAGGCGCCGAGGTTCGCCGCTCCGCCGATCGCCAGGACGGGGAGGGAGAGCCGTCGGGCCGCGCGCTGCCGGTTCTGGGCGATGGTGGTGTCCAGCGCGCGGTAGAACTCGAAGCTGCAGCGCAGCGCCTGCGGATCGGCGGCGAGGATGTCGACGTAGTGCCGGACGGCGTGGTCGGGCAGGGGCTTCGCGGCCTTCGTGGCGAACTGGTGGCCGAAGTAGAGGTGCTCCCGCCCGGCGACCAGCTGCTCGTTGACGCCGGCGAGGCGGTTGAAGGCGAAGTGCCAGAGCCGGTCGTTGGCCTCCTGGCTGCCGAAGAGCGGCGGCGTGGGGGAGAGCCCGGGGATCGCGGCCTCGGCGACGGCCAGGCGTTCGAGCCGGTCGGGGTGGTCCGCGGCCAGGGCGTAGCCGGTCCACATGCCGACGTCGTGTCCGACCGTGGCGAACCGGTGGTGCCCGAGCGCGTCCATGAGCGCCACCAGGTCGCGGGCGAGCGTGCCGGTGTCGAACCCGTCCAGGGGCTTGTCGGACAGTCCGACGCCGCGCGGATCGACGGCGACGACCTGGAAGTCCCGTGCCAGCGCGGGCATCAGGAGGCGCCAGGCGTACCAGGTCTGCGGCCAGCCGGCGAGCAGCAGCAGCGGCGGACCCTCGCCGCCGGTGACGGCGTGCAGGCGCAGGTGCCCGGTGTCGACGTACCGGCTGGTGAAGGTCCGCGCGAATCCGGCCGGGAGGTTCGGCGCCCCGGCGACGGAGCCGGGGCCTTCGGGCGTGGGTGACTGGCTCATGATCTTTCCTTTCGCGGTGCCGGCTGATCTGGCCACTGGCCGTCACGGTAGCCATCCTGGACCGATCGGTCAAAGATTGTTTGACCGATCGGTCCAGGACGCGGGTAGGCTCATGGCAGACGGGTGAAACGGGAGGTTCGTACGGTGTCCGGCCGGAAGCAGTTCGACGTCGGGGAGGCCCTCGACCGGGCCATGCGGGTGTTCTGGCAGCGCGGGTACGCGGACGCCTCACTGGACGCCCTCGGCTCCGCCACCGGCCTCGGCCGGGGCTCCCTCTACGGCACCTTCGGCAGCAAGGACGCCCTGTTCCACCAGTGCCTCGACCGCTACGCGTCGATCTACGGCGCCCGGTACGAGCAGGCGTTCGCCGCTCACCCCGGTGACCCGGTGCGCGCCGTCGAGGCGTTCTTCGACGTCGTCCTGGACCGCATCGCCGACCCGTCGGTGCCCGCCGGGTGCCTCGTCGCCCAGTCCGCCGCGCAGTCGCCGACGCTGACGGAGGAGAGCGGCGCGCGGGTGCGCGGCCTCCTCGACCTGCAGCACCGACGGGTCCGCGCCGCGCTGGCGGACTCCCCGGCCGACGCCCGGACGCTCGACGAGCTCGCCACCTTCGTCGTCGCCGTCAACCAGTCGCTGGCCGTCCTGAGCCGGGCCGGCACCCCGGACGCCGAGCTGCGCTCCGTGGCCCGGCTGGCCTGCGCGACGGTGGCGGACTCCCTCGCCCGGGCGGCCGCCGAGGGCGACGCCGCGAGCTGACGGGTGCCCGGGCCACCGGGCGGGCGACGGTGCCCGACCGGTGGCCCGGCGGCGCGGTCGCCGGCGCGGCGGGGCTCAGCCCTTGACCGCGCCGACGGCGAGGCCGGAGGCGATCCTGCGCTGGACGAGGAGGAAGAAGACCACGACGGGCAGGGCGGTCAGGGTGGCACCGGCCATGAGACCGCCGTAGTCGGTCCCGAAGCTGGTCTGGAAGGAGACCAGCCAGATGCTGACGGTCTGCTTCTCCGGAGTCGACAGCAGGATGTAGACGAGGACGTACTCGTTCCACGCCTGGACGAGGGCGAAGACGGAGGTGGCGACGATGCCGGGTGCGAGCAGCGGGAGCACCACCCGGCGGAACGCGCCGAGCCGGCCGCAGCCGTCGACCATGGCCGCCTCCTCGAGTTCCACGGGGACCCCGGCGATGAAGCCGCGCAGCATCCAGACCGTGAACGGCAGCGTGAACACCAGGTAGGTGAGGACCACGCCGGTGAGGCTGTCGGTCATCCCGACGTCGTTCAGCAGCAGGTAGACCGGGATGATCAGGGCCGTCAGCGGGACCATCTGGACGATGAGGATCACCACGACGAAGGCCTTGCGGCCCGCGAAGCGGAAGCGGGCGAGGGCGAAGGCGGCGAGCGCGCCGACGACCAGCGACACCAGGACGGTGCCGATGCCGATGACGACGCTGGAGCGGACGTTGGCCCAGAAGGTCTCGGTGCCCAGCGCCCGGGCGAAGTTGTCGAGCGTGGGGCGGCCCGGCCAGAACTTCGGTGGCAGGCTCAGGATCTCGGTGGCCGGCCGGAACGCGGTGAGCACCATCCAGTAGACGGGGAAGCCGATCACCGCGGCGACGAGCAGTCCGAGCAGGTCGTGGCCCAGCGACCGCCGTCGCCTCATTCGATCTCTCCCGTCCTGAGCATCTGACGCAGGTGGACGACCGATCCGGCGAGCAGCAGGACGACGGTCACGAGCGCGATCGCGGCCCCGGTGCTGTACCGGTTCACGGCGAAGGACTCGATGAAGGAGTAGACGCCCAGCAGGTAGTACTCCCGCTCGGGCTGGCCGCCGCGCATGAGCCAGATCTGGTTGAAGACGCCGAAGTCCCAGATGGCCGACAGCGTGGTCACCATGACGAGGACCGGTCTGATCACCGGCAGGGTGACGTGCCGGAAGACCTGGAGGGGCCGGGCCCCGTCGAGGACCGCGGACTCCTCCAGTTCGGGCGGGACCTGGGCCAGCGCGGCCCGCAGGGTGATCGCGGCGAACGGCAGCGAGCCCCACACCACGACGGCGACGATGACGGTGAACCCCTGCCAGGGGTTGGTGAACCAGTTGTGGCGGGCCAGGTCGACCCCGGGCAGGTTCGAGAGCAGCCAGTTCACCACGCCGTAGTCGGCGTCGAAGAGCCAGCGGAAGACCGACGAGGCGACCATGACGGGCATGGCCCACACGGTGACCAGCACCCCGGCGATGACGGCGCGCACCCACGGGGAGACCCGGTGCATCAGCCGGGCGGTGAACAGCCCGCAGAGCACGGTGAGGGCGACGCACACCGCGGTGAAGAGCACCGTGCGGCCGACCACCGTCCAGAAGAACCCGTCCCCGAGGATCCTGCGGAACTGGTCCAGCCCGGCCCATGGCGGCGAGGTGCCGCCGAACAGCTGCTCGCGGGTCATGTCCTGGAAGGAGAGGACGACCATGTCCACGAGCGGGTAGCCGAGCACCAGGACGAGGGCGAGGACGGTCGGGCCGATCAGCAGGTACGGCAGCAGCGGACGCCGCCGCCGGACCCGGTCAGCGCTCATTGATCACTTCGTCGATCCGCCGGTCCGCCTCCCGCGCGGCGTCCTGCACCGACGTCTTGCCGTTGGCGATCCGCTCCAGCATCTCGGGCAGGACGTTGGACTTCTCCACCGACGTCCAGCCGGGCGCGAACGGGGTCATCCAGCCCCCGGTCGCCGCGGCCTGGGCGGCGGGGCCGTTGATGCCGCCGGCGGCGACCTCGGTCAGCTGGGTGGTGTTGTTGGGCAGGGTGTTCGCGGCGATCAGCGTCTTCTGCGACTCCCGGTCGGTGAACAGCCTGATCCAGTCGGCGGCCAGGTCCTTGCGCGTCGACTTGGCCGGCACGGCCAGGGTGGAGCCGCCGAGGAAGGGCGGCAGGAGTTTGCCGGACGGGCCGGGGAAGGGGAAGGTGGCGAACTTGTCCTTCAGCTTCGGGTCCCCGCCGGAGCGTTCGTCGGCGGCGGCGCCGGCCTCCCAGGTGTTGCCGTAGAAGACGCCCACGCGGCCCTGGCCGACGACGGCCGGCTGGTCGCCGTTGTCCTTGGCGCGGTCGCCGACGTAGTAGGCGTCGATCAGCCGCTTCCACTCGGTGAGCCCGGCGACGGAGTTGGGCGAGGACAGCGAGGCCTTCCAGCGGTTGCCGTCCTTCACCGCGATCTCGCCGCCCGCGTCCTTCAGGAAGGCCATGGCCGCGTACCAGTAGCGGCCGGGCATGTAGAGGGCGGAGAAGTTCGGGTCCTGGGTGCCGAAGGTGCTCTTCAGCCGGTCGAACGCGGAGAGCAGTTCGGGGTACGTCTTCGGGGCGCCCGGCACACCGGCCTGGGTGAAGTAGTCGGTGCGGTAGACACCGACCCGGGCCCCGACGTAGTAGGGCACGCAGTAGACCTTGCCGTTGTCGCGGCAGGCGTCGGCGAGCGCCGGCAGCCAGGCGTCCGACTGGTCGAAGCGGGCCGGGTCGAGGGTGGCGAAAGCGCCGTTGACGATGTAGTTGGTGGTCTCGCTGTTGCCCATCTCCACCACGTCGGGCACGTTCTTCCCGGCGAGGACGGCGTCCAGCTTCTGGTTCTTCGTCGTCCACTGCTGGTACTGGACGTCGACCCGGACCCCGGGGTGGGCCTTGGCGAAGCGGTCGTTGGTGGACTGGACCAGTTGTGGCCAGTTCTCCTGGGCGTCCACGGCCAGCCACACCGTCAGCTTGCCGCCGGCCCCGGAACCGCTGCCCGAGCCGGAGCCGCCGCATCCGGCCGCGGCCAGGGACAGGAGCAGGGTGAGGACCAGGGGGCGGCAGGACGCGCGAATGGCCATGGGGTCTCCAAGTTCACTGTGGGGGTGACCTTTTGACTACCCATCAGATCAGCTTGCGTCGCGGGGGAGCGGACATTCGGCCGGAAGACGTCCGACTCCGGGCCCGGCGGAGACCCCAACGTTCGGATGGGGCGAGGCCCTTCGCATTCGCACCTCCCAGGTCGACGGGTCATGCGGCAGCGAGCCCGGCCGCCCGGGAGGAACAGTGAACGGCAGGCCGGCGCCTGCTGTGACGACGTATTCAGGACAGATTGGAGTAGACCAATAGCGAGGCTCACCCGCCGGGCGTGCGGCGGGCCTCCGGGAGCAGGGCGCGGAAGGCCGCGGCCACGGCGTCGGGGTGTTCCTGCATGGCGACGTGGCCGACGCCGGGCAGGGTGAGGAGCCGGGCGTCCCGGAAGGCCGTGTAGGACCGGGCCGCCGTACGGAAGGGGACGAGGCGGTCCTCGCGGCCGAAGACGAGCAGGGTGGGGGCGGTGACCCGGCGGGCCTGGTGCCAGGGCGAGGGCTCGCCCGGCAGTCGGAGGTGGGCCCGGACGACGGCGCGCACGCCCTCCACCAACATCTGCTGGTTGTACGGGAGTTCGGCACGGCGCAGGCGCTCGCGCACTTCGGTCGCCCGCTGCTCGGCGTTGACGCGGGACGGGTCGGCGTAGATCAGGCGGTAGAGGTCGTCGAGCTGGCGGTCGGGGCCCCGGGTGGACAGCAGTCGGGCGTACAGGCGGGCGGCGCCCGGCAGGCCCAGCAGGGAGATCCGCAGGGCCTGCGGCGGTGGGAGGGCGGGCAGGACCGGGGAGACGAGGGTCAGGGTGGCGACCAGCTCCGGGCGGTGGGCGGCGAGGTGGAGGGCGGTCAGGCCGCCGAGCGAGTTGCCGACCAGGTGGACGCGGCGGTGCCCGGTGCGGACGAGGTGGCGGGCGACGGCCGCGGCCTGGCGCCCGACGGTGACGAGGCCGTCGGGAGGGGGAGCGGAGCGGCCGAAGCCGGGGAGGTCGAGGGCCAGGCAGTGGACCGACGACCGGAGGCGCTCGATCAGGGCGGCCCAGTTGTGGGTCCAGCCGCCGAGCCCGTGCAGGAACACGGCGGTGTCGGCGTCCGGGTGGGCGCCGGGTACGTACGCGGTGGCGAGCGGCTGGTGCATGACGGGTCCGTTCCTCGGTCTCACCCGCGCCCCGCGGCGGAGGACTCCGCCAGCGCGAGCCGGTAGTGGTCGACGAGCCGGTCGCCGACCGCCTCCCAGCTGCGTTCCACGACCGCGGCCCGGCCCGCCTGGCCGAACGCCCGGCGGAGTTCCGCGTCCCAGGCGAGCCGTTCCACCGCCTCCCGGAACCCGGTGCCCGCGCCGGGCGGGACGAGGAAGCCGGTGCGTCCGGGCTGGACCAGGTCGAGCGGTCCGCCGACGGCGGGGGCGATGACGGGCAGGCCGCTGGCCATCGCCTCCTGGAGGGTCTGGCCGAAGGTCTCGAACGGTCCGGTGTGCGCGAAGACGTCGAACGAGGCGTAGAGCCGGGCGAGTTCGTGCCCGGTGCGGCGGCCCAGGAAGAGCGCGTCCGGCAGCGCGGCGGCCAGTCGGGCGCGGCTGGGGCCGTCGCCGACCACCACCAGCCGTACGCCCGGGAGCCGGGACACCTCGGCCAGCCGCTCGACCTGCTTCTCCGGCGCCAGCCGCCCGACGTAGCCGACCAGCACCTCGCCGGGCCGGCCGAGGCGCCGGCGCAGGGCCTCGTCCCGGTGGCCGGGGTGGAAGCGCACGCAGTCGACGCCGCGCGGCCACAGGTGGACCCGGGGGACCCCGTGGGCCGTCAGGGCGTCGAGCGACGCCCGGGACGGCGCCAGGGTCCGCGCGGCCGCCGTGTGGATGAGCCGCAGCCGGTGCCAGGCCAGCCGGGCCCCGGCGGCTCCGGCGAACGGCAGGTAGGTCCGGGCGTACGCGGCGAGGTCGGTCTGGTAGACGGCGACGACGGGGACGCCCGCGCGCCCGGCCGCCGCCGCTCCGGCCGCCCCGAGGGCGAACGGGCCCGCCAGGTGCACCACATGGGGGCGGTGCTGCTCGACGGCGTCGGCCACCCGGCGCCCGGGGAGGGCGACCCGCACCTCCGGGTAGCCGGGCAGCGGGACGGACGGGACGCGAACCACCCGGTAGCCGTACGCCGACTCGTACGGCTCGCTCGCACTGGCGTTCCCGCTCGTGCGGCGCTGGGCCGCCGGGGCCACCACCAGCGGGACGTGCCCCCGGGCCAGGAGGTGCTCGGCGGTCCGGAGCACGCTGTGGGCCACGCCGTTGACCTGCGGGGCGAAGGACTCGGCGACGATCACCACCCGCAGCCGCTCGCCGCCGGGGGCCGGACCGGCCGCGGCGGGCGCCGCCGGCCCGGGCAGGACCCCGCTCACCGGGCAGCCTCCGCAGGTGCCGTGCTCTTCGTCGCGGCCGCGGCCTCCGGGCGGGCCGGGACGGACCGGCCGACCGCGCGCAGGTCCCGCAGGATCTCCCGGAAACAGGCGGTCAGACCCGCCTCGGCGTACGGCACGCCGATCTCCGCGCAGTAGGCGCGCACGATGCGCGAGGCCGGGCGCAGCGCCGCGACCGGCATGGCCGGGAAGAGGTGGTGCTCGATCTGGAGGCCGAGGCCGCCGAAGAGGAAGTGGACGAACCGGCCGGCCCGCAGGTTGCGGGAGGGCAGCACCTGCCGCCGGAGGTAGTCGGTGCGCTCGGCGCCGGGGCCGGTCATCGGCATGCCCTTGTGGTTGGGGGCGAAGATGCAGCCCAGGTAGACGCCGAACAGTGCCCCGAACAGCGCGGTGAAGGCGAGCGCCTGGAGCGGGGAGAGCACGAGGACGGTCAGGGCCGCCGCGACGGCGTAGTGCAGTACGGCGAGGGTGCGTTCCAGCGCCGGGTACCTGACGGTGCCG
The DNA here is from genome assembly GCF_048159585.1 of Kitasatospora sp. SC0581. NCBI lineage: Bacteria > Bacillati > Actinomycetota > Actinomycetes > Kitasatosporales > Streptomycetaceae > Kitasatospora > Kitasatospora sp. SC0581. The sequence goes on along the minus strand of NZ_JBLRWA010000029.1, from coordinate 11,075 downwards.
CGGGTGAGGGTCAGGCCGGTGGCGACGAGCAGGCCGAGTGCCTGGAGGGACAGCAGCGGGAAGAACAGTGCCGCCTGGTGCCGTGCCACGAACCGCCGCAACCCCCGTGTCCGATCGGCCTGTTGGGCGGTCCGGGCGAAGAGGAGGGAGTCGGCGGCCGGGTCCTGGCCCTCGCGGTTCGGGTGGGCGTGGTGCCGGTTGTGGTCGTCGACCCACCAGCCGTAGCTCATGCCGACCACCAGGTTCCCCAGCACGATGCCCACCAGGTCGGTCGTCCGGCGGTCGGCGAACACCGCGCGGTGCGCGACGTCATGGCCGAGCAGCGCCAACTGGCCCAGTACGAGGGCGAACAGCGGCGCCAGGCCGAGCTGCCACCAGCTCGCGCCGAGCGCCGTGAACCCGGCCAGCAGCCCCGCCAGCGCGGCCAGCAGTGCCGCGCTCCGGCACGCGTAGTACAGCGGGCGCCGACGCAGCAGACCGGCCTGCGCCACGCGCCGGTACAGTTCGGCGAACTCGCCGCGCCGGGCGGTCCCGGTGCTCGGGGGGTCCGGGATGTCCTGAACGGTCATGCCACCAATCCGGTCTCGGGCCGCCCCGGCCGACCGTGTCCGTGCTGCGTGCCTGGGGCTCGAAAGCCCTGAGCCTTCCGTACCCGACCCGTCGGTGTCCCGCGCTGCCGGTGAATGCGACCCGATCGGGCGGGTGGCGGCCACGGGCTGACGGCCCGCCGTTCGGAGGTCGGGAATCCGTACGGGCTGCCGCCGGGGGAGTGGGTTGTGGGGAGGCCGTCGACGCGATCGGGCTCCTGGGGCGGTCCGTCCGGCAGGCGAGGGGGCGCGACCGTATGTTGATCCGACCGGATGGCGGCCCTTCGCCGCGCGGCGCGCCGGGTCGTCGCCGAACCGGGCGTGTCCCGGTACGCGGGCTAGGTTCGGGTCCGTGACCGGCAACGACGCGGTCCTGGCGCTGATGGTCGTCACGGCGCTGGGCTTCGACTTCACCAACGGCTTCCACGACACCGGCAACGCGATGGCGACCTCGATCGTGACCGGCGCCCTCCCGCCGCGCGTCGCGGTCGCCGTCTCGGCGGTGCTCAACCTGGTCGGCGCGTTCCTGTCGACCGCCGTGGCGGCGACCATCGCCAACGGCCTGGTCGCCAGCGGGGAGGTGACCCTGACGGTGGTGTGCGCCGGCCTGACCGGCAGCATCCTGTGGAACCTGGCCACCTGGTTCCTCGGGATCCCCTCCAGCTCCTCGCACGCGCTGATCGGCGGGGTGGTCGGGGCGACGGTGGCGGCGGCCGGGACCTCGGCCGTCAAGTGGCAGGGGCTGGTCTCCAAGGTGATCGTGCCCGCGGCGCTGTCGCCGTTCATCGCCGGCGGGGTGGCGGTGGTCGGCACCCTCCTGGTCTACCGCCTCACCCGGGACGTGCCCGAGGGCCCGCGCGGGCGCGGGTTCCGGCTCGGCCAGATCGGCTCGGCCTCCATGGTGTCGCTCGCCCACGGCACCAACGACGCGCAGAAGACCATGGGCGCCATCACCCTGGCCCTGATCGCCAACGGCACCCTGCAGGCCGGGGCGAAGGCGCCGGACTGGGTGATCGTCTCCTGCGCGCTGGCGATCGCCCTGGGCACCTACATCGGCGGCTGGCGGGTGATCCGCGCGTTGGGCAAGGGGCTGGTGGAGATCGAGCCGCCGCAGGGGATGGCCGCCGAGTCGGCCTCGGCCGCGGTGATCCTCTGCTCCACCGACTTCGGCTACTCGCTCTCCACCACCCACGTGGCCACCGGGTCGATCCTGGGCTCGGGGATCGGGCGGAGCGGTGCCGTGGTGCGCTGGCAGCTCGCCCGCCGGATGGTGGCGGCCTGGCTGCTCACCCTGCCGGCCGCGGCGGGGGTCGGCGCGGTGGCCTACTGGACCGCGAACGGGATCGGCGGGACGACCGGGGTGGCGGTGATCTTCACCGTGCTGGTGCTGGCGTCGGTCGCCTTCTTCGCCGCCTCCCGCTACCCGGCCGTGACGCCGGAGAACGTCAACGCCGCCTGGACCGGTTCGGTGGCCCCGGAGCCCGTCAAGGACGAGGTGAGGTCGTGAACTCCTGGGTCAACCTGGACGCGGTGTGGAAGATCGTCGTGGTGGGCCTGGTCACCGGTGCCGGCCTGCCCGCGCTGTTCGCCCTCGGCCTGCGCCTGCTCAACCCGTCCGCTCCGTCCGGTCCGTCGGACCCGTCCGGCCCGGCCGACGAGGCGGTGGCCGTCCGGCCCACCGCCGGCCCGGTCGGCTCCACCCTGGCCGGACTCATTTTCGCGCTGGTGCTCGCGGCGATCGGCTGGGGCATCTACGTCATCGTCAACCACCGCTGACCGTCCGCCGCCCCGGCCCGGCCCGGGCGGGCCCCGCCGAATTCCGCTCCGGCAACCGGGTGAAATGGTACGGAGTCGCCTGGCGCGAATGGAAGCCGGGCCCGACGCTGCCAGAATGCAATTTCTCCGAGGGCCACCTGAACGGACGGGGCCACTGGACAGCAGGAGCGGAACATGCGACTCGTTCGACCACGCAATAGTTCGGAAAGCGCGCCCGACCTGGATGCGGCGCGTCTCCCGTGGACGTTGATGTACCACTCGGTGACGTCGGCGACCGAGGATCCCTATCTGATCACCGTCGACCCCGCGCGATTCCGCCGCCAGCTGCGCTGGCTGTCCGCGCGCGGACTGCGCGGGGTGTCGGTGGGCGAGCTGATGCGTTCCCACCGGAACGGAACCGCCGCGGGAAAGGTGGGGCTCAGCTTCGACGACGGATACCGCGACTTCGTGGAGGAGGCCCTGCCCGCACTGGCGGAGTACGACTTCACGGCGACGGTCTACGTGGTGGCCGGCCGGCTCGGGGGGTACAACGACTGGGACGAGCAGGGCCCGCGCAAGCCGCTGATGACGGCGGCCCAGGTCCGCGAGGCCGCCGCCGAGGGGGTGGAGATCGGCTCGCACGGGCTGACGCACCGGCGGCTGGCGGGCCTGGGGGCGCGGGATCTGGCGGCCCAGGTCGCCGACAGCCGCCACGTGCTGGAGGACCTCACGGGCCGGTCGGTCGAGGGGTTCTGCTACCCGTACGGTTCGCTCGACGGCGCCGCCGTGGAGGCGGTGGCGCACACCGGGTACGGGTACGGGTGCGCGGTCAGCCCCGGTGTCCACGGCGGGGAGTTCGCGCTTCCCCGATGTTACGTCGGCGACCGGGACGGGCCGCTGCACCTGACCGCGAAGCTGGTGCGCGACCGCTGGCTGCGCTGACGGTCGGTCAGGGGGCGGTGGCGGCCGGCTCCAGGTGCAGCCAGGACTCGTGCCAGAGCAGGGCGCACCGCCGGTCGCAGCCGGTGGCGAGCGGCTCGCCACCGCAGCGCAGGCCGTCGAGGATGAACCAGCGCCCCCCGGTGGGGTGTTGCCACCAGGCGAGGGACCGGTGGCGCAGTTCGAGGGCGCTGTGACGGGTGCCGGTGTGGTGTTCCATCCCCGGCTGGAAGGGGACGCCGTGCAGGCGCCCGTCGGGGTCGAGGGTCGCGCGGATCTCCGCGAGGCCGCGCACGGTCGCCCACAGGGCGACGGGACGGGGGGCGGGGACCGGCGCGGGCGCGGGCTCCAGCCATTCGTCGCGGAACAGCAGGGCGCAGTCCAGCCCGCAGCCCTGGGCGCCGTCGGCGCCGTGGCAGGTGGCGCCGGCCAGGGCGACGGTGCCCGACAGGCGCCGTACCCGGTAGTGGTCGTCGATCATGCGGCGCACGATGCGCTCGACCTGGTAGACACCGCCGCAGAACGACCACTGGCTGCCGGTGAACCACAGGCCGCGGTGGCGGTCCTTGTCGTCGAGGGTGGCGCGCACCGCGGCCTCGTCCTTCACCCGGACCCAGTCCCCCTCGGCGAACCGGGAGGGCCGGCCGGGCGCCGGAACGTCGGCGCGGCGCTCGCGCAGGCCCTCGCGGGCGATCCTGGCGCGGCGCACGACGCCGAGTGGGGGAAGGTCGCGCAGGGGCAGGTTCTTGTACTGGCACCGGTTCGCGGCGGTTCCGCAGAGCGGCTCCGCGGTATGGGTGAACCGTGATTCCTCAACGGCCATCAGTGAAATCCCATCGGGTCGGAGATATCGGCACAGGCTAGCGCACCCGGTCTTTTACGCGCTGGCTCGTCGGACCCTACCGGCGCCATGTCGAAAGAAATAACACTAGACGCACTAAGAGCCCCATGGGGTGAAACATCGCCGTTCCCGGGGAATTCTGGTCAGGGTCCGTGTTCATGTGCGTGTAATGTTTCCATCGTTGTCGGGGTGGAGTGGCCGAGTGGCTAGGCGGCGGCTTGCAGGGCCGTTCAGATGGGTTCGATTCCTATCTCCACCTTTTACTTCCGAGTTCTTTCGAGACATTTCGATCCGTCTCGAAAGGCGCGCCCGGAACAGGACGAGCGGTGCGGTCACCTGGGGCTCCGGGGCACATCACCCGGCGAAGGGATCGCTCATGACCACCTCCCCCAGCGGCTCGGCCGCCGCGCTGCGCGCCGTCCAGGTCGCGGGGCCGGGTGCGGCCCCCGAGCTGGTCGAGGTCCCCTCGCGGGAGCCCGGCCCGGGAGCCGTGCGGATCACCGTGGAGGCGTGCGGGGTCTGCCACTCCGACCTGCTCATCGCCAGCGGCCTGCTGCCCGGCAGCACCTTCCCGATCACCCCGGGGCACGAGATCGCCGGCCGCGTCGACGCCCTCGGCGAGGGCGTGGAGGGCTGGCGGGTCGGCGACCGGGTCGCGGTCGGCTGGTACGGCGGCAGCTGCGGGCACTGCGACGCGTGCCGGGCGGGCGACGGCCTGCACTGCGCACGGGTCGAGATCCCCGGCGTCGCCTATCCGGGCGGGTTCGCCGACTCCGTCGTCGTCCCGGCCGTGGCCCTGGCGGCGGTCCCGGACGAGCTCACCGCGGTCGAGGCGGCGCCGCTGGCCTGCGCGGGGGTGACGGTCTTCAACGCCCTGCGCCGCTCCGCCGCACGGCCCGGGGACACCGTCGCCATCCTGGGGATCGGCGGACTCGGCCACCTGGGCGTCCAGTTCGCCGAGAAGATGGGCTTCCGTACCGTCGCCATCGCCCGCGGCCAGGAGAAGGGGCCGCTCGCGCTCCGGCTCGGCGCCGCCCACTACATCGACAGCACCGCGGGCGATGTCGCCGAGGCCCTACGGCAGTTGGGAGGTGCGAAGGTGGTCCTGTCCACCGTCACCAACGCGCCCGCCGTGGTGGCGACGATCGACGGGATCACCCGTCGGGGCGAGCTCGTCATGGTCGGACTCCCGGCGGAGCCGCTGCAGCTGAGCGCCCTGCAGTTGATCCAGGGCGACCGGAAGGTCTACGCGCACTCCTCGGGCATCGCGGTCGACACCCAGGACACGCTGCGCTTCGCGGCGCGGACGGGGGTGCGGGCCTGGGTCGAGGAGGTGCCGCTGGAGCGGACCGCGGCGGCGGTGGAGAAGATGGCCGCCAACCGGGCCCGCTTCCGCATGGTCGTCACCACCGGCCGCTGAGCGGCGGTCATCGGAGCCGGCCCTCGGAGCCGGTCCCTCGGGGCCGGCTCCCGGCGTGTCCGGGCAGGTGGACGGGGGTGAGCGGCCCTCCGGCGGCGCGGCGCGGGCGCGTACCCCTGGACTTACTAGGACGTCCAACTATATGGTCGACGGCAGGTCCGCGGTGTCAGGGAAGCCGGTGTGAGTCCGGCACGGTCCCGCCACTGTGACCGGGGAGTCCGTCCTCGCAGATGACGGCCACTGGCAGCCAGCCGGGAAGGCCTGAGGGCGTGCGGTGATCCGGGAGTCAGGATACCGGCCGCGGGTGGTTCGTGTTTTCCACGAGGATGGAGACGACACACATGACTCCGGGCTGCTCCCGTTCCACCGCGCCTGGCTGTCCCGTGCCGACGACCGCCGGGGCGCCCGCGTCCTGACGTACCGTCACACCGCCGTACGCCCGTGCCGAGGGGCGCACCACCGTGCGCCCGCCAGCAGGCGGCGGCCTCCATTCCTCCTCTCCCCACCCCTGTCGAGAGAAGGAACCGATGGTCCGAGAACTGACCCACTTCATCGCCGGCAAGCCCACCGCCGGCACCTCCGGCCGCTTCGGCGACGTGTACGACCCCAACACCGGCCGGGTGCAGGCCCGGGTGCCCCTGGCGAGCCGCGCCGAGGTCGAGGCGGTGATCGCCGACGCCGCGCAGGCCCAGCCCGCGTGGGCCGCCTGGAACCCGCAGCGGCGGGCCCGCGTCCTGCTGCGCTTCCTCCAACTCGTCGAGCAGGAGAAGGACGAGCTGGCCCGGCTGCTCTCCGCCGAGCACGGCAAGACCGTGGCCGACGCCCACGGCGACATCCAACGCGGCCTGGAGGTCGTGGAGTTCGCCGCCGGCATCCCGCACCTGCTGAAGGGCGAGTTCAGCGACAACGCCGGGACGGGCATCGACGTGTACTCGATGCGCCAGCCGCTCGGCGTGGTCGCGGGCATCACGCCGTTCAACTTCCCGGCGATGATCCCGCTCTGGAAGGCCGCGCCCGCGCTGGCCTGTGGGAACGCCTTCGTGCTCAAGCCCTCGGAGCGCGACCCCTCGGTGCCGCTGCGGCTGGCCGAGCTGTTCCTGGAGGCCGGGCTGCCGCCGGGCGTGCTCAATGTCGTCAACGGTGACAAGGAGGCCGTGGACACCCTGCTGGAGGACCCGCGCGTCCAGGCGCTCGGCTTCGTCGGCTCCACGCCGGTCGCCCAGTACGTGTACGCCACCGCCGCCGCGCACGGGAAGCGGGCGCAGTGCTTCGGCGGGGCCAAGAACCACCTGATCGTGATGCCGGACGCCGACCTCGACCAGGCGGCGGACGCGCTGATCGGCGCCGGGTACGGCTCGGCCGGGGAGCGCTGCATGGCGATCTCGGTGGCCGTCCCGGTGGGGGAGGCGACGGCGGACGCCCTGGTGGCGAAGCTGGTCGAGCGGATCGGCGCGCTCAAGGTCGGGCGCTCGGACGACCCGGCGGCGGACTTCGGCCCGCTGGTCGGCGCCGACGCGCTGGCGCGGGTGCGCGGCTACCTGGACCTCGGGGTCGAGGAGGGCGCCGAACTCGTCGTCGACGGACGGGACTTCCGGCTGGCGGGGCACGAGGACGGCTACTTCCTCGGTGCCTCGCTGTTCGACCGGGTCACGCCCGGCATGCGGATCTACCGGGAGGAGATCTTCGGGCCGGTGCTCACCGTGGTGCGTGCCGCCGACTACGAGGAGGCGCTGCGGCTGCCCAGCGAGCACGAGTTCGGCAACGGGGTGGCCATCTACACCCGGGACGGCGACACCGCCCGGGACTTCGCCCGGCGGGTGAACACCGGCATGGTCGGGGTCAACGTGCCCATCCCGGTGCCGATCGCCTACCACACCTTCGGCGGCTGGAAGCGCTCCGCGTTCGGGGACCTCAACCAGCACGGGCCGGACTCGATCCGCTTCTACACCCGCACCCGCACCGTCACCTCGCGCTGGCCCTCCGGGGCCAAGGAGGGCGCGAGCTTCACCATCCCGACGATGGGCTGAGGCGCGCCGTGCACACCCATCTGACCGACGACCAGCTCGCCATCGTCGCGACCACCCGGGACTTCGCCCGCGAGCACCTCGCCCCGCACGCCGTCGCGTGGGACCAGGCCAAGCACTTCCCGGTCGACGTCCTGCGCAAGGCCGCCGACCTGGGCCTCGGCGGCGTCTACGTGCGGGAGGAGGCGGGCGGCTCGGAGCTCGGCCGCCAGGACGGCGTGCTCGTCTTCGAGGCGCTGGCGACCGGCTGCCCGTCCATCGCCGGCTACCTGTCGATCCACAACATGGTCGCCTGGATGATCGACCGCTACGGCAGCCCCGCCCAGCGCGCCCGGCTGCTGCCCGGGCTCTGCTCGACGGAGCTGCTCGGCAGCTACTGCCTCACCGAGCCGGGCGCGGGCTCGGACGCCGCCGCGCTGGCCACCCGGGCCCGCCGGCACGGGGACCACTGGGTCCTGGACGGCGTCAAGCAGTTCGTCTCGGGCGCCGGCACCTCGCAGGTGTACGTGGTGATGGCCCGCACCGGCGGCCCGGGGGCCCGGGGCGTCTCCGCGTTCCTGGTGGAGCGGGACGACCCGGGCGTCTCCTTCGGAGCGAACGAGAAGAAGATGGGCTGGAACGCCCAGCCGACCCGGCAGGTGCTGCTGGACGGCGTCCGGCTCCCCGCCGACCGCCTGCTCGGCGGGGAGGGCGAGGGCTTCCGGATCGCCATGAACGGACTGAACGGCGGCCGGCTCGGCATCGCCGCCTGCTCCGTCGGCGGCGCGCAGGACGCCCTGGAGCGGGCCACCCGGCACCTGGCCGACCGGGAGGCGTTCGGGGCCGCGCTGCTGCACGCCCAGGCGCTGCGGTTCCGGCTCGCCGACATGGCCACGGAGCTGGAGGCCGCCAGATCGCTGCTCTGGCGGGCCGCCGCCGCGCTGGACCGGGGCGACCCCCGGGCGCCGGAGCTGTGCGCGATGGCCAAGCGCCACGCCACCGACACCGGCTTCGAGGTGGCCAACCAGGCGCTCCAACTCCACGGCGGCTACGGCTACCTGGCCGAGTACGGCATCGAGAAGATCGTCCGCGACCTGCGGGTGCACCAGATCCTGGAAGGGACCAACGAGATCATGCGCGTCATCGTCGCCCGCGGCCTGACCGGGGCCGCGTGATGGGTACGGACGAGGTGCTCGTCCAGCGCGAGGGCCGGGCGGGTCTGATCGTCCTCAACCGCCCGGCGGCCCTGAACGCCCTCACCCACGGCATGGTGCGGAGGATCTCCGCCGCACTGGACGCGTGGGAGCGGGACGGCGACGTGGAGACCGTCGTGATCACCGGCGCCGGTGAGCGGGCCTTCTGCGCGGGCGGCGACATCGTCGCCATCCACCGCGCCGCCACCGGCGGCGACCCGGGCGCCGTCGAGGAGTTCTGGCGCGACGAGTACCGCCTCAACGCCCGGATCGCCCGCTACCCGAAGCCCTACGTCGCCGTGATGAACGGCATCGTGATGGGCGGCGGGGTCGGCGTCTCCGCCCACGGCAGCGTCCGGATCGTCACGGAGAGCACCCGGGTCGCCCTGCCGGAGGCCGGCATCGGCTTCGTCCCCGACGTCGGCGGCACCTACCTGCTCGCCCTCGCGCCGGGGGAGTCGGGCACCCACCTCGCCCTGACCGCGGGATCCGTCGGCGCCGGGGACGCGCTGCTGTGCGGGCTCGCCGACCACTTCGTGCCCGCCGAGCGGCTGCCCGCACTGCTGGACGACCTGGCCGAACTGCCCGTCCACGACGCCCTGGAACGGAACGTCGGGCCCGCGCCGGCCGGCGTGCTGGACGCGCAGCGCGGATGGATCGACCACTGCTACGCGGCCGGCACCGTGGAGGAGATCCTCGACCGGCTGCGGGAGAGCGGCGAACCCGAGGCCAAGAAGGCCGCCGACCGGATCGCCGCCAACTCCCCGACCGCCGTGAAGGCGACGCTCGCGGCCCTGCGCCGGGCCCGGGCACTCGGCCCGCTGGAGGCCGTCCTCGACCAGGAGTACCGCACCTCCTGCGCGGCGCTCGCCACACCGGACCTCGCCGAGGGCATCCGGGCCCAGGTGATCGACAAGGACCGCACCCCGCGGTGGAGCCCGGCGACCCTGAGCGCCGTCGAACCCGCCGCCGTGGACCGCTACTTCGCCCCGCTCGGCGACCGTGAACTCGGCCTCGCCGCCACCACACCCCTGGAGCGCTGGTGACCCAGACGATCGGATTCATCGGACTCGGCAACATGGGCGGCCCGATGGCCGCCAACCTCGTCAAGGCCGGACACCGGGTGACCGGCTACGACCTGGCCCCGGACGCCCGGGAGCGCGCCGCCGGGAACGGCGTCGCCGTGGCCGCCTCGGCGGCGCAGGCGGTGGCGGCGGCCGGGACGGTCGTCACCATGCTCCCGGCCGGACGCCATGTCCTGGACGCCTACGGTGAGTTGACGGCGGCGGCGCCGAGCGGCGCGCTGTTCGTGGACTGCTCCACCATCGCGGTCGGGGACGCCCGGGTGGCCGCCGACCTCGCCCGGCTCGCCGGGCACCGGGCCGTCGACGCACCGGTCTCCGGCGGCGTGGCCGGCGCCGAGGCGGCCGGCCTGACCTTCATGGTCGGCGCGGACGCCGCCGACTTCGCCGACGCCGAGCCGCTGCTGGCGGCGATGGGCCGGCGGGTCGTCCACTGCGGAGGGTCCGGCGCCGGCCAGGCGGCGAAGATCTGCAACAACATGATCCTCGGCGTCTCCATGATCGCGGTCAGCGAGGCCTTCGTCCTCGGGGAGAGCCTCGGGCTCAGCCACCAGGCCCTGTTCGACGTGGCCTCCACCGCCTCCGGCCAGTGCTGGGCGCTCACCGCCAACTGTCCCGTCCCCGGCCCCGTCCCGGCCAGCCCCGCCAACCGCGACTACGCGGCCGGATTCGCGGCCACCCTGATGGCCAAGGACCTCGGGCTGGCCGCCGACGCCGCCACCGCCTCCGCCGTCCCGGCCGAACTGGGCCGACGGGCCGCCGAGTTGTACGCCGCCTTCGCCCAGGACGAGGGCGCCGGGCTGGACTTCTCCGCCATCATCACCACCCTCCGGGAGGGCGCCGCATGACGTACGGGACGATCCTGGTCGAGCGCAAGGGCCGGGTGGGGCTGATCACACTCGACCGGCCCAAGGCGCTCAACGCGCTCAACACCCGGCTGATGAACGAAGTCGTCGCGGCAGCAACGGAGTTCGACCGGGACTCGGAGATCGGCTGCCTGGTGGTCACCGGCTCGGAGAAGGCCTTCGCGGCCGGCGCCGACATCAAGGAGATGCAGTCGCTCGACTTCGTCGACGCCTACCTCGGCGACTGGTTCGCCGCCTGGGACCGCTTCGGCGCCCTGCGCAAGCCCGTCGTCGCGGCCGTCGCGGGCTACGCGCTGGGCGGCGGCTGCGAGTTGGCCATGCTGTGCGACGTCCTGCTGGCGGCGGACACCGCGAAGTTCGGGCAGCCGGAGATCAAGCTCGGCGTCATC
>NZ_JBLRWA010000028.1:0-105810 GCF_048159585.1 Kitasatospora sp. SC0581 | reverse complement strand
CCCCCCCGGGCGGGGGCCCGCCCCGCGGGGGGCCGGGGGGGGGGGGGGGGCCGGGGCGGGGGGGGGGGGGGGGGGGGGGGGGGGGGGGGGCCCGGGCCCCCCCCCCCCACCGCTGCCCGTTCCGCCGTCCCAGGGCCGTGGCACCAGACGTGAATGGTGCTATCGTCACTAGCACCATGTTGCTGAAGCTGGACATCGGGGACACCCGACCACTGCACGAACAGGTCGCCGGCGCGATCAGACGAGCCGTCGCCGAGGGCGAGTGCGCCCCCGGGGACAAGCTGCCCCCGGCCCGGGAGCTCTCCCGGGCCCTGGGGGTGAACACCAACACCGTCCTGCGCGGGCTGCGCACGCTGCGCGACGAGGGGGTGCTGGAGTTCCGCCGGGGCCGCGGCATCACGATCGCGACCGGCGCCGACACCCGCTCCGAACTTGTGGACCGGGTACGGCAGTTGGTCGAGGACGCGGCCCGGGCCGGCTACAGCAGGAACGATCTCGTGGACATGATCAGGGGGATGTCGTGACGGACTCGGGAAACACCACGGAACCGACCACGGAGCCGGCCGCCGCGCGGCCACCGGCACCCGGTGGCGCCGTCTGGGCCGCGGCGGCCTGGTCGGTCGGGGTGCTGGCGCTGCTGGTCGCCCTGCCGCTGGTGGCGCGCCACCGGCTGCCGGACCCACTGGCCACCCACTGGGGCGGGCGGGAACCGGACGGCTCGATGTCGCTGACGGCGGCCACGGTCTTCCCGGCCGCGTTCTGGGCGGTCCTGGTGCTGATCTCGGTGGTCCTGCGGCGGTACTGGGCCGGCCGGACGCCCGGGGCCGGGTCGGCGATGCTGGCGGCCGGCGGGGTGCTGCTGACGGGGGCGCAGGCCTCCATCGTGCACGCCAACCTGGACCGCGCCCGCTGGCAGGACGCCGCCCCGATGGGCATCGAGGTGGTCCTGATCCTGCTGGCCACCGGCCTCGCCGGGCTGCTGGCGGTGCTGGCGGGCCGGCGCTACGGCGGCCGTCCGGAGCGGCACCCGGCGGCCGGGGCACCGGCGCTGGAGGTGCCGCCGGGCGAGCAGGTCGTCTGGCTCTCCCAGGCCGCCAGCCCGTGGCTGCAGCTGTCCGCCGCGGTGCTCGGGCTGCTCTCGGTGGCGGGGGTGCTGCTCACCGCGAGCGGGGTCGTCGACCTGGACTGGGTGCTGGTGCTGCCGCTCGCCGTCGGCGCCCTCGCGCTCCTCGGCTGCTCCTCGGTACGGACCCGGGTGACCGCCCGCGGCCTGACCGTCGGCTTCGGCCCGTTCGGGTGGCCCGCCCGCCGCTGGTCCCCCGCCGAGCTCGACTCCGCCCGTGCCGAGCGGCGCACCGCCGCGCAGTCGGGCGGCTGGGGCTACCGGATCAACGGGCTCGGCACCACCGTGATGGTGCGCCCGGGCGTCTGCCTGGTGGTCCGCACCCGTCGGGGCACGGACTTCGCGGTCAGCGTCGACGACGCCGAGCGCGGGGCCGCACTGCTCAACGCGCTGATCGCCCGCACCCGGCAGCCCACCGGCTGAATCGTTTCGGCGGCGGGGTACCCGGCGGTCCGGTCACCACGACCGGGCCGCCTCGCCGTTCCGACTCCCCTCGCCGCACTCACCCCCGCTCCCCTCAGGACTCCCCCGCGCGCAGTTCGGTGGCGATCTGCCGCCGTCCGGCGACCAGCGTCTCCAGCACCACCCCGAGGCAGGCCACCAGCGTCAGGCCCGCGGTGGGCAGCAGCACCGGCAGCGGCGCGGGATCGAGGGAGCCGCCCGTCCCGGCCCCGACCAGGGTCGAGAGGTCGAAGGCCGGCCCCAGCAGGACGGCCGCCAGCACCGCGACCCCGGCGCCGCCGGCGGAGGCCGCCAGGGTCCGCGGCAGCGCCTCGGCGATGATCAGCGCCAGCCCCTGCCGTGGCCGAAGGCCCATGGTGCGCAGCCGGGCGAGCACCGCCGTACGGTCGGGCGCGGCCCGCAGCAGCGTCAACAGGACGGCGAGGACGGCGAATCCGGCGCTGGCCGGGGCCGCGTACCAGAACAGCCGTCCGGCGGCCTGCTGCAACGGGTCGTCCGCGAGCTGCGCGGCGTACTCGCGGCTGCTGCCGACCCGGTAGGCGGGCGGCAGTCCGTGGCTGCCCCGGCCGGCCGCCGCGGCCTCGTCCGCGATCAGCTTGTCGAGGCCGGTCGGCTCGACCAGGCCCCGCTCCAGGAGGAGCGACCTGATCCGCCCGGGGTCGAGGCCGTCGCCGACGGCCAGCCACCCGGTCCACCGGCCGAGTTCCGGCAGGCGCTCCACGGCGGGGCCGCTGGGCACCACGACGAACGGCTGCTCCGGCTCCGGCAGCGCCGGGGTCGCGGTGACGATCCCGGCGACGGTGGTGCGCAGTTCGCTCGCGGTGGACAGGTGCAGCGTCGGCGCGCCGGCGGCCAGGCGCGCGGCCAGGTCGCGGCTGAACAGCGCGGGTACCGGGGTGTCCGGGCCGCCGGGGGTGCCGGCGAGCTTCGCCGGGTCGAACGCGCCGGCCCCGAGGGTGCGGGCGATCGCGGCGTACGCGGTCGGCTCGGCGACCACCAGGGTCACCTTGGTGTAGTCGTTGGGGCCGGCGCCGACGAACCGCGCGCGCTGGTCCACCCGGACCGCGGTCGCGCTCCGGGCCTCCGGGAGTCCGCCCACGGCCTTGAGGAACGGGTCCGGCAGGGTCGCGTAGTCCGGGACGGAGACGGCGATGTCGCCGCCGGTCGCGACCCGTCCGGCGTGCAGCCTGCCGTGGTCCACGGAGGCGAGCAGGGTGGCGCCGAAGCCGGTCGCGGTGACGGCGATCAGCAGGGCGAGCAGCGGCAGCGCGGAGGGCCGGCGGCGCCCGGAGCCGTCCCGGGCGGCCCGGGCGAGGCCGAGGAAGCCGATCAGGCCCCGGCCGCGGCCGACGAGCGCGGCCAGCCGGCCGGTCGCCACCGGCTCGATCCGCGCCAGCAGCAGCCCGCCGGCGACGGCGAGCAGCAGCGGGGCGGCCACCAGCAGCGGGTCCACGCCCCGGCCGGAGTGGCCGACGCCGCGCCGGCGGACCTCGGCCACCGCCACGGCGGTGACGGCCAGCAGCGCGAGTTCGCCGACCACCCGGCGCCCGCGGCCGGTCGGCCGGGGGCGGTCCCACAGCAGGGCGGCGCGGGCCGGGAGGGCGAGCAGCGCGAGCAGGGTCGTGCCGAGGCCGGCCGCCACCGCGAGGCCCCAGCGCGGGGTGGGCAGCAGCACCAGGGCGAGCACCGCCCCGAGCGCGGCGGCGGGCAGCACGGTCACCGCGCCCTCGCCGAGCAGCCGCAGCAGCACCCCGCCGCGCGAGCCGCCGCGGGCCCGGAGCAGCCCGAGTTCGGCGGCGCGGCGGTCGGTGCCGAGCGCGGCGGCCAGGCAGAGCACCACCACGGCGACGCCCGCGACGCCGGCCGGCCCGATCGCGCTCAGCGCCATCGCGGCCCGGTAGCGCTCGGCCGCCCGGTCGAGGATGACGGGCAGCGTCGAGACGGACCGCAGGTCGGCGCGCCCGGTCGCGTCGGCCAGGGCCGCGACACCCGGCCCGGACACGAGGGGCAGGACGTCGGCACGGGTCCGCTCCAGCCGGTCGGCGCGCAGCGGGGCGGGGTCCACGGCCACCCGCCAGAAGTTCTGGACGGACGTGCCCCAGCCGGTCAGCCCGGCCAGGCTGTCGCCGTCGACGAAGCCGGTGGCCCCCAGCCAGTTGCCGTGCTCCAGGTCGATGTTCAGGCAGGGGCGGTCCGGGCAGCCGAGGCCGGTCCAGAACGGGTCCAGCGGGTCGTTGACCCGGAACAGGCCGGTCACCACGGCGGTCCGCCGGCTGTCGGGGCCGGTGCTGCCGCTGTCGACGACGTCACCGACCTTGATGCCGACCAGTTCGGCGGCCGTCCGGCTGACCATCACCGGCAGCGGGGCTCCGGCGGTGGCGGGGCCCGGGCGGCTGCCCTCGGTCAGGGTGACCCGGTCGGCGAGGCCGGCCAGGTGGGCCAGGGAGAGCCTGGGCGGGGCGCTGTCGCTCACCCGGCGGTAGCCCGGGTTGAACATCGGGACGGAATCGGTCACGGAGCCGTGCGCCAGGCCCGCCGGGGACAGCGCGAGCTTCCCGCCGACCCGTTCGACGAGCTGCCGGTCGACGGCGTCGAGGTCGGCGGCGGTGTCGCTCGGCCGGGCCTTGGAGGAGAAGTGCAGGCTGGTCGCGTGGATGCCCTGCCGGTGCACGTAGTCCCGCAGCGCCGCGTCCGCGCCCCGGTCGGTGACGCGGGGGACGGCCACGGACAGCAGGACAGTGACGAACGCGAGGGCCGCCGTCAACAGGGCGGTGCCCGGGTCGGCGCGCAGCCGGGTGCGGACCCAGTGCGCCGGGCGGTGGGCGGCCCCGGGGGTGCCGGCCTTGGCGGTCACGTCTCCTCCACGAGGCGCAGCAGGACGGCGGCCGCCGGAGGGGCCGCGGGTGGACGCGTCGTGCGCGCACCGCGCACGGATCACCGGCGACCGGTCGCCGGACGATGCTGTCAGATCCGATCACCGATCGGAAGGGAATGGTACAGATCGATCCAGGCTCGTCCAGGCACGGTTGGGGCTGGTGGGGGCCGTTGTCCCGCTCTCCGCGCGGGAGTTGAACCGTCGGGCCCTCCGGGTCCGTAGTGGATGGTCGTCCGGGGCGCTCCGGACGGTCATCGGGGGTCTAAACCGCTCAAATCGGTGGTGCTTCGAACGCCAATGCGGGTACACCAGTTGACGGTCGCTCAGGTGTGTGGCGGCGCCCGTCCGACGCCGCCCCACCCCGTCCCGCGCGGCCGGAGGACGAGCGGGCCCACGCGCCCGTGCGAAAGGCAAGGAGGCGTCCGTGACTCACGACGTGCGCACGCAGAACTCCCCCGCTGTCCGGCGGAGCACCCAGGACGTTCGGACCATCGCGATCCTGCGCCTCGGCGTCGGCCTGATCGGCATCCTGCTGCCGGTGGCCCTGCCGTTCGGCAACTGGCTGGCCGCCGAGCTGACGGGGCGCGGCACCGACGGCTTCTGGCCGAACTCGATGAGCGGCGCGTACTACACCGACACCCGGAACGTCTTCGTCGGCGCGCTGTGCGCCCTCGGGGTGTTCCTGATCTGCTACCGCTTCGACCGACGGGACGACCGCTGGAGCACGGCGGCCGGGTTCTTCGCGCTCGGGGTCGCGCTCTGCCCGACGTACACCGGGGGCGGGTCCGGCCTCGACCGCACCGTCGGGGTGTTCCACCTGGTCTTCGCCGGCCTGCTGTTCGTCATGCTGGCGGTCTTCTGCCTCTACTCCTTCCGCAACCCCCGCTCCGCCCAGCCGGCCCGGGTGGGCACGGCGTACCTGGTGGCCGGGGTGGTGATCCTGGCCGCCCTGGCGCTCTCGCTGCTGGCCGGGGTGACGGGCGTCGGCTCCGACTGGCCGGTGCGGCCGCTGTACCTGGGCGAGTGGCTGGCCACCTGGGCCTTCGGCCTCGCCTGGACGGGCGCCGCCCTCGAACTCGCGGCGCACGGGCGGCGCGACGCCGACAGCGCCGTGGTCCCCCGCCAGCCGGGCGCCGACGCGCTCGACCCGAAGCACCCGGAGGCGCACGCCTGAGACCCTGTCATTCCCGTGCGGCGGGCGACCGTTACCATGCGCACCATGAACCGCCACCAGGGCGGTTGGTGACGGATGCCCAGCGGCGGGAGAACGAACATGGCGAACGAGGTCCGGGCAGAGCACGGTCCGCGCGAGGACTACCCGTCGGTGGACCTGCGGATGGACGTTCCGCACTCCGCCCGGGTCTACGACTACCTCATCGGCGGCAAGACCAACTTCGAGGCGGACCGGGTCGCGGCGCACGCCTCGGTGCGGGCCTGGCCGGCGCTGCCGACCTCGATGCGCACCACCCGCGAGTTCATGCAGCGCTCGGTGCGCAGACTCGCCGAGCAGTACGGCGTACGGCAGTTCCTCGACATCGGCACCGGCATCCCGACCTCGCCGAACGTGCACGAGGTCGCCCAGGCGGTCGACCCCGAGGCCCGGGTCGCCTACGTGGACAACGACCCGATCGTGCTGACCCACGCGCGGGCCCTGATGGACAGCACGCCCGAGGGCCGCACCTGTTACGTGGAGGCCGACTTCCGCGACCCGGAGTCGATCATCGGCAACCCCCGGCTGCGCGAGGTGCTCGACTTCTCGCAGCCGGTGGCGCTGTCGCTGATCGCGATCGTTCACTTCGTGCTGGACGAGGACGACCCGCAGGGCATCGTGCGCCGCTTCATGGACGCCCTGGCCCCCGGCAGCTTCCTCGCCCTGACGGTCTTCACCGGGGACACCGACCCGGTGGGCGTGGGCGGCGTCGGCCGTGAGTACAACGCGCGCGGCATCCCGCTCCAGATCCGCGACAAGGCCGAGACGGAGGCCTTCTTCGACGGCTACGAGCTGCTCGACCCGGGCGTCACGCTGGTGCACCACTGGCGGCCGGACGCCGGTGCCGCGCCCGTCCGCGACCAGGACATCGCGATGTACGCGGGCGTGGCGATCAAGCGCTGAATCGTTTCTGCGGCGGGCCCGGTCAGCCGGACACCGAGACCAGGCCCGCCTCGTAGGCCAGGATGACCAGCTGCACCCGGTCCCGGGCGTCGAGCTTGGCCAGCAGCCGGGTCATGTAGGTCTTGACGGTCGCGATGCTGAGCACCAGTTCGGCGGCGATCTCGGTGTTGGACAGGCCTCGGCCGACCAGAGTCAGGATCTCGCGCTCGCGCCCGGTGATCGCCGCCAGCCGCCGCTCGGCTGCGACGGCGGCGGCCGCAGCGGTGACACCCCGGGCACCCGGCCCGGGCCCGCCGGTCCCCGACCGCGACGGACGGCCCCCGACGAACGCCCCGATCAGCCGCCGGGTGACGCCCGGCGCGATCAGCGCGTCCCCGGCGGCGACCACCCGCACCGCGCCGAGGATGTCGTCCAGCGCCATGTCCTTGACCAGGAAGCCGGACGCCCCGGCGTGCAGCGCCGCGTACACGTGCTCGTCCTCGTCGAAGGTGGTGAGCACCACCACCCTGGTCGGCCCGCCGTCGGCGGTCACCAACCTGGTCGCCTCGATGCCGTCCATGCCGGGCATCCGGATGTCCATCACCACGACGTCCGGCCGCAGTTCGGCGGCCAGCCGGACGGCCTCCGCCCCGGTGCCCGCCTCGCCGACCACCTCGACGTCCGCCGTCTCCGCGATCACCATCTCCAGCGCGGCGCGCACCAGCGGCTGGTCGTCGACCAGCAGGACCCGGATCACGCGCCCGCCTCCCCGGCCGACAAGCCCGACGAGCCCGGTACCGACACCGCCACCGGCACCGGCAGCCGGGCGGCCACCCGGAAGCCGCCCCCGGGCAGCGGCCCGGCCTCGAACTCCCCGCGCAGCAGGGCGACCCGCTCCCGCAGCCCGGCCAGCCCGAACCCGCCGCCGGCCCCCCGGACCGGACCCAGGCCCCGCCCCCGGTCGGTGACCTCGACGGACAGCTCCCCCGCCGTCCGGTGGTCCACCGCCACCACACAGGCGTCGGTGTCCGCGTGCCGCACCACGTTGGTGACCGACTCCTGGACGATCCGGAAGGCCGCGAGGTCCACCTCCGGCGGCAGCGGCCCCGGTTCGCCGCGCCGCCGCACCTCCACCCGCACCCCCGCCGCGGTGGTCGCCCCGGCCAGCCGGTCGAGGTCGGCCAGGCCCTGCGGCACCGGGGCCGAGGCCTCGCCGTCGGCCTCCCGCAGCGCGACCAGCATTCTGCGCAGCGCCGCCAGGGTGTCCCGCCCGGCCGCCTCGATCTCGCCCAGCGCCTGCTTGGCCCGCTCCGGCCGACGGTCGATCACCCGGCGGGCGGCGCCCGCCTGGAGGGCGACGATGCCGAGGCTGTGCGCGACGGTGTCGTGCATCTCGCGGGCGATCCGCAGCCGTTCGGCGGTGACCGCCTCCTCGGCCGCCCGGGCGCCGAGCGCCGCCGCGTGCTCCCGGTTCTGCCGCCCCGAGCGGCCGACCAGCCAGGCGACCAGCGCGAGCAGCGCGGCGCCGTCGGCCGAGCCGATGTGGGTGCCGGTGAAGATGCCCACCGTGTTGCCGTGCACCATGCCGATGTGCGCCACCAGGAGGGCCATCACCAGCGTGAAGGCGGCCCGCGAGGTGCGGCGCGGCCGGGTCGCGGTGATCAGGCAGAGCGCGACGTCCACGGCGAGCAGCGCGCCGGGCGGCACCTGGGCGCCGCCGGCCCACCCGTCGGTCTCGGTGAACGCGGCGATCAGCAGCAGGGCGACGGAGAGCACCGGCAGCCGTCGTACCAGCGCCGCTCCCGCGAAGGCCACCACCGTGTCGGCCAGGGTGAACGCCCAGCCGCCGTGCGCGGCGGCGCCGGGGTGCTGCGAGGCGTCGCCGCCGAGCCGGACGGCGGGGTAGCCGGCGGCCACGCACCAGGCGAGGCCGACCCAGACCTCGGGCGGGACGCGCCGGAGCAGCGGCGGGGAGGGCGTCGGTGACATGGTCCGTGATCGTAACGACGGTCCGGCGAGGCCGTCATCCAGCCGTGGTTGTACGGCCGGGGGTGACGGGCACTGTCGACGCCGGTCCGATGCTGCCGTACGGGCCGGACGGGCACCGTGGAGCCCATGATCGAAGTCACCGAGCTGACGAAGCGCTACGGCCGCGGCCACCGCGTCCGCACCGCCGTCGACCGTCTCTCCTTCACCGTCCGGCCCGGCCGGGTCACCGGCTTCCTCGGCCCCAACGGCGCCGGCAAGTCCACCACCCTGCGGCTGGTCCTCGGCCTGAGCGCCCCCACCTCCGGCGCCGTCACCGTCGACGGCCGCCCCTTCCGCGGCAGGCCGCGCGGCCTGCGGCACGCCGGCGCGCTGCTGGACGCGGGCGACGCCCACGGCGGGCGGACCGGCCGGGCCCACCTGCGGGCGCTCGCCCGCACCAACGCGATCCCGGCCGCCCGGGTCGAGCAGGTACTGCACGAGGTCGGGCTCGCCGAGGCGGGCGGGCGCCGGATCGGCGGCTACTCGCTGGGCATGAGGCAGCGGCTCGGCATCGCCGGCGCGCTGCTCGGCGACCCGCCGGTGCTGCTCTTCGACGAACCGCTCAACGGGCTGGACCCGGAGGGCGTGCTCTGGGTGCGCGGGCTGTTCCGCCGGCTCGCCGCCGAGGGGCGCACCGTCTTCGTCTCCAGCCACATGATGGCCGAGATGGAGCACACCGCCGACCACCTGGTGGTGGTCGGACGCGGCCGGCTGCTCGCGGACGAGAGCCTGTCCGCATTCGCCGCCCGGGCCGGCCGGGGCACCGTCACCGTCCGGGCCGCCGAACCCGACCGGCTGGCGGCCGTGTTGACGGCGGCCGGCGCCGCCGTGCGGCCCGGCCCGGACGGCGCCCTCGCGGCGACCGGCGTGGACGCCACCCGGATCGGCGAACTCGCCCTGGAGCACCGCCTGTTGCTGCACGCCCTGACCCCCAGGGGCGCCTCCCTGGAGGAGGCGTTCATGGACCTGACCGCCGACAGCGTCGAGTACCCCGCCGGAGAGCCCCGTTGAACACCTCCTCGAACACCCCGCTGGGCACCGTTCCCGCCGACCCCCGCACCGGCACCCGCGCCGACACCCGCGCCGCCGAGCCGCGCGCCCGGTTCGGCGACCTGCTGGCCGCCGAGTGGATCAAGTTCTGGTCGCTGCGCTCCGTCCCCTGGGTGCTCGGCCTCAGCGCCCTGGCGATCGTCGCCGCCGGCCTCAAGTCCGCGCTGTACACCCGCGACCACTACACGCCGGGCGAGGACGACCCGGTGATGATGGCGCAGGTGGCGCTGAACAACGCCTTCGGTGCCGCCTCCGCCGACATCCTGATGCTGGTCGCGGGCGGCCTCGGCGCGCTCGTCATCACGGGCGAGTACGCGACCGGGCTGATCCGCACCACCCTGGCCGCCGTGCCCGACCGCCGGGCGGTGCTCGCCGCCAAGGCCTGCGTGCTGGCCGCCGTCCTGTCCGGCTACGGCGTGCTCGCCGTCGGCGCCTCCTTCGGCATCAGCCAGGCGGTCCTGTCCGGGACCGGCATCGGGCAGTCCGTCACGGACCCAGCCGCGCTGCGGTACATCACGGCGGCAGTGCTGTTCGGCCCGGTCTGCGCCCTGGTCGGACTCGGCCTCGGCGCGCTGATCCGGCACAGCGCGGGGGCCGTGGTGGGCACCGTCGTGGTGCTGTTCTTCATCCCCTCGCTGGTCACCGAGCGCTACCGGTGGAGCGCCGACCTGCTGCACGCCCTGCCGCTGTCCGCCTGGCAGCGCCTGGCCCGGACCACCCTGACGGGCCTGCGGCCGTCCGAGTACCCGGCCACCGTCACGGGGGCCTGGACCACCTACGCGGTGTGGGCGCTGGCCTCGGTCGCCGTCGCGGCGGCCGCCGTCCACCGCCGGGACCACTGACGGGACCACCGCCGGGACCGCTGACGGCCGATACGCGCGCCGGGCCGCCCGGCCGGCGCGCTACGGCCGCCCGGTGCGCTCCTACGGCCGGCCGCCCCGGCCCGAGGCCAGGTCGGCGACCGCCACCAGCAGCGCCGCCAGCACCAGCCCGGCCGCGACCGTCACACCCAGCTGGAAGGCCAGCGACCAGTCCGGGCGGGGCCCCGCGGCATGGGCGAAGAACACCGAGCCGACGACGGCGATGCCCACCGCCGAGCCGACCCGCTGCGCGGTCTGCAGCACCCCGCCCGCGCTGCCCGCCCGGGCCACCGGCACCTGCTGGAGGGTCAGCGTCTGGTTCGGGGCGATCACCAGTCCGCTGCCCACCCCGGCGACCAGCAGCGGCAGCGCCGTCGTCCAGCCCACCCGGGGCCCCGACCACAGCTGCACCGCGAGCGCCGAGGCCAGCAGCCCGGCCAGCACCAGCACCAGTCCGGCCACCACCAGCCGCCGCCCCAGCCGGCTCACCAGGCGCCCGCCCACCGCCGCGGACACCCCCGAGCCGACCGCGAACGGCGTGATCGCCAGGCCCGCCGTCAGCGCCGAGTAGTGCAGGCCCGCCTGGAGGTAGAGCGTGAAGATGAAGAAGATCGCGGTGAACCCGGCGAAGTACACCAGCGACAGCAGCACCCCCGCCGCGTACGGCCGCACCGCGAACAGCGCCATGCTCACCAGCGGTTCGCGCCGCCGCCCGTAGTGCAGCTCCCAGCCGACGAAGGCGGCGAGCAGCACCGCCGCCAGCGGCAGCAGCAGCCAGCGGGTCGGGCCGTGCCACTGCTGCGCCTGGACGAACGGCAGCAGCAGCGAGACCGTCCCGGCGCCGAGCAGCAGCACGCCGACCGGGTCGAAGTCCCGGTGCCCGGCCCGGTCGCCGGCGGGCGGGGGCGCGGGGAGCAGCCGGTAGGCGACGGGCAGCGCGGCCACGCCGATCGGCAGGTTGACCAGGAACACCCAGCGCCAGCCGTCCTGCGGGCCGACCACGTGGATCAGCAGCCCGCCGAGCAGCGGCCCGACGGCGGTGGACAGCCCGATGGTCGCGCCCAGCGCGCCGAAGGCCCGGCCGCGCTCGGGGCCCTGGAACAGCACCTGGATGAAGCCGGACACCTGCGGCACCAGCACCCCGCCGGCCGCGCCCTGGAACAGCCGGGCCAGCACCAGCCACTCCTGGCTCTGCGCCGCCCCGGCGAGCGCGCTGGCCACGGTGAACAGGGCGAGCCCGGCGAGGAAGACGGCCCGCCGGCTGCGCGCGTCGCCGAGCCGCCCGGAGGGCACCAGCACCAGGCCGAAGGCCAGCGCGTAGCCGCTGAGCACCCACTGCAGGCCGCTGTCGGACATGTGCAGCCCGGCCCGTACGGTCGGCAGCGCGACGTTGACGATGCTGACGTCCAGCAGGGTCATGAAGCCGGCGACCAGGCAGACCGCGAGCGCCCGCCAGCGACGGGCGGCGGCCCGGCCGCCCACGGCGGTGGCGCCGGGCTGCGCCGGGTGCGCGGTGCTGCGCGGGGGGTCGGCGTTCATGGGAGCCCCTTCCCGGGGGCCGGGCGTCGTGGCACCCGGACGAACGTCGGTCGGCTTCGACCGGCTTCGAATCAGATTCGTTCGAATTCGCTCGGCTTCGTCCGGCTCATCGTCGCCCGGCCCGTCCGGGGCCGCCACCGGGACCGCCACCGGGTCACCGACCGGGCCTCGACCGGGCCTCGACCGGGAAGGCCGTCCGGGCCCTCGTCACCCGGCCTCACCCGGACGGCCGAACCGGATCGCGGCCACCGCCCGCACCCCGGAGGCTGACGGCATGACCGTCGCCACCGAGCCCCCGCCCTCCGCCCCTCCGGTGCTGGACGTCCGGCAGCGGAACGTCGTCTTCGCCACCATCGTGCTCGGCATGCTGCTGGCCGCCCTCGACCAGACCATCGTCGGCACCGCCCTGCCCACCATCGTCTCGGACCTCGGCGGGGCCGCCCACATGTCCTGGGTGGTGACGTCCTATCTGCTGGCCGAGACGGTGGCCACCGTCCTGGCCGGCAAGTTCGGCGACCTGTACGGGCGCAAGCTGCTGTTCCAGATCTCGGCGATCGTCTTCGTCGGCGGCTCGTTCCTGTGCGGGCTGTCCACCAACATGACCCTGCTGATCGCCTGGCGGGCCGTCCAGGGCCTCGGCGCGGGCGGCCTGATGGTCACCGCCATGGCGCTGATCGCGGACGTCATCCCGCTGCGCGAGCGCGGCAAGTACCAGGGCGCGATCGGCGCGGTGTTCGGCGTGGCCACGGTGATCGGGCCGCTGCTGGGCGGGCTGTTCACCGACCACCTGTCCTGGCGCTGGGCGTTCTACGTCAACGTGCCGATCGCGGTCGTGGTGGTCGCCGCGGCCGCCCGGACCATCCCCTCGGTCCGCTCGGCGACCCGCCCGGTCGTCGACTACCTGGGCATCGTGCTGGTCGCGGTCGGCGCCGGCGCGCTGATCCTGGCGACCAGTTGGGGCGGCAACGAGTACCCCTGGGGCTCCGGGGTGATCATCGGCCTGTTCGTCGGCGGCGCGCTGGCACTCGGCCTGTTCTGCTGGGTGGAGACCCGGGCCGTCGAACCCATGCTGCCGATGCGGCTGTTCCGTAACCCGGTGTTCACGGTCTGCTCGGTGCTCAGCTTCATCGTCGGCTTCGCCATGCTCGGCGCGCTGACCTTCCTGCCGACCTTCCTCCAGTACGTGGACGGCGACTCGGCGACCGTCTCCGGCGTCCGGACGCTGCCGATGGTGATCGGTCTGCTGATCGCCTCGGTCGGCAGCGGCAACGCCGTCAGCAAGACCGGGAAGTACCGGCTGTTCCCGATCGTCGGCACCGCGGTGATGGCCGTCGGCCTCTACCTGCTCTCCCGGCTGGAACCCGGCACCGGCACCGCGCTGGCCTCGCTCTACATGTTCGTGCTCGGCGCCGGCATCGGGCTGAGCATGCAGGTCCTCACCATCGCCGTGCAGAACACCGTCGACTACGCCGACCTCGGCACCGCCACCTCCGGGGTGACCTTCTTCCGCACCATCGGCAGTTCCTTCGGCACCGCCGTGTTCGGCACCATCTACGCCAACAGCCTGAAGACCGAACTCGCCCACGGGATCGGCACCGCCGCCCGGCTCACCGGCGCCGACCCGGCCGTGCTCGCCCACGCGGCGGAGAGCCCGCAGGGCCTGCACCGCCTGCCGGCCGACCAGGCCGCGCCGATCGTCCAGGCCTACTCCGACGCCCTGCACACCGTGTACCTGTGGACCATCCCGGTGGCCGTGGTCGGCTTCGTGGTGGCGCTCTTCCTCAAGCAGGTACAGCTGCGCGACACCGCCCGGGCGGGCTCCACCGACATGGGCGAGGGCTTCGCCCAACCGACCACCGCCGACTCCGACCCGCACCTGGAGTACTCGGTCTGCAAGATCGTCCGCGGGGTCGACCTCGACACCGTCCGCACCATCGTCTCCGGCGCCGACACCCGGGTGGACCTCGCCGGGGCCTGGGCGCTGATGGAGGTGGCCGGCCACAAGAAGGCCGTCGGCCACGCCTCGCTCGACCTCATCGCCGCCCGCAAACGGGTACCGCCCGAGGTCCTGGAACCGGTCTTCGACCGGATGGCCGCCGAGGGCTACCTCCGCCGCGACGGCGACCGCCTCTCCCCCACCGAGGCCGGCACCCACGAGGTCCGCACCCTCGCGGGCGCCTGGTCCGACTGGCTCAACGCCCGCCTCGACGCCGACGCCGGCCGCCCCCGCAGCCCCCAGCTCAGGGCCGCCGCCGACACCATCGCCTGGCGCCTCCTGGTCGAGGACCTCGCCAACGGCCTCCCCGCCCACGCCCGCCCCAAGGACGACGCCAAGGTCTGACAGCACGCCGCCCCCGCCCGGGGATGGGCGGGGGCGGCGGCGGCGGTGGGGTCAGCGGGAGGCCTCGGCGGGAGCGGTGCGGCGGGAGGAGAGGGTGATCACGGCGAGGCTGGCGAGGGCGAGGGCCGTCACCACGCTGAGCATCACGGTGTAGGAGGCCAGCGAGGAGAGCGCCGCGAGCACCGCGGGGAGCAGGAAGCCGGAGTAGCAGAGCGCGTAGTAGACGCCGGTGATGCCGGCCAGGTCGTCGGGGGTGACGATGCGCTGGATCTCCAGCAGGCCGGAGACCGCCCCGATGCCGTAGGCGGCGCCGAGGAGGACCGCGCCGGCCAGGCCGAGCAGCGGGGAGCGCAGCGCCGCGTCGGCGGCGCAGACGGCCATGCCGCAGGCCATCAGCACCATGGAGACGATGACGCCGCGCGCCGAGGAGAGCGAGTCCAGTCGCTTGGCGAAGGGCTGGACGAGGGCGCCGGTGCCGAGGGTGAGGACGGTCAGCAGGGTCGCGTAGGCCAGCGACCAGTGGCCGAGCCGGTCGCCGACCAGCTGCGGGGTCACCGCGTACGCGACGCCGGCCGAGCCGAACACCCAGGGGGCCATCGGCAGGACCACCCGGACGAAGCGCCGGTGCCCGGCCGCCGGGACCTTGAGGTCGGCCCAGAGGCCGCGGACGGCGGCGGTCGCCCGCGCCCGGGTCTCGACGGCCTTCGGGAGCAGGAACAGCGCGGGCAGGGTGACCAGCAGGTGGGCGAGGTACGGGGTGACCATCGGCCAGGGGCCCCACTGGGCGAGCACGCCGGCCACCCCGGCGCCGAGGCCGAAGCCGAGGGTCAGGGCGAGGGAGGCGCGGCGGGCGCCGGCCCCCTGGTCGGCGGCCGGGTCGTGCGGGGCCTGGGAGAGCTCCTTGACCCAGCTGGTGCCGACGGCCATCGCGATGCCGACGGCTATGCCGGTGAGGAACCGCCCGGCGTAGATGGGGAGTTCACCGGTCACACCGCCGCACAGCACCCCGCTGGCGGCGAGCGAGGCGGCCACCGCGCCGATCATCAGCGGGCGGCGCCCGTAGCGGTCCGAGGCGGCGCCGCCGACCAGCAGTCCGGGGACCAGCCCGAGGACGTACGCCCCCAGGAAGGCGTCCACGGTGACCTCCGAGTAGCCGCCGAGGTGGCGGTACATCAGCAGCAGCGGGGTGAACTGGTTGCCGCCCCACCCGCAGCAGAACATGGCCAGGGCGGCGAGCAGCCACGGCCGCCCCCGGCCGGACGGTGCGACGGGACCGGCGGACGGTGGCCGGGTGGTGCTCATGGTGGTGCTGCTCCTTGTCGGATGGGAGGTCCCGGCGGTCCGTCGGGGCTGTGCGCGCGAAACGCCCGTCGGTACGCGAACGCGTCGGCGCGCGATGGGGGAAGGTCAGCGGTCGGTGACGGCGCGGTGGGCGTCCAGGTGGGCGCGCAGGGCGGCGGTGAAGCCCTCGGCGTCGCGGGCGGCGATCCGTTCGACGAGCACGGTGTGCTCCTCGACCAGCGAGGCCAGCCGCTGCCGCTGCCCCTCCGGCTGCACCTGGAGCAGCTGGACGGCCATCCGGCGCTGGCGGTCGCGCAGCGTCCCGTAGAACCGTTCGGCGAGCTCGTTGCCGGAGGCCGTCACGATGCCCCGGTGGAAGGCCTCGTCGGCGTCGGCGAAGGCGCCGAGGTCGGCCCGGCGGGCGGGTTCGCGCTGCTGGTCGATCAGCTCGGACAGCTGCCGGACGAGCGCGTCGAGGCCGTCGGGGCGGCGGGTGATCCGGCGGACGGCGGTGCTCTCCAGCGCCTCGCGCAGTTCCAGCACGTCCTCGGCCTCGCCGGGGCCGACCGGCACCACGACGGCTCCGCGCTTGGGGAAGAGCTGGAGCAGGCCCTCGGCCTGCAGCCGCAGGAAGGCCTCCCGGACCGGGGTGCGGCTGAGCGAGGCGCGCTCGGCGATCTCGCCCTCGCTGATCAGCGTGCCGCCGGGGAGGCCGCCGCCGAGGATGAGGTCCTTGGTCAGGTCGTACGCGCGGTCCGCGGCCGGGACGCGGGCGGGGGGCGGGGTGTCGGCCATGGACCACACCGTAGCACCATAGATGCAAGCTTAGATGCAACGGTCGGGACAGAGCCGTGCCCCGGGCCGGGAGCATCGGTTTCGGTACTGCTCAGGGCCGGAAGAATGCGCTTTCTCACCCCCTCCCGCAGGGCCGAGGATGGGCGGGGCCAACCAGCCTGCCGGGAGGAAGCCTTGTCCCCTGTGTCCCCAGCCCTGCCGCCCCTCGACCCGGCCCTGCCGCCCGTCGACCCGGGCCTGCCGCCCGTCGACCCGGGCCTGCTGCCGCTCACCGCCGAATTCCGCCCCGAGGGCCTGGCCGTCGGCGGCGTGCTCCTGGACGAGGCGGCCCGCCGGTACGGCACGCCGCTGTTCGTCTACGACGAGGAGCACCTGCGCCGGCGCTGCCGGGAGGCGGTGGCCGCCTTCGGCCGGGGCAACGTCGCCTACGCCTCCAAGGCCTTCCTCTGCACCGCAATGGCCCGCCTCGCCACCGAGGAGGGCCTGCTGCTGGACGTCGCCTCCGGCGGCGAGCTGCGCACCGCGCTGTACGCCGGGGTCGACCCGGACCGGATCGTGCTGCACGGCAACAACAAGGACGAGGCCGAGCTGCGCACCGCGCTGACCGTCGGCCTGCGCCACATCGTGGTGGACAGCTTCGACGAGCTGGACCGGATCGAGCGGCTGCACCGCGAGGAGGGCCTGCCCCCGGCCCGGGTCCAGCTGCGGGTGGCACCCGGGGTCGCGGCCGGCGCCCACCAGGCCATCCAGACCGGCGGCCACGACTCCAAGTTCGGCTTCGGCCTGGCCGACGGCGCCGCCGCGGCCGCGGTGCGCCGCGCCCGGGGCTCCGCCGCCGTACGGCTGGAGGGCGTCCACGCCCACGTCGGCTCCCAGGTGCTGGACCCGGCCGAGCTGGCCGACGGCGCCGCCGCGGTGGCCCGGTTCGCGGTGGAGCACGGACTGCGCCGGCTGACCGTCGGCGGCGGCCTGGGCGTGGCCTACCTGAGCGGGCAGAGCGCCCCCTCCTTCGCGGTCTGGGCCGAGCGGGTCCGCGCGGCGGTGCGCGGCGCCGGCTGGAGCGGCGAGGTGGGCGTCGAGCCCGGCCGCTCGATCGCCGCCCGGGCCGGGCTGACGCTGTACCGGGTCGGCACCGTCAAGCGGATCGAGGGCGTGCGCACCTACGTCAGCGTGGACGGCGGAATGAGCGACAACCTGCGCCCGGCGCTGTACGGCGCCCGCTACGAGGCCTTCCTGCCGCGCTGCCCCGAGGCGCCCCGGCCGGGGCACGCCCGGCTGGTCGGCAAGCACTGCGAGAGCGGCGACGTGATCATCGACGACGCCGCGCTCCCCGCCGACCTGCGGGTCGGCGACCTGCTGGCCACCCCGGTGACCGGCGCCTACGGCTACGCCATGGCGTCCAACTACAACAAGCTGCCGCGGCCCGCCGTGGTCTTCGTCCGCAACGGCGAGGCCCGCCTGGTGGTGCGCCGGGAGACCGAGCACGACCTGCTCCGGCTGGACGTGGCCGCCGGCGACGGCCTCGGGGAACCGGTGGCTGCGCAGCGGTCGCATGCCGTCTAACCTGGGCCGATGCTGAACAGCGCCCGACTGCACGTCCTCCTGGAGATCGCCCGCCGGGGCACCATCGTGGCCGCGGCGCAGGCCCTGCACCTGAGCCCGTCCGCCATCTCGCACCAGCTCGCCCGCCTGGAGCAGGAGCTGGGTGTCGCGCTGGTGGAACGGGCTCCGCAGTCCCTGCGCCTGACGCCCGCGGGTGTCCGGCTGGCCGAGCACGCCCAGGCGATCGCCGATCTGATGGCCGTCGCCCAGGACGACCTGCGGGCGCACGCCGAGGGCGCGGCCGGGGTGCTGCGGATCGGCTTCTTCGCCTCCGCCGGGCTGGACCTGCTGCCCCGGGCGCTGGCCGCGTTCTCCGCCGCGAACCCGCAGGTGGAGCTGGAGCTGATCATGGGCCAGCCGCACGAGCTGGTCCCGGACCTGGAGGCCGGCCGGCTGGACGCGGCCGTCGTCTTCGAGCACCCGCTGGACCCGTGGTGCCGCCAGGCGGCGGTGGACGTGCGGATGTACTTCGAGGAGCCGCAGCTGGTCGTGGTGCCACTGCGGCACCGGCTCGGGCGGCGCTCGCTGGTGCGGCTGGCCGAGCTGGAGGGCGAGAGCTGGATCGGCACCCACGGCGGCAGCACCGGCGAGCCGGTGCTCGAACGCGCCTGCGCGGCCGAGGGGTTCCGCCCCCGGGTGCGCTGCCGCAGCGACCACTACCAGGTGACCATCAACCTCGCGCGGGCCGGCATGGGCGTCGCGCTGATCCCGGCGCTCGGCCTGGCCGACAGCGCCGGGGTGCACGTCTGCCGGCTGGACCACCCGCAGCTGCACCGCCGGATCGGGGTGGCCACCCGGACCACCAACCGCAACCCGGTGCTGCGGTCCTTCCTCGCCGAACTCGGCGCGGCGGCCGGGGAGATCAGGTCGCTGCTCGACATGCGCTGGGCCTGACCTCCCCGGCCCGGACTATGCCCGACTCGGACCTCCCCGGCCCGGAGCCCGTCAGGCCGGCCGCTGGGCCCAGGCCGCGAGGGCGCCGCCGACGTCCCGGATCGCGTGCACGGCGGCCCGCTCGGTGCTGGGCCCGAGCGCCACGTCCCAGTGCGCGACGACCGCGTAGGCCACCCGCCGGGCGCCCACGATGACGCCCGCGTCGGCCCGCACCCCGGTGTCCGTACCGGTCTTGTTGGCCACCAACAGGCGGCCGGGCAGCGGTTCGGGGAAGCCGGGGGCGTACGGGTCGTGGTCGATCAGCGCGGGCACCAGCCCGTGGTCGGTGTTGGCGCGCATCCAGCCGAGCAGCCGGGCCGAGGCCCCCGGGGTGGCCATGGTGCCCCGGACCGCGAGGGCCACCAGGCGGGCCAGGTCGCGGGCGGTGCCGGTGGCGAAGACCGGCGGGACGTCCGGCCCGCGCTCGTCGCGCACCCGGTCGTGCAGGGTGAGCCGTTCCAGCCCGAGGTCGTGGGCCAGCCGCGCGGTGGCCGGCAGGCCGACCAGCCGCAGCAGGGCGTTGGTGGCGGTGTTGTCGCTGACCGCGGCGGTCAGCCAGGCCAGGTCCTCCACCGTCCAGCCGGGGCGGCTGAGTCGGCCGAGCAGGCCGGTGCCGCCGGTGACGTCCTCGGGGAGGATCGCGGCCGGCTGCCCGGCCGCCAGTTCCCCGTTGTCCAGCCGCCGGGCGACCTCGGCGAGCAGCAGCAGCTTGGAGGCGCTGGCGACGGGCAGCACGACGGTGTCGTCCACCCCGACCGCTTCGCCGCCGTCCACGTCGACGGCGGCCACCGCGAGGGTCAGCGGGAGCGCCGCCGAGCTGCGCGCGGCGGCGGCCACCTGGGCGAGGCTCATCGGACCCGCACCACCTCTCCGGCCCGGCTCGCGGTCGGCCGGCCGCCGCGCACCGCGACCCGGCCGGCCACCACGACGGTCTCCACGCCCGCCGGCGCCAGCAGCGGCCGCTCGAAGGTCGCGCCGTCCAGGACGGCCGCCGGGTCCAGCACCACCAGGTCGGCGACGGCGCCGTCCCGGACCACCCCGCGCCCGGCCAGCCGGAACCGCCCGGCGGGCAGGCCGGTCATCTTGTGCACCGCGAGCTCCAGCGGCAGCAGGCCCTGCTCGCGCCCGTAGTGGCCGAGCACCCGGGCGAAGCTGCCCGCCCAACGGGGGTGCGGGCGGCCGGGTTTGGGCACGCCGTCCGAGCCGATCATGGACAGCGGGCTGGCCAGCACCCGGCGGACGTCGTCCTCGCGCATCGAGTGGCTGATGATGGTCACCTCGCCCTGCGCCTCCAGCAGCAGGTCGCTCACGTAGTCGACCGGGTCGGCGCCGCGCTCGGCGGCCAGGTCGGCGATCCGGCGGCCCTCGGCGGTACGGCGGGCGGGCGCGGCGGCCACCGAGATCAGGTCCCAGCCGCCGTTGCCGACGGTGTTCTCCCAGCCCTCGACGCCGTTCGCGATGTCCGCCCGGATCCGGTCCCGCACCTCCTTGCTGCGCAGCCGCTCCAGCAGGGCGGCCGGCCCGCCCTCGCTGGTCCACGGCGGCAGCATCGCGTGCAGCACGGTGCTGCCGGCGGTGTACGGGTAGACGTCGCAGAGCACGTCCACGCCGTCGGCGCGGGCCTGTTCCAGGCGCGGCAGGGTGCGCAGGGTGGCGCCCCAGGCGTGCCGCCCGGCGGTCTTGTGGTGGGAGACCTGGAGCGCGGCGCCGGAGCGCACCGCGATCTCCAGCGCCTCCTCCAGGGCCTTCTCCACCTGGGACATCTCGTCGCGCAGGTGCGTCACGTACGGCTTGCCGTGCCGCGCGGCGACCTTGGCCAGGGCCACGATCTCCTCGGTGTCCGCGTAGACGCCGGGCGGGTAGATCAGGCCGGTGGAGAGGCCGGCCGCGCCCTGGGCCAGCGCCCGGTCGAGCAGGTCGCACATGGCGGCCAGCTCCTCGGGGGTGGGCGGGCGGTCCTCGAAGCCCATCACCCCGGCGCGCAGCGTGCCGTGGCCGACCAGCGAGGCGATGTGGTTGCGGCGCAGTTCGGGCCGCTGGCCGGCCGCGAAGGCGTCGAAGTCCTCGGCGGGCAGCACCGGCCCGAGGCCGAAGGAGACCCGCAGGTGCCCGGCCAGTTCGGGCAGCCGCTCGGGCAGGGCGGGGAACAGGCTGATCCCGCAGTTGCCGCTGATCTCGGTGGTGACGCCCTGGAGCAGCGGGGCGAGCCGCAGTTCGTCCAGGGCGTCGCCGTCGGTGTGGGTGCCGCCGCCGAAGGGGGCGGCGAGCGCGTCCGAGTGGGTGTGGACGTCGATGAAGCCGGGGGTGACGACCCGTCCGGTGACGTCCAGCGTCTCGGCCGCGGCCACCGCGGTGCCCGGCGGCAGGACGGTGACCCGGCCCCCCGCGACGGCGAGGTCGGCCGCGCGGCCGGGCGCCCCGGTGCCGTCCACCAGGGTGCCGCCGCGCAGCAGCAGGTCGGCCGGGGTCGTGGTCACGTCCGCTCCCATCAGTCCTGTCGCTCCCATCAGAGCACCGTCGAGAGGAAGGCCCGGGTGCGGTCGTGCCGCGGGGCGGTGAACACCTCGGCCGGGCTGCCGGCCTCCACGACGGCGCCCTCGTCCATGAAGACGACCCGGTCGGCGACCTCGCGGGCGAAGCCCATCTCGTGGGTGACGACGATCATCGTCATGCCGCTGCGGGCGAGGTCGCGCATCACGCCGAGCACCTCGCCGACCAGCTCCGGGTCGAGCGCGGAGGTGGGCTCGTCGAAGAGCATCAGGGTCGGTTCCATGGCCAGCGCCCGGGCGATCGCCACCCGCTGCTGCTGGCCGCCGGAGAGCTGGGCCGGGTAGTGGTCGGCGCGGTCGGCCAGGCCGACCCGGGCGAGCAGCTCGCGGGCCCGGCGCTCGGCCTCCTGGCGCGGGCGCCCCTTGACCGCGATCGGGCCCTCCATCACGTTCTGCAGCGCGGTGCGGTGCGGGAAGAGGTGGAAGCGCTGGAAGACCATGCCGATCCGCTCGCGCTGGTGGCGGATGTCGCGCGGCCGGCGCTCGCGCAGCCTGCTGCCGGAGGCGCCGTGCGGCTCGTAGCCGACCAGTTCGCCGTCCACCTCGATCCGCCCGGCGTCGATCTTCTCCAGGTGGTTGAAGCAGCGCAGCAGGGTGGACTTGCCGGAGCCGGAGGGGCCGATCACGCAGAGCACCTCCCCCGCCCGGACCTCCAGGTCGATGCCGCGCAGCACCTCCAGGTCCCCGAAGTGCTTGCGTACCTTCCGGGCCGACAGGACCACCTCGGCGGTCGGCTTCGCCGGATCCGTACCCGTCACTTGCCCTCCCCCTTCTTCACGCGCTTCTGTGCTGCGCCGCGCCCCGGCCGCAGGTTGGCCAGCACCCGGCGGTGCAGGGCCGGCGGAGCGCCGGCCGGGTTGAACTTCCGCTCCACCGCGTGCTGGGCGACGCTCGCGATGGTGGTGAGCACCAGGTACCAGAGGGACGCGACGATCAGCAGCGCTATCACCTCGAAGTTGGCGAGGTAGAGGTGCTGGGAGACGGTCATCAGGTCGGCGCCGGCGATGACGGAGACCAGCGAGGTGGTCTTCAGCATCGAGATGAACTGGTTGCCGAACGGCGGGATGATCACCCGCATCGCCTGCGGCAGCACCACCCGGGTGAGGATCTGCCGGTTGGACATGCCGAGCGAGGCGCCGGCCTCGCGCTGCCCGGGGTCGACGCTCTGGATGCCGGCCCGGACGATCTCGGACATGTAGGCGCCCTCGTTGATCGACAGGCCGAGCAGCGCCGCCACGAAGCCGGTGATCAGGGTGTTGGACTGCCAGCTGACCAGCTTGGGCCCGTCGAACGGGATGCCGATGCTGATCTCCGGGAAGAGCAGCGCCAGGTTGAACCAGAAGATCAGCTGGACCAGCAGCGGGGTGCCGCGGAAGAACCAGGTGTACGCCCCGGCGGTGGTCCGCAGCACCGGGCTGTCGGACAGCTGCATCACCGCGACCACCACGCCGATGACGATGCCCACCACCTGGGAGATCAGGGTGAGTTGGACCGTCACCCAGAGCCCTTCCAGGATCACGCCGTCGAACTGGTACCGGGCGACGATGTCCCAGTGCAGGTTGGGGTTGACGATGATCGTCCAGGCCAGCCAGACGGCGACGAAGGCCGCCGCCAGCACGGCGAACCAGCGCGCCGGGCGGGGCCGGCCGGTGACCTCGAAGGCCAGGTCGTCGTCGGCCGCGGCCTCGGCGGTCGGGACTCGGCCGGCCGGTGCGGGCATCGCGGGGTCTCTCATGTCGGTGCTCATCTCGTCGGTGCCGCCGTTCTCACTGCGCCGCGTTGACGGTGGCGCGCTCCACCGCGCTGCCGCCGACCTGGTAGGTGTCCAGCACCGTGCGGTACTCGCCGCTCTCGATCAGCTCCTGGAGTGCCTTCTGCACCGCGTCGCGCAGCCCGGAGTCCTTCTTCGCCACCGCGATGCCCCAGGGCGCCGTCCCGTACTGGTCCGGCAGCACCTCGTAGGAGCCGCTGCTCTGCACGAACATCTGCGCCACCGGGTAGTCCACGATCGTGGCCACGGCCCGCTCGCTGTCCAGCTGGAGCAGCCCGGTCGGGGCGTCCTCGCTCTGCGAGATCGTCATCCTGGTGGCGCACTTGGCGTTCTGCTGCTCGCCGATCTCCAGGTTGGAGCTGCCCTTGGCGAGGACCACCTTCTTGCCGCAGAGGTCCTCCAGGGACTTGATGCCCTCGGGGTTGCCCTTCTTCGTCATGATCACGCCGCCGGTGCGGAAGTAGTCGACGAAGTCGACGGCCTGGCGGCGCTGGGCGCTGTCCGTCATGGAGGACATCACCAGGTCGTAGCGGCCGGCCTGGAGGCCGGGGATCAGGCCGTCGAAGGAGGAGTTGGCGAGCTCCAGCTTCAGGCCGAGCCTCCCGGCGACGGCGGCGGCGAGGTCCGGGTCGACCCCGGTCAGCTCGGTGGTGCCGAGCTTGTACATCTCCATCGGCGGGTAGCCGACGGAGGTGGCGACTCTGAGCACGCCGCTCTGCTTGTTCTTCGCCGGGAGCAGCTCGGCGGCGCTCTTCCCGGCGTTCTGCGCGGCCTGGGCCGCGCCGGCGGCCGGGGAGCCGCCCTGGTCGGAGCGCCCGCAGGCGGTGGCGGCCAGGACGACCAGGGACAGTGCGGCCAGACAGCGCAGGGAACGGGGGCGGTTCATCGGCTACTCCCTCGGGCGGTGACGGTGCGCCGATGCTGGCAGCCGGGTCCGGGTGAACGGAAGATGATGAAGCTATTGCTGCCTCACCAACGATTTTTGTACGGCTGACCGCCCTGTCCTGCGGCTTCCGGCCGTACCGGGCCAGCCTGGTCGCCGGTCAACCGGTCGGCCGGCCGACCGGTGCGCCGGTCAGCCGGTGAGCCACGGGGCCTCGGGCAGCTTGGCGTCCGCCTGCCGTCCGGCGAGCTCGACGGTGGTGGGGGTGCCCAGCCCCGGCATCCGCATCGTCACCCGGCGCAGCCCGCCGTCGCCGTCGACCCAGTAGGTCAGCGGCGAACGGGCGCCGTCGGGCGCGGCCCCCTGGGCGCGCGGACCGGCGAAGCGGTCGTAGCCCTTGCCGTCGATCCGGTCCCGGCCCAGCCAGCGGGCCCCGGACTGGGCGAGCAGAAGCGGGTTGTCGGGGCGGTCCGCGCCGAGCTGGACCAGCAGGTTCAGTCCGGCGTCCAGCGGATCCGCCGTGTAGGTGCGCGGCGACCAGCCCTGGCGCGGGATGCGCTCGGCCTGCTCCCAGGCCGGGGCGTCGGTGGCGGGGGCGGTGCCGGCCTGGTCGGGGGCCAGCCCGAGGCCGCCGGTGTCCCAGACGATCAGGCCGTGGTCCAGCGCCCCGCTCGCGCCGGTGGTCCGGTAGCGGCCGACCCCCCGGTGGTTGCGGTAGTCGACGACCCCGTCGACCCGGATGGTGACGCCCCCGCCCTCCTCGGCCGTGAGCGTCACCGCCACCGGGCTCGCCTGGTAGAGGTTCAGCCGCGACAGGGCGAGCCGGCCGGCCTCGTCGGTGGTCACCGGGCGTTCGACGGCCTCGTCGGAGACCGTCCGGTAGACGGCCACGCCGCCCGCCGCGGCGCCGCACACCACGATCGCGATCAGGGCCTTGAGCCAGTGGGACCGCCGGGGCCCGCGGCCGTCGGCCTTCGTCTTGCGGGGC
Organism: Kitasatospora sp. SC0581; assembly: GCF_048159585.1. Taxonomy (NCBI): domain Bacteria; kingdom Bacillati; phylum Actinomycetota; class Actinomycetes; order Kitasatosporales; family Streptomycetaceae; genus Kitasatospora; species Kitasatospora sp. SC0581. Next base: position 80,638 of record NZ_JBLRWA010000028.1, on the reverse strand, counting down.
ATGCAGCCGCTCCCTCTCCTCGGTCGGACACGACAGTCGGGCGGGCCCGGGGACCAACGGTCCCACGAACCCGCCCGATTCGGGCCCGGTGCCGGTCTCCCCGCACCGGGCCCGGTACGAACACCCCGTCTGCGGCTAGCCGCGCTGGGCGGCCTTGCGCCTGCGGGCCACCAGCACCGTGGCGGTGCCGAGGGCGATCAGCGCCGCCGCGCTGGTCAACACGATCGGCATCCCTTCACCCGCACCGGTGTTGGGCAGGTGCCCGGACGCCGGGGGCGCCGGGGCCGGCGGCACCGGGGCCGCCGTCGTCGGCGCCGGGGTCGGCGTCTCGGTCGGGGTGGGCGTCGGTGTCGGCGTCGGGATCAGCTTGTTGACGGCCGTCACCTCCACACCGGCGTCGAGGTTCGCCGAGGTCAGCTTCAGCGGGCCGAAGACGGTGACCTCCGGCGCCGCGTAGCCGTCCGGCGGGCTCAGCTCCTGCCAGTAGTACGTCCCCGGCACGCCGGTGCCCTGGCAGATGCCGTCGGCGCCGGTCGTGCAGGGCTCACCGACCTTGGTGTCGGGCTTGTCGCCGGTCGGCTGGAGCCCGTCGGTCCCGTTGGTCTCGTGCCACAGCTGGAACTTGGCGCCGGCCAGCGGCTTGCCGTCCTGGTCGTGCTTGACCAGGCGCAGCGCGCCCTCCTGGAGCCGGAAGCCGAAGTCGTAGGTGTGGTCGTTCTCGCCGGGGCCGCCGGTGGTCAGCGCCCGCTCCGGGAACCTGCCGTCCTTCGGAACGATGCCCTTGGAGTCGATGAAGTGGTTGTCACCGACGTCGTGGTCGGTCGGCACCCACTGGAAGAGGGGGCCGTCCTTGGCGTAGTCCGCCGGGTTGTCCAGCTTGATCGTGTACTTGGTCCTCGGCTTGAGGCCGCCGTCGACGTTGCTGTCGTCGAAGTAGTACTCGCCGCGCTTGGTCGTCTTGGTGGTGCCGACGAGCTTCCCCGACTCGTCGTACAGGTGGACGGTGGCACCCGGAACCGGCTTCTGGCCCGGCAGTTGGAGGCCGCTGCGCTCGGGGTCGTACCAGACCCGGTTGCCGATCTGGAGCGGTGCCTGGTCGCAGAGCACCTCCAGGTCGCCCATCGCGGCGCCCTTGCCGAACGGCGGGATGCCCGGGCCCGTGTTGAGCCGCACGCCGCCGTCCGCCTTGCCGTCGCGCTTCTGGAAGGCGCTGCCGTAACCGAAGGCCTGGCTGTCGCTGTCGTAGCCCGAGGTCACGATGGAGTCCTCGACCTTCGAGAACGCCATCCCGGCGTTGGCCGGGTTGTTGTGGCCGATCCGGGCGTTGTCGAAGAACCGCTGGCCCCGGGCCTTGGACCCGCAGCCCAGGTTGGTGTCCAGCACGTACGTGCCGTTCTCCGGGCAGGCCTTGAGGAGGTCGCCGCCGGGCAGGACCTTGGACATCGCGCTGCCCGTCGGGCTGGCCGCCGACTGGTCGCCGAAGCGGTCCCGGAAGGCGAGCAGCATCGAGCCGTCGGTCTCGAAGGCGATCTCGGCGACCGCCGGCTCGGGGTTGGCCAGGTAGTCGGCCCCGCAGGCCTGGCCGTTCTGGGTGGTCGGGAAGGTGTCCTGCCACGGGAACCAGGCGGTGCCCGGGCACGGGCCGCCGACCGTGGTGCCGCGCGGGTAGTCGAGCGGCTGGTTCAGCACGGCCGGCTTGAACGCGCCGGTGGACAGGTCGAACGGCAGCACCACGGCGCGCAGGTCCGTGGCCTTGCCGGTGGACTCGCCCGAGCAGACGCCGCCGAGGAAGCCGGTGCCGTCCTGGATGCCGAGGCCGTACGGACGCCAGTCCCCCGGCGCCGGGCAGCCCGGGTCCGGGATGGCGTAGGCGGCCTTGGGCGCGGCCGCCGTCGCCGCGGTGGCGTCGTAGCGGTAGAGCTTGCGGTCGTTCAGGTTGACGACGAAGAGGTCCTTGCCGTCGTCGGTGATCTTGATGCCGCCGAGGCTCTCCTTGCCCACCGGGGCCAGGAAGCCGTCGTCGTTGCCCGGGCCGTGCGGGGTGGTGCCCGCGTCCGGGACGGTGGCGAACAGCGTGGTCTTCTTCGTCGCCCAGTCGGTGACGTAGATCCCGCCGGGGCCGCCGGGGCCGTAGGCGGTGGTCCGCTTGGCCTGGGCCGAGGAGAACACCCGCTTGTCGGCCTTGTTCCAGGCGATGCCGTACAGGTTGCCGGTCTGCCCGGCCGTGGCCACGTCGGTCAGGGTGAAGCCGGTGCCGGCCGTGCCCCGGGACTCGTACGGGAAGGACACCAGCGTGTGCTGGGCGGCCCCGTCCTGGGGCGGGTTCTGACAGGTCGACACCAGCGGCGCGTTCTTCTGGCAGTAGTCACCCGGGCTCCAGAGCCCCGTGGTGATCTCCACCTTCTTGCCGCCGGAGAGGTCGACGAACTCCTCGTTGGAGCTCAGCTTGTTCGGCCCGCCGTCCAGACCCTCGCGGGAGGCGAAGGCCGGGTACAGCACGCCCGGCTTCGGGTTCACCACCTGGACGCGGTACTTGCCGCCGGTCAGCTTGCTCGCGGCCGGCGCCAGCGTCACCGTGCCGTCCGCCGCCGTGGTGCCCTCGATGGCGACCCCGGCCTCGTCGGTGAGCGTCACCTTCACGCCCGCCATGCCCGATTCCAGCCCGGGCGTCCACACACCGTCGGTGTCCACGGCCCGGATCACGTGGACCGCCACCGTGCCGTCGCCGGTCTGGGGGAAGGCCGGCGGGGCCGCCGCCAGGGACCAGGAACCGGCCAGTACGGCCAGCGTCACCGCGCCGCCCGCGGTGCGAAGGCCCGCGGCGCGGCGGCCGGGTGGACCCGTCCGCCGCCCGCCGGAGCCGCGCGCGGCACCGACGGTTCGATCATTTGTCGTCGTCATCCCTGCTCTCATCATCCAGTTGGGCCTGCCGCCCGACCTCGGGAGCGAGTTCGCGAGTGGCGGAAAGCCGCCATTGTTAACGGGAGCTTAAAGGGACTTCACACAAGTTCGCCGGGAAACAAGGAACTTTGACAGGAGATCAGACGTTACGAGGCCGTCACGGCTGCTCATCCGGCCCCGGCCGTCGAGCCGTTGACCAGCGCCGATCCGCCTGCTGCGGCCCGCCGCCCCCGGCCGTCACCGTACCGCACCGTTGACCGTCGAACACTCTTCCCCCCGGAACCGTCCACACCGGGCCCCGACTCACCCACCCCACCCACAACTTGGGCAACAACCGGCCACCGGCTGGCCCCGCCCCGGGGCGGACTGGCACGATGTCCGAATGCGCATTCTGGTCATCGGCGGCACCCGCTTCATCGGATTCCACTTCGCCGAGGCGGCACTGGCCGCCGGGCACGAGGTCACGGTGGTGCACCGGGGCCGCTCCGGCGCCGGACTCCTCCCGGACGCCACCCACCTGATCGCCGACCGCGACGCCGACCTGTCCGCGCTGCGCGGCCGGCACTGGGACGCCACCGTCGACCTCTGCGCCTACTACCCGCGCCAGGTCCGGGAGTTGGCGGCCGCCCTCGACCCCGGCGCCGCCGGGCGCTACCTGCTGGTCTCCTCGCTCTCGGTGTACGACGTCCCGGCCGCCCCGGGCTACGCCGAGGACTCCGCCCTGCTCCCCGCCGACGGCCCGGAGGCCGAGGAGATCACCGCCGAGACCTACGGCGTCCTCAAGGTCCAGTGCGAGCGCGCCGCCCGGCAGGCCTTCGGCCCGGAGACCCTGCTGGTCCGCCCGACGTACGTGATCGGCCCCCGCGACTACACCCACCGCTTCGACTACTGGGTGGAGCGCCTCGCCCGGGGCGGCGAGGTGCTCGCCCCGGGCCGGCCGGACGCGCCGCTCCAGGTGGTCGACGTCCGCGACCTCGCCGCCTGGATGCTCGCCCTGCTGGAGCGGGGCGCCTCCGGCGCCTACCACGCCGCCACTCCCCCGCCGTTCGGCATCGGCGACCTGCTCGACGCCGTCGCCGCGGCGGTCGCCCCGCCCGGCACCACCCTCACCTGGGTGGACGAGGACTTCCTCCGGGCCGTCGGCGTCCAGGAGCGCGCCCTCCCGCTCTGGCCCGCCGACCCGGAGAGCCGCGCCACCAGCACCGCCGACCCGGCGGCCGCCCTCGCCACCGGCCTCGCCCTCCGGCCGGTGGCCGACAGCGCCCGCGACATCCAGCCGTTCGAGCGCGTGCCGGGCACCCTCGACCCCGAGCGGGAGGCCGAACTCCTCGCCGCCTGGCACCAGCGGTAGCGGTAGCGGCGCCGACGCGGAGTCCACCGGCACGGGGCCGACCGCCGCCCCGCGACAGCCGGTCCGGCCCCGGCCCGGACATCTCCCGGGCCGGGGCCCACGCCGCTCGGGCCTCCCTCGCCTCCGCTGGTCGCCACGCCCCTCCCCGTCCCTCCCTGCGCGCCTCAGCCCGCCAGGGGCGGGTTGAGCCGGGCGAACGCCTCCTGCCGCCGGTACGGGAAGTACGGGTACGGCGCGGTGCGGGCGCTCGCCGCGTCCAGCCGGGCCACCTGCTCCTCCGTCAGGGACCAGCCGACCGCGCCGAGGTTCTGCCGCAGCTGCTCCTCGTTGCGGGCGCCGATGATGACCGAGGAGACGGTCGGACGGCGCAGCAGCCAGTTGATCGCCACCTGGGGGACGGTGCGTTCGGTCTCGGCGGCGACCTCGACCAGCGCGTCGACCACCCGGTACAGCAGCTCGTCCTCCACCGGCGGGCCGTAGTCGGCGGTGTCGTGCAGCCGGCTGCCGTCCGGGAGCGGCTGCCCGCGGCGGATCTTCCCCGTGAGCCGGCCCCAGCCGAGCGGGCTCCAGACCAGGGCGCCGACGCCTTCCTCCTGTGCGAGCGGCATCAGTTCCCACTCGTAGTCGCGGCCGACGAGCGAGTAGTAGACCTGGTGGGCGGCATACCGGGGGCGGCCGTGCCGGTCGGCGAGGGCGAGGGACTTCATCAGCTGCCAGCCGGAGAAGTTGGAGACGCCGGTGTAGCGGATCTTGCCGGCCCGGACCAGGTCCTCCAGGGTGGCGAGCACCTCCTCGATCGGGGTGCCGGCGTCGTAGGCGTGCAGCTGGAACAGGTCCAGGTAGTCGGTGCCGAGGCGGCGCAGCGCGTCGTCGACGCTCCGGACCAGCCGGGCGCGCGAGGTGCCGGCGTCCTGCGGGCCGTCGCCGGTGGGCAGTCCGGCCTTGGTGGAGATCAGCACCTGGTCGCGGCGGCCGCGGACCGCCTGACCGAGCACCTCCTCGGAGGCGCCGTCGGAGTAGACGTCGGCGGTGTCGAAGAGGGTGACTCCGGCGTCGATGGAGATGTCGAGGAGCCGGCGGGCCTCCTGGACGTCGGTGGTGCCCCAGGCGCCGAACAGCGGGCCGCGCCCGCCGAAGGTGCCGGTGCCGAGACTGAGCGCGGGCACCTTGAGTCCGGACGCGCCGAGCCGGCGGTACTCCATGTCGGTGGCGATGGTCATGGCGGATTTCTCCCCTCGAAGCCCCTAATGGGACCGCTGTTCCGTTAGGATGCTCTGAACCTAGCAGAGTCCACCCATCTAATGGAACAGGAATCCCGTTAATGGCCGTCGAGCCCTCCACGCCCGGCACGGTCCGCCCCGGCGGCCGGACCGCCCGGGTCCGCGCCGCCGTCCTGCGCGCCGCCGAGGACGCCCTGGTCGAGCGCGGCTTCAGCGGCCTCGACCTCGGCGACATCGCCCAGCGGGCCGAGGTCGGCCGCACCACCGTCTACCGCCGCTGGGGCAGCACCACCGCGCTGGTCGCCGACCTGCTCGCGGACATGGCCGAGCAGTCGCTGCCGCGCACCGACAGCGGCTCCCTCGCCGGGGACCTCCGGGCCAACGCCCGGCTCGTCCGGCGCACCCTGGCCGACCCCCGGCAGGGCGCGCTGTTCCGTGCCGTCATCGTGGCGGCGACCTGCGACCCGGACGCGGCCGAGGCCCTGCGGCACTTCTACCGGCGCCGGGTCGAGGAGTGGGCGCCGTGCGTCGCCGCGGCCGTCGAGCGCGGCGAACTCCCGCCGGACACCGACGGGTTCGAGGTCGTCCGGGCGGTCTCGGCGCCGCTCTACTACCGGATGCTCACCACCGCCGAGCCGCTGGACGAGGCGGCCGCGGACCGCGCGGCGGAGGCCGCCGAGGCGGCGGCCCGCGCCGGGGCGTACCGGCGCCGGGACGGCTAGGAACGCGAACGGCCGCACAGCGCCGAAGCGTTGTGCGGCCGCCGGGCGCGGCGAGGGCCCTGAAAGGCCGGAACGACGCTCCGACATCATCCGACCGACGGCGGGGGCCGCCGGGGGGGGCTCCCCCGGCGGCCCCCGCCGCGGCCGCGACCTGACGGTTCAGAAGACGGTTTAGAAGAAGCCGTCGTCCTCGTAGTAGTTGTTGACGACCACCTGCGGGTCGTCGTCGAAGGCCTCGTTCAGCAGCGCGCCGCCGACCAGGCCGGCCGCGCCGGCGCCGATCAGCGCGCCGGTGCCGAAGCGCCGTCCGCCCTGGGCCTGCTGGCCGGGCACCTGCGGCGGCTGGCCCTGCTGGACCGGCTGCGGGTAGCCCGCCTGCGCCGGGGTGTAGAACGGCGGGACGTTGGTCTGCACCCGCTGGGCGCAGGCCACGCAGGCCTCGATCTGGCGCGGCACGCCCCACTGCGGCGACCAGTACACCGCCGTGGTGCCGGCGCCGTGCGAGGGGTCGAAGAAACACGTCACGGGGTAACTCCCTGGTCCTTGCTGGGTCATCGGAACGGCGGGCGCGGCGGCGGGCAGCACGGCCGGCACCGGGGCCGCGACCGGCGCCGGCGGCGCGGCGGGCGGAGCCACGGGCGGGGCGGGCGGCGCGACCGGCGGCTTCACCGGGGCGGGCGGGGCGGCGGCGGGCGCCGGCTGCAGGACGTCCACCCCGAAGTCGGTGGCGATGCCCGCGAGCCCCTCGGCATACCCCTGCCCGACCGCCCGGAACTTCCAGTCCGCGCCGTGCCGGTACAGCTCGCCGAACACCATCGCCGTCTCGCTGCCGGCCTCCGACGCCACGTCGTACCGGGCCACCTCGGTGCCGCTGTCCGGGTCGAGGACCCGGATGTGGGCGCCGCGGACCTGCCCGAAGGACTGCCGCCGCTGCGCCGCGTCGTAGATCGCCACCGCGAAGACGACCTTCTCCACCCCGGCGGGGACCTCCGCGAGCCGGACCTCGACCTGCTCGCGGTCGGCGCCGCCGCCGGCCCCGCCCAGGTGGCGGACCGAGCCGTCCGGGCTCCGCAGGTTGTTGAAGAAGACGAAGTGCTGGTCCGAGGCGACCTTCCCGTCCGCCCCGCAGAGCAGCGCGCTGGCGTCCAGGTCGTACCCGTCACCGGCCGTCCAGCCCAGGCCCACCCGCACCACCCGCACCCCGGGGGCCTGCTTGCCCAGGGAGACGTTGCCACCCTTCGTCAGGGCCACGCTCATGGAACTTCCTCCACCACCGTACGAGTACCGCTGTTCGACCACGACAACGCTGTAGAACTCGCGGCGGTTCCCGGTCGAACCGCCGGCTTTCCGTCCGGGCCGGAACGCCGTCCCACCAGCGGCGGAACGCCGCCCGAGGGGCCCGCGGCGGCGCCTCCCGGTACCGGACGGGCCGGTCCGGCGGCCCTTGGACCGGCGTACGGCGCGCCGTGTCGGCACTCTGGCGGGCCGTCAGGTCCGGACCTATTGTCAGCGCACATGACATGTCTACGCCGCACCGCCGGACTGGCCGCCGCGCTCGCCGGAACCCTCGTCGCCCTGCTGGCCCCGGCCGCCGCCCAGGCCGCCCCGGCCGGCTGCCGCACCTCCGCCACGGTGCCGCTGGACGCCGAGCAGGCCCGCCTCCAGGACGCCCGCACGGCCGGCTTCACCGAGCGCTCCGGCCTGGGCGAGCTGCTCGGCGGCTTCCCCTCCGCGCTGTGCGCCGCCCGCAACGCCCGGCAGGCCGAGCGGGTGGCCGACACCTGGGGCCGGACGCTCTGGCAGGCGGGCGTGAACCGCGCCCAGGGCCGGCGGCCGAGCGGCGAACTGCCCGCCCGGGACGACCGCCCGCTGTACTGGACCAGGCTCGCCATGACCGTCCAGCTCGCCCGCTGGCAGCCCCGGTTCGACGTCGACCACGCCGCGCTGCGGGCCCGTTTCGAGGACGCTTCACGCGGCCTGGACGACGGTTTCAGCGCCGCCCCCGGCGTCCGGCGGATCTTCGTCAGCGGCTTCGACCCGTTCGGCCTGGACGCTGAGGCGCGCCGCGCCAACCCCTCCGGGTCCGCCGTCCTGCAGCTGCACGGGCAGCGGATCACCCTCGCCGACGGCAGCGCCGCCGAGGTCCGGGCGGTCGTCCTGCCGGTGCGCTACGGGGACTTCGACAAGGGCATCGTGGAGCGCGCCTTCACCCCGCACCTGCGGCCGGGCCGGCAGTCCGCCGACCTGATCACCAGCATCAGCCAGGGCTACCCGGGCAAGTTCACCCTGGAGGAGTGGGCCGGGCGCGCCCGCTCCGCCGACCCGGCCACCGACAACGTGGCCGCGCTCTCCGGCGGCACCTCCCAGCACCCGGTGGACGCCCCGGGGCTGGCCCCCGGGCCGCAGTTCGTCCGCACCACCCTGCCGACCGACGCCATGCGGGCCGTCCAGCAGCCCTTCCCGGTGCTGCTCAACACCTTCGTCACCGAGATCCCGGCGGGCGCCACCGGGCCGGTCTTCCGGCCGGACGGCCCCACCCCCGGCTCCCGCGCGGTCTCCGGTGGCGGCGGCGGGTACCTCTCCAACGAGGTCGCCTACCGCTCCAACCGGCTGCGCCTGTTCCTCGCCCCGGACCTCCCCGGCGGCCATCTGCACACCCCGGTCCTGAACGGCCTGCCGGCCGACCCGGACCGGCTCACCGCACCGGAGTTCGAGCAGAACGAGGCCGCGATCGGCGACGAGGTCCGCGCGATCCTGAGCGCCGCCAGGCTCTGACGGACCGTCCGGGCACGTCCCGGGGACGGTCCGCGGACGGTCCGGGGCGGCCCGGGGGGCGCCCGCTACGCCGGGTCGGCGAAGCGGGTGCCCGCCGCGCGGGCCCGCGACTCGGCGATCTCCGCGTAGGCGGCGTCGCGGCCCGCCCAGTGCGAGCCCTCGACGGACTTGCCGCGCTCCAGGTCCTTGTACACCTGGAAGAAGTGGGTGATCTCCAGCAGGTCGAACTCGCGCAGGTCGCCGATGTCCCGCAGGTCGGCGTAGCGCGGGTCGTGGGCCGGGACGCAGAGCACCTTCTGGTCCGGGCCGCGTTCGTCGCGCATCACCCACACGCCCACCGCCCGGCAGGTGAGCACGCAGCCGGGGACGGCCGGCTCGCCGCCGAGCACCAGGGCGTCCAGCGGCTCGCCGTCGCCGCCGAGGGTGCCCTCGACGTAGCCGTAGTCGGCGGGGTAGGCGGTGGCCGTGAAGAGGGTGCGGTCCAGCCGGATCCGGCCCGCCACGAAGTCCATCACGTACTTGTTCCGCGACCCCTGCGGGGTCTCGATCATGACCTCGAACTCCACCGCTGGCCTCCTCCTCGGCTCCTGGGGGGATTGTCCGCCGTCCGGACGGCCACCGGAAGCACCCCCGCCGTCGAGCCGCCCCCGCGCCGCCCGAGGCCCGTGCGCACGCCGGTACCCGTGCGCCAGGTCTCGATTGTGCGGCGGAAGTGACGGCCCGACAATTCTTCGTCCACGATTCCTCTACGGTGACGCCTGCAACAGCCGTCACCATGCAAGAGGGGGCACGCCCATGTCCCGGAGCCGGAAGCTCCACCGCCTCAGCAACCCCGACGCCGACGAACGCCGCGCCCAGCGCGCGCTCTTCCGTCACCTCCGCGACGACACCAACGCCAACCGCGGCCGGATGGCCCGGCGCGTCCGCGAACTCCAGCTCCTGCTGGCGATGGACCCGGTCGAGTTCGAAGGCCTCATCGCCCGGCTGATGGAGGCGATGGGCATGAAGGTCGAGCTCACCGCCCGGTCCCGGGACGGCGGGGTGGACGTCCGCGGCATCGACCCCGACCCGTTCCGCGGCGGCAACGTCATCGTGCAGGTGAAGCGGTACCGGGACACGGTGGCGCCCACCGCGGTGCGGGACCTGTACGGGACGCTGCGCCACGACCAGGCCGCGACCAAGGCCGTCCTGGTCACCACCAGCAGGTTCGGCCCCAGCTCGCACCAGTTCGTCGCGGGCAAGCCGATCACCCTGCTGAACGGCTCCGAGCTGGTCGGCCTGCTCAAGCACCACGGCTTCCACGAGGTCTTCACGGCCGTCCAGGACGAGGCCTCCGCCGAGGCCGGCGCCCTGGACGGACTGCCCGCGATCGAGGTGGCCGCCGAGCCCTCCCGGCTGCTCCTGCACTGGACCGGGGAGGAGGAGTACGACATCGCCGCCCTGGTCTGCCGGGGCAACGTGGCGCTCTCCGACGACCACCTGGTGTTCTACAACAACGGCTCCACGCCGGACGGTTCGGTGCGGCTGGTGACCGGCTACGGCGACGCGAACGCCTGCCTGATGGTCGACTTCGACGCGCTGCCCGCCGACGTCGACCGGCTGGTGGTCATCGCCGCCGCGGACACCGAGAACCACCCCGGGGCCACCATGGGCGGGTTCGCCGGGCCCGCGCTGATCCTGGAGGCCGGCGCCGGACAGGACGCGGCCGTGGTGCACCTGGCGGACGGCGCGGAGACCAACACCGCGATGCGGCTCGGCCGGTTCGACCGCGAGCCCTCCGGGGACTGGGAGTTCACCCCGGCCCTCGCCGGGTACCCGGGCGGGCTGCGGCAGGCCGTGACCGCGTACGGCCTGGAGGTCGTGGACGCCTGACCCGGCGCGGCACGACGTGAGGTGAGGTGCCGACGCGGGGCACCCGGCCGAGACCGGGTGCCCCGCGTCGCACCCCTCAGCGCACGACGGGCAGCTCCAGCGCCGAGCCGCGGTCGCCGCCCCAGCCGATCCGGTAGCCCGCCTTCCCGTCGGCCGGGAGCAGCTGGAAGGAGTCGGGGTTGGCGGCCGCGACGGTGAGCCGGATCCGCTCACCGGCCCGGAACAGCACCGAGACCGGCTGGAGGTCGATGGTGACGCGCTGCGCGCGGCCCTGCGGGAAGTCCTCGGCGTCCTCGGCCGCGTAGCTGCGCGGCGTGCGCAGCCGGCGCCAGTCGGGATTGTCCGAGCGGTCCGCCACTGCCCGGTCGGCCAGCGAGAGTTGACCCTCCGTCAGATAGGTGACCCGGCCGTCCGGCGCGACGTCCTCCAGGTAGACGTGCAGGGCGCCGCGGGCCGAGCCCGCCAGGCCGGTGACGTCGAGGGTGACCTTGCCGTTGCCGGTGACCCGGGTGTCGGCGCCCAGCGGTGCGGTGGTGTAGCCGAGCAGCTTGGCGTCGACGGCGGCGCGGTCGGGGTAACTGACCTCGTCGCCGCTGAGGTTGGTGTTCCAGCGGTCCAGCGGGCCGGTGCCCGCGGTCGGGTCGAGGAGCAGCTGGTCGGAGCCGCCGCGGCGGTCGTCCGCCCCGTCGACGGACGAAGGGCCCGTGGGCGGGTGGTCGGTGAGCGAGCGGCCCGCGCCGAGGTCGAACCGCCGGGTGCGGGTGCCGGGCACCGGCCAGCGGGTGGTGGTGCGCCAGACGCCCTCGTTGAAGGTGTAGTAGTGCACCCGCCGGGTGCCGTCGGGGCGGGCGTCGCCGCGGACGTAGCGGTCGAAGAAGTCGAGCACCCGCTGGTCGTTCTCCTGGTGCTCCTGCCCGGTGAGCGGGCGGGCGGGCTGGAACGGGTCGGCGAACCAGCCGGCGCCGTGGTTCCACGGGCCGATCCAGTCGTCCTGGGTGTTGGACAGGCCGGTGAACTGGGAGAGCACCCCGTTGGCGGTGCCCGCGTCGAGCCAGCCGGCCCTTGTCAGGACCGGCACCCCGCCGGCCTCGACGGCGTCGGTCCGCTCGCCGACGCTGCCGACCGTCCAGCTCTTCGGCCCGTCCCGGTAGTCGCGGTGGACGCCGGAGTGCGCCATCTCGACCAGGTTGGCGTTGTTCGCGTGCTCGGCGCGCGCGGCGGCGAGCAGGGCGGGGCCGTCGGGCCCGTCGACCGGCCGGGGCTGGAGGCCGGTGAGGCCGATGCGCGCGCAGAGCTGCCGGGTGTCCTCGTCCGTCTCGCAGGTGGTGCCGCCGGCCTGGTCGAGGATGCGCAGCAGCAGCGCGTACGGGGCGACCCGGGGTTCGATGAGCAGGCCGCCGGGGCGCACCAGGTCCTCGTAGGGGTCAAAGTCGTAGGAGATCGGGGCGGCGGCGGTGATGTGGTGGTTGCCGAGGGAGGTGGCGAGCATCGCGGTGTCGCCGCCGTAGGAGATGCCGGTGGTGCCGATCCGGCCGTTGGACCAGGGCTGGGCGGCGATCCAGTCGCTGAGCGGGCCGCTGTCGGCGGTCACGTCGGCGCCGAGTTCGGAGGTGAGGGTGCCGAAGGAGGCGCCGGTGCCGCGCAGGTCGGCGACCACGTAGGCGTAGCCGCGGGCGGTCCACCGCTCGGCCTCGCCACTGGTGCCGCCGGGTTGGCCGGCCTTGACCCTGGCCCGCCAGTAGCGCTGGGTGACCAGGACGGTGGGCAGGTCGGCGCCGGCCCGGGTGCCCTCGGGCAGGTAGACGTCGACGGCGAGGCGGACCCCGTCCGGCATGGTCACGTAGCGCGACCGCAGATGCGGCTCGGCGGGCCCGGACGGCCCGGCGGCGGCCGCCGGGGCGACCGAGAGCCCGAGCACGGCCGCGGCGGCGACCAGCGCCGCCAGCGGGCGGCGCAGCACTCCCCGCCTCATCGGACGGTCGCCTTCCGGGGGCCTTCCTCCGGGCGTGCCCCGCCGTCGGTCCCGGATACCTTGAGCAGCGGCGGTGGGTACCCCCCGGCCCCGTCCGGGGCGGTCGGCACCGCGGCAACCCCCGTGTCCGTGGTGCGGAAGGGCTGTTGCCCTGGCTGAGTACTCATACGACGACCTGGCCTCTCTCCTGCGAGCGAGTAGCGTGGTCTCGTCCCCCACCGCCGATGGGACCACGGGCGCCGGGCCGTCCGCCAGAGCGCGCTACCCTGAGACGACCCCGATCCGGCCCTGGCCCTCCCCGGACCCGTGGACCTCCCCGAACTCCCCGACCGGCCCGGGCTCCTGGCCCGGTCCGCCCGCCCGGCCTGGCCCGAAGTCGCGCACCGCCTCGGCGACGATCGCCTCCAGCCGGGCGTGGTGGGCGCCGCGCCAGTAGGCCTGGCCGCAGTCCTCGCACTGGGCGAAGGCGTCGTACGAGCGCTCGGTGCCGTCCCGCAGCTGCTCGCGCACCGAGGTCTTGGTGGCCGGGTGCAGCCTGCCGTTGCAGGCGGTGCAGCGGCTCCACGGGGCGAGCGGCGGCGCGAAGCGGGAGAGCACGTCGCGCAGTTGCTCGGCGGGGCGGTGGCTGTAGACATAGGCGCCGGCCCACAGTTCGCGGCGGCGCAGCAGGCCGCGGTCGCGGGAGAGCATGATCCGCTGCTCGGCGGCCGAGCGGGCGGCCAGGGCGGCGTCGCCGATGTCGGGGTTCTCGTACGCGGCGTCCACGCCGAGCAGGCGCAGCCGGCGGGCGAGGGTGCCGAGGTGGACGTCCAGCAGGAAGCGCGCCGGGACGGGCGAGGGCTGCGGCCTGGCCACGGCCCGGACGGTGATCTCCTCGCCGTCGGCCGGGACGTGGCTGTCGGGCACCGCCCGGCCGTCCACCAGCAGGGCGCCGACCTCGGTGAGCGGCACCCCCAGGGACTCGACGACGTGGCCGAGGGTGGAGGCGCCGTCGGTGCGCAGCGCGGTACGGCCGGCCCGCCGGGGCGCGGAGACGAAGAGGTGCAGCTCGGGGGCGAAGTCGAGCTGGATCTGGGGTCGGTCCACGCGGCCAGCATGCCAGCGGGCGGCGGCCCGGGGCCACCGGGTTTCCGGTCCGGTCCGGTCCGGTCCCGTCGGACGCTCCCCGGGCCGCCTTGGGGGTTCCCGTCCCGTACGGTCAGGCCCCCGGCGCCGCTCCCGCCACCACCGGGGGCGCCGGCGGTGACACCGCGTGACCGCGGTCCCGGGCCGCCCAGCGGGCGACCGGCCCCATCGCGTACCCCGCCGCGAGGAACACCCCGCCCAGGACCAGCCAGCCGGCCAGGCCCCCCTCCAGCAACAGCGCGGTGAGCAGCAGCGGTCCGAGGGTGCGGGCGACGGCGACGCCGGTGCCGAAGAAGCCCTGGTACTGGCCGATCCGCCCGGGCGGGGCGAGGTCGAAGGCGATCTGCCAGCTGCCGGCCGACTGCCGCATCTCCCCGGCCACCTGCAGGACGGAGGCGGCGACCAGCAGCACGCCGACCGCCCAGACCGGCACGTCCAGCGCGGACAGCCCGAACACGGCGCAGGAGCCGAGCAGCAGCAGCCCGGCGGAGCGGACCGCCCGGGCGGCCGGTTCCAGTCCGGTGATGCCGCGGGCCGCCCGGACCTGGAAGGCCAGCACCGCGAGGGTGTTGAGCACGAACAGCGCCGAGCCGAGCCAGCCGATCCCGGGGGCGCGCGCGGCGATCCAGAGCGGGATGATCAGGCTGAGCAGCGGCATCCGCAGCAGCAGGACGGCGTTGACCGCGGTGACGGCGGCGTACCGGCGGTCGCGCAGCACGGCCAGGCGCGGCCCGGCGTCCGACGGCCCGGTCGCGGGCGGGGCTTCGGGCAGCCGCCGCAGGACCAGCGCGCCGATCAGGAAGCCGAGCGCGGTGACGGCGAAGGCGGCCAGGTAGGCGGCGCGGGTGCCGACGCTGAGCGCGATGCCGCCGATCGCCGCGCCGACGGCCAGTCCGCCGTTGAGGGTCGACTGGATGTGGGCGAGCAGCGCGGTCCGCTGCGCGGGCGGCACCAGGGCGGCGACCAGCGCCTGCCGGGCGGCGGTCAGGCCGGACTGCGCGGTGGCGTAGAGGCAGACCGCGAGCAGGAACAGCGGGTAGGAGCGGATCACCAGGAAGGCGGCGACCACGGCCGCCGTGCCGAGCGCGAGCGCCATCGAGGTGCGGCGCGGGCCCCGCTGGTCGGCGAGGTGTCCGAGCGGGACGCCGGCGAGGGAGCCGAGCGCCCAGGCGAGGGTGAGGCCGAGCCCGAGGGCGGTCGGGGACATCCCGACCACCCGGGTGAAGTAGAGGGCGGAGCAGGTGTAGTACGCGCCGTCGCCCACGGCGGCGGCCAACTGGGCGGCCGCGAGGGTCCGCTGGGGCCCGGCGGGCGGCAGGGCGCCCCAACGGGCGGTTCGGTCGGACGGCATGCCCCTCCTTCACTCGTTCGCGGGCGCCACCGGCCGGAGGCGTCCGGGCGGTCGCCCGCACGCGCCCCCAGGGCCGTCAACGCCCCGCGGCCGTAAACGCCTCACGGACCGTCACCCTTGTTCGCGGCCCCCGGACGGGCGGCGCGCGGAGTCGGTCTTCGCAACCGCCGGTTCGGGTGCGCCCCCAGCCTACGGAAGAACCGGCCCAGTGGAACGGTCCAGTGATCAAGGAATTTCCTGGGCCAATTCCCCCTGCCGCCGCACCGTCGACCGACCCCTGAACCCGCGTGCGAGGGGCGCCAGTTGGCGCCTCCGAGCCCGTCCCGGCGGCCCTGCTCCGGCCCCGCCCGCAGCTCCGAAGCGCCGTCCGTACCCGCTCCGACTCCGCTCCCGCCGACCGCCGCACAACCGTGATCGGGCCGACCAAGGGCCAACTTTGACCGTGTTGACCCGTCAGTAGCCTCCTTTTATGCTCAACGGCGTTCGCGATCCGGCACCGGCCCGGGGCCGCCCCGCCCGCCCGTTCCGTCGCCGTCTCCGGCCCGAAGGGTGTCCTCCCATCAGCACCTCCCTCGCCCCCTCGGACTCCAACGGCCGACCGCGCGACGCCGGGCACCCGCACGGTACGGCTGCTGCCACGGACGCCCCGGGCACCGCCGGCGCTCCGGCCGACCCGGACGCCCCGGGCACCTCCGGCGCTCCGGCCGACCCGGACGCCCCGGGCCCGGAGGGCACCCGCCGCCGGCGCTTCCTCACCTACCTGTTGGCCGCGCCCACCCTCACCGTCGGCGCCCGCCTCGGCGCCGACGCCGTCGCACCCGCCACCGCACAGGCCGCCCCGCGCCCCGTCCCGTCCCCCGCCGCGGCCGCCGTGCCGGTCCGCGAGACCGCCCTCCCCCAGCAGCTGATCGGCCTGCCCGGCATCCCGGACATCGTCGACCTCGGCGACGCGATGATCATCGCCGGGCTGCCGACCGCCCACCTGCTGGTCCTCGAAGTCACCCCCGCCGGACGCGCCGTGCTGCACCTGCCCCGGCTGGAGGTCGGCCAGGGCCTCACCACCGCGATCGCCGTCATCGTCGCCGAGGAGCTCGACGCCCGGCTCTCCGACGTCGACGTCCCGCTCTCCGACGCCCGCCCCGAACTGCTCTTCAACCAGCTGACCGGCGGCTCCAACTCGATCCGCTCGCTGTACGACCCGGTGCGCGCCGCGGCCGCCGCCGCCCGGGCCCGGCTGGTGACCGCCGCCGCCAGGCGCTGGAACGTTCCCGCGCCCACCCTGCGCACCGCCGACTCCGCCGTCCTCGCCCCCGACGGCCGCCGGCTCGGCTACGGCGACCTCGCCGCCGAGGCGGCCACCGTCGCCGCGCCCGCCGTCCCGGCCCTCCCCAAGACCCCCGACCAGCTGCGCCTGGTCGGCCGGCCGACCGGCCGGATCGACGCCCGCGACATCGTCACCGGCCGTGCCAAGTACGCCGGGGACCTCGACGTCCCGGGCGCCGTGCCCACCGTGGTCGCCCGCCCGACCACCGTCAACGGCACCCTCAAGTCCCTGGACGCCTCCGCCGCCCGCGCCATGCCCGGAGTCCTCGGGGTGGTGCGGATCCCGACCGGCGTCGCCGTCCTCGCCGAGACCTTCGACCAGGCGCTCAAGGCCCGCGACGCACTGCGCACCACCTGGAACCCGGGGCCGGTCGCCGGCCTGTCCGACGCCGACGTACGGTCCCGGCTGCGCGCCGCCCACCTGCCGTCCCTCCCACCGCCGCTGCTCTCCCACCGGGTGGAGGGCGAGTTCGACTTCGCCTTCGTCAACCACGCCCCGATGGAGGTGCTCACCGCCGTCGCCGACGTCCGGCCGAACCGGGCCGAGCTGTGGTTCGCCGCGCAGAGTCCGATCCTCGCCCAGGGCACCATCGCCGCCGAACTCGGCCTGCCGACGAACGCCGTCACCGTCCACGTGGTGCGCGGCGGCGGCTCGTTCGGCCGCCGGCTGTTCTTCGACGCCGCCCTGGAGGCCGCCCAGGTCTCCAAGGCCGCCGGCCACCCGGTCAAGCTGATGTGGACCCGCAACGACGACATGCGCCACGGCCGGATGCGCCCCGCCAGCCACCACATCGTCCGGGCCACCTACGGCCTCGGCCAGGTGTTCAGCTGGGAACACCACGTGGCCGGCGTCCGCACCGACCTCGGACACGGCCTCGGCGACGTGTTCACCGCCGCCGGCTACAAGCTCCCGCTGGCCGGACTCACCGGCGCCGAACTGTTCTTCCTGCTCACCGAGAAGATCCCGTACGACGTCGGGGTGACCAACCAGCTGCTCGCCGAGGTGCCGCTGGAACTGCACACCGGCAGCTGGCGCTCCGTCTACTCCGGCACCGTCCGGGTCTCCGACGAGATCATGATGGACGAACTCGCCCGCCGGATGGGCCAGGACGAACTGGCCTTCCGCCGCGACCGGATGCGCAGCACCACCGGGCGGGCGGTGCTGGACGAGCTCGCCAAGCGGGGCCGCTGGGGCCGCCCGATGCCCCCCGGCCAGGCCCAGGGCATCGGCTACCACGACGAGCACAGCGCCTGCGTCGCCTACCTCGTCGAGCTGGACGCCACCGACCGCGCCAACCCCCGGGTCACCAAGGCCGTCGTCGTCGCCGACGTCGGCCGGGTGATCAACCCCACCGGCCTGGAGGCCCAGCTCACCGGCGCGCTGGTCGACGGCATCTCGGTGATCCTCCAGGCCGGCAACCACCTGGACAACGGCGCCTTCCGGGAAGGCAGTTACGGCGACTTCCACTACGCCCGGCAGCGGCACACCCCGCCGGTGGTCGAGATCCACCTGATGCCGCCGAGCGGACCGCCCGGCGGCGCGGGCGAGCTGGGCGTCCCGGCCGCCTCCGCCGCCGTCGCCAACGCCTACGCCCGCGCGACCGGCACCAGCCCGCGCTCCTTCCCGATCAACTTCTGACCACCAGCCGAGCCAGCCGAGGAACCGCGACCCCCATGCCCAGCCACACCTTCGTCCTCAACGGGCAGCCCGTGACCGTCGAGGCCCCGGACGACATGCCCCTGCTCTGGGTGCTGCGCGACAAGCTCGGCGTCACCGGCCCCAAGTACGGCTGCGGGGTGGGCGTCTGCCGCGCCTGCACCAGCCACCTGGACGGCCAGGAGTTCCAGCCCTGCACCCGTTCCGTCAAGGACTGCGCGGGCCACACCGTCACCACCATCGAGGGCCTGGCCGACGGCGAGGTGCTCCACCCCGTCCAGGAGGCCTGGCTCGCCTGCGACGTCGCCCAGTGCGGCTTCTGCCAGCCGGGCCAGATCATGACCGCCGTCGCCCTGCTGCGCCGCACCCCGAACCCGACGGACGCGGACATCGACCAGATCCAGAACATCTGCCGCTGCGGCACGTACCCGCGCATCCGCGAGGCGATCAAGCAGGCCGCCACCCGGCAGGGCGCCAAGCCCTGAGCCCTGGGCCCGGGTTCGGGTTCGGGTTCGGTCCCGCTGCCAGCCCGAACCCTGGCGTCACCGGTCCAGACCACCCAGGTCCTCTCTTTCGGATCACGTCGGATCAGCGCGCGGCGTCGGAGTGCGTGCATCGCAAGGCGGAGGAGGGAGTCCATGCGGAGCATCGGCGACCGACGACAACGCGGCGAGGTGCGTGCTCCGGCGTCGCGCGCCCGGCGTGATCCGAAAGAGAGGGCCTAGACTGACCGGGCCCCGTCGCCGAGCCGGCAAGGATGACGCATGATCAGGCGCCGTTCACTGCTCGCCCTCACCGGCCTGGGCGGGACCGCCGCCCTGCTCCCCGCCGGGCCCGGCCTCGCCGCCCCGACCGCCCCGACCGCCCCGACCGCCCCGCCGCGCACCATCGACCTCCCCGCGCCCACCGTCGGCCGGCCGGTCGGCACCACCAGCCTGCACCTGGTCGACCACGACCGGCTCGACCCCTTCGCGCCCACGCCCGGCGCGCGCGAGCTGATGGTGCAGCTCTGGTACCCGGCGCGCGGCACCGCCGGCCGGCCCCTCGCGCCGTACACCACCCCCCGGGTCGCGGCCGTGATCGAACAGGCCCTGCCGATGGACCCGGGCACCCTCGGCCTGGTCCGCCCCACCGCCCGCGCCGGCGCGCCCGCCCACCCCGGCCCGCTCCCCCTGCTGCTGCTCGGCCACGGCCGTAAGGGCGGGCGCAGCAACTGCACCGCGCTGGCTGAGGAGTTGGCCGCGCACGGCTACCTCGTCGCGGCTCTCGACCACACCTACGACGCCGCCGCCGTCGAGTTCCCGGACGGCCGGCTGGTGCGCAGCGTCCTGTCGGAGGAGCCGCCGGACTGGGACGCCGCCGAGCGCGAGGAGATCGCCGCGCGGGTCGGCGACCTGCGCTTCGTGACCGGCCAACTGACCGGCGGCCGGCTGCCGTTCCGGGTCGACGAAGCGCGGATCGGCGTGCTCGGCCACTCCATGGGCGGAGCCGCGGCCGCCGAGGCGCTGCGCCAGGACCCGCGCTTCCGGATCGGCCTCGACCTGGACGGCGGCCTGTTCGGCTCCCCCGTCCCGGAGCTCGGGCTGGACCGGCCGTTCCTGCTGCTCACCTCGCTCGACGACCACGACACCTGGCGGCGCTGGCGCGAGCACCACCACGCCTGGGGCCGCCAACTGCGCACCCTGGGCGCGGGCCACTTCAGCTTCACCGACCTGCCGCACGCCGCCGTCCCCGGCAACCTCCCGGGCCACCTGCCCCCCGAGCTCTACGCCGCCCTGCTCGGCACCATCGCCCCCGCCCGCGCCACCGCACTCACCCGCGCCTACGTCCTGGCCTTCGCCGACCACTTCCTCCGCGACCGCCCCGCCCCGCTCCTCGACGCCCCGTCCCCGCGCCACCCGGAGATCGAGTTCCGCTGGAGCCGCCGGTAGGCGCCGACCCCGTCAGGTGGCCGCCGGGTCGCGGCCGAAGAAGGCGGCGAGCCGGTCGTACGCCGGGGCGTCCTCGGGGACGTCGACGGCGGGCCCGAAGGCGTGCTGCTCCTCCTCGGTGCCCCGGTACTCGGGTTTGAGCGCGCCGGTCGCCCAGGCGAGCGCGGCGAGCGCGACCTCGTGGTCCAGGCCCTCGGTGGACTGGCCGGTGGCATGGGCCAAGTCCCAGCCGTGGACGGCGAATTCGGTGGTCTGCTGGTCCACCGGGAAGCGGGCCGGGAGGGTGCCGACGCCGGGGACCTCCAGGGTGCCGCCGAGGTCGCCGGCCGCGCGCCAGGCGTCGACCAGCTCCTCCGCCCCGGCCTCGAAGGCGTGCAGCCAGTCCTCCTCGACCCGTTCGAAGGGCTGCGACCAGTCCGGCTGCCCGCCCTTCGCCCGGACGGTGAACTGCCGCAGGTCGTGCAGGAGGTGGCTGACCAGGTCCCCGACGTCCCAGGAGCGGCAGGGCGTCGGGTGGCCGGCCAGCTCGACGCCGGTGCCGTCGATCAGCCCGGCGGTCTGCGCGAGCGCCCGGGCGAGCAGCCCGATCGGGTCTTCCGCTGCGGTCATGGCACACCTCTCGGTACGGGTCCCGGTCCGGGAGCACGGGTCGTGCCGGGCGATCGTAAGCGCGTGCGCCGACAACCGCCCGGCGCGACACCGGGCCCGCCGCCGCCTGGGGCGCGCCCCGCGGATCCCTGCCGGGCCTGCGGGACACGCCCCGGGGACCTGCCGTCGAACCCGCGTCAGGCGGCGAAGCCGCCGTCCACCGCCAGCTCGGCGCCGGTGACGTACCGGCCGCCCTCGCCGACCAGGTAGGAGACCGCGGCGGCGACCTCCGCACCGGTGCCGAAGCGGCCGAGCGCGGTGAGCTCGCGCTGGCCCTCCGCCGCGGGGCCGCCGGCCGGGTTCATGTCGGTGTCGATCGGCCCCGGGTGGACCAGGTTGGCGGTGATCCCGCGCGGCCCGAGCTCCCGGGCCAGCGCCTTGGTCAGGCCGATCAGCGCGGCCTTGCTGGTCCCGTACAGCGTGGCGCCGGGGAAGGCGACGCGCTGGGCTATGCAGCTGCCGAGGTTGACGATCCGCCCGCCCTCGGTCAGGTGCGCGGAGGCGGCCCGGGCGTACAGGAAGGGTGCCCGGACGTTCACCTCCAGGACCCGGTCGACATCCTCCAGCGTGAGGTCGCCGATCGGGCCGAGGACGCCGACGCCCGCGTTGTTCACCAGGACGTCCAGCCTCCCGAACCGCTCGACGACGGCCTCGACCACGCCCCGCACCGCCTCCGGGTCGGCGCTGTCCGCCCGTACGGCCCAGCCGGTCCGCCCCATCGCGGTGATCTTCGCGGCGACCTCCTCGGCCCGCTCCGCGCCGCCCTGGTAGGTCAGCACCACGTGGGCGCCGTCCTCGGCGAGCCGCAGGGCGACCGCCGCCCCGATCCCCCGGCTGCCGCCGGTCACCAGGGCCACCTTGCCGTCGAGGCTGTCGAGCACTGCCGCACCGTTCATCGTCATATCTCCAGAACTCCTCGTTCCGATCTCGGACATGACTCGATCCTGGCCCGGGGACCTTCAAACCTCCGGCGGTATTCGGACGTTGCGTTCAACGTTCAACCAAGTCTCGACGTGCTCCCGTGCCCCGGCGTGTGCGCCGACCACCGGTGGTGCGGTCCGACCGCCGGCCGCCCGGTCCGGGGCTCCAGCGGGAACGGACCGCGAACGCGCCGGGACCGGCCGAGCGGCCGCCCTGATGGGGGCGGCCGCTCGGCCGGTCGGCAGGGCTCCGTCGGGCGGCGCCCCGTCGGACGATCGGCCGGTCGGACAGCCGTCAGACGGTCAGTCGGTCAGACGGTCAGCGTCTGGCCCGGGAAGATCAGGTCCGGGTCGGCGCCGATGGTGCGCAGGTTCTTCTGGTACAGGCTGTCCGTGTCGGTGTCGAACTTGGCCGCGATGTCGCTCAGGGTGTCACCGCTCCTGACGGTGTAGCCGCCCGCGGCGGTGTTCTTCGGCGCGACCGGCGCGGACTGCGCCGGCTTGGCCGAGGGCTGCCCCTTGGGCGCCTGCTGCGCGGCCGCCGGCTTGGCGGCGGGCTTGGCCGCGGGCTTGGCGGCCTTCGTGGCCGGCTTGGCGGCGGGCTTGGCCGCCTTGGCCGCCGTGCCGCCCGAGGTGTCGGCGACGGCCGGGGCGCCGCCCTTGCCCAGGCCCGCCCTCTGCGAGCAGACGGGCCAGGCGCCCGCACCCTGCGAGGCGAGGACCTTCTCCGCGACGGCGATCTGCTGCGCCTTGGTCGCCTGGTTGGCCTGGGAGGCGTACGCGGTCCCGCCGTACGCGGCCCAGGTGGACGGGCTGAACTGCAGTCCTCCGTGGAAGCCGTTGCCGGTGCTGGTGCTCCAGTTCCCGCCGCTCTCGCACTGGGCGACGGCGTCCCAGGTCGAGGAGGTAGCGGCGGAGGCCGAGGTGGCCGTGACGAGGCCGGCCACCGGCAGGGCCGCGACGGCGGCGCCCGCGAGGACCGCCATCCGCACGCGGTGGCGCTTGGTGGTGGCGGTGGTGTCGGTGGCAGCGGCGGTCTCGTGACGGGGATTCATACAGTTCCTCTCGACAAGTCCCGGGTGGGCATGCGGAACCAGGCCCGGGACATGGGCCGGCAGTCTTTCGCTCACCTCACTCGACGGGCGGCCGGACACGTGTCGGACGTGCCGTGCCGCCCCGGTCACCTCCGCACGCCGACGGCCTGTTCGAGCCGGTCTCGTCGGCGGGCACCGCCCTCACGCCGCGGGTCAGTCGGCGGGCAGTGCGTCGGGGTGAACCCGGGTGGCGCTCGTTGCGCCGCCAATGAAGCTAGGGGGCATCACCCGGACGCAGCAAGCAATTCTTCGACGTCGCAGGTCAGTTGACTGTTACCGGCGGTACGGGTCAAAAAATCATGCCCGATTTGACCATTTTTGACCAGATTTCCAAGATCAAACGGTCAAATTCCGTGCCCTCACTCACACCTGTCCGCCCGAGAAAGCCGTCACACCATCCACGCGGAGGAACCGTCAACTGACGCACCGTCACCACCGCACCCGGAGTTCCCGGTTCCGCGCCGCCGTCGAGTGGCATCCGTCACGCCCGACACGTACGGCGACCGCGCGAACACCCTCAGCGACGGCCGTCGAGCTCCGCGTCCCGCGCCAACAGCGCCGCCTGGACCCGGTTGTCGCAGCCCAGCTTGGCCAGGATCCGGCTGACGTAGGTCTTCACCGTCGCCTCGCTCATGTGGATCCGCGCCCCCGCGTCGGCGTTGGACAGACCCTCTCCGAGCAGGGCCAACACCTCCAGCTCGCGCGGGGTGAGCACCTCCAGCCGACGCCGCGCCGCGACGGCGCGGGCGGCCAGCGAGGCGCTGCGCCCGGAGGCCAGCGAGTCGACGATGTGCCGGGTCGCGGCCGGCGAGAGGAAGGCGTTCCCGCCCGCCGCCGCCCGGACGGCCTGGATCAGCTCGTGCGGCGCGGTGTCCTTGAGCAGGAAGCCGGCACCGCCCTCGGTCACGGCGCGCAGGACGTTCTCGCGCTCCCCGAAGGTGGTGAGGATCAGCGCCCGCGCGCCGGGGGCGACCTTCGCCAGTTCCCCGAGCGCCGTCAGCCCGTCCATCACCGGCATCTGGATGTCCAGCAGCACCACGTCCACCCGGTGCGCCCGCGCGAGCTCCAGCGCCTCCCGCCCGTCGGCGGCCTCCGCGACCACCTCGATGTCCTCGGCGGAACCGAGGATCATCCTGATTCCGGCCCGGATCAGCGGCTCGTCGTCGGCGACGAGGACTCGGATCACGCTGGTCATTCCCCTCGAACGGTGCTGTGGGCTGCGGCACCCATCCTCACATCCCGGCAGGACCGTTCCGAACCACCCCGATCCGGACCAGCGTGATCCGAAACCGGCCCGGCCCGCCCGGCCGGGGCACCCGCCCGCGCACGGGGGCACTCAACCGCTGATCACGTACTCCTGTTTCTCCACCAGTGCCCCGTCCCGGAAGCAGAATCGCGCCACGTGCTCCTCGTTCCAGCCGGCGCCGGGCGCCCCGTTCAGGGCGAACCAGCGGCAGTGCGCGCCCTCCGGGATCTCGGGCCCTGTCCCCTTATACGTGTCGGTGATGAAGTCGTTGCCGCGCGGCAGCGTCTGCAGCACCTCGGACTCGGCGGTGCCCACCCTGATCTGGTCGTACATCGGCTGCTGCACGGTCGCGTCGTTGGTGCCCTTGACGAAGGCGACCACGCCCCAGACCGCCAGGCCGAGCACGGTCACCGCGATCGCGACCACCCCGAGGGCGCAGCCCATCGCCGGACTGCGCCGCTTGCGCTCCGGCTCCTCGACGGGCGGCAGGCCGTCCAGCATCCAGGCCTCGGCCCCGTCCGCCGCCGCGTCCTGCTCCTCCCCTTCATAGGGGAGCACCGCCGCCAGCCGGAAGCCCTGCTCCGGCGTGGGCCCGGCGTGCACCATGCCGCCGACCAACCGGGCGCGCTCCCGCAGGCCGGTCAGCCCCTGACCGCCGCTGACGGCCGCGCCCACCCCGACGCGTGCCCCCACGAGCTCCGGCGCGCGGGCGTTGGTGACCTCCACCACCAGCGCGTCCGGCTCGTACCGCAGCGCGACGCCAATCGGCGCGCCGGGGGCGTGCTTGTGCGCGTTGGTGAGCGCCTCCTGCACGATCCGGTACGCCGCGTGGTCGACGGCGGCCGCCAGCGGACGCCGCTCCCCCTCCACGGTGAGGTCGATCCCGGCCCCGGCCGCCCGGGAGGAATCCACCAGCCCCTCGATCCCGTCCACCCCGCCCCGGGCCGGCGCCCCGGCACCCGCCCCGGCGGCGGCCGACCCGGCGGTGGGCACCCCGCCGGCCGCCGGGGCGGTGGCCGGCACCGCCGTCGACTCGTCGTGCAGCACCCCGACCACCTCGCGCAGCTCGCGCATCGCCGCGACCGCCGCCTGCCGCAGCACCCCGACCGCCTCGCGCTGCCGGTCGGTGAGCGTCCGGTCCACCTCCAGCGCGCCCGAGTGCACCGAGATCAGTGCCAGTTGGTGGCCCAGGCTGTCGTGCATGTCCTGGGCGATCCGGTGCCGCTCGCGCAGCCGCGCCTGGTGCACCACCATGACCCGCTCGCGCAGCAGCTGCTCGTTGCGCTCGCGCAGCGCGTCCAGCAGGGCGCGGCGCTGCGCCCGGTAGCGGCCGTAGAGCGCGGGCAGCACGGCCACCACCAGGAAGGCCCCGAACGACAGCGGCAGCAGCAGCTTCGGCGAGAACGAGGCGCCCTCCTTCAGCACGCCCGTCATGGTGAACAGCGCCCAGCCCACCACGAAGGTGCCGACCAGCGACCAGACCCGGCGGATCCGCGCCCCGGCCGTCCAGCCCGCGCAGACCAGCATCGGGATCGAGCCGACCGCCCAGCCGGCGGCGGCCGCGACGACGACCAGCACGGTGGCCGGCAGGCCCTTGCGCAGCACCCACGCCACCGCGACCCCGACGCCGACGAGCACCGCCTGGCCGGTGTTGGAGAGCAGCTCCATCAGCGCGGCGAAACCGCCCATCATCAGGGCGAGCAGTGCCTCGCCCACGACCCGCCGGGGCCGCCAGGGCCCCGGCAGCGCCGTCCGTACCGCCGTGTTCCAGGCCCGCGCGATCGCTTCCACCCGTCGAGGCTATCGGTCCGGCCGGGTCATCCGCCGTCCTCCTTCGTCGCCGCCCCCGCCGACGAAAGTCGCCTGGTCGGCCCCGTCCCGGTGACCTGCCCGCCCGGTCCGCACGGCACGGCCGCCGGGTCCGAACGGCGCGGCCGCTCAGCCGAAGGCCGTGAGCAGCAGCGCCACGTCGTCCACCCGGCGGGCGGAGCCGACCTCGCGCAGCAGCCGCTCGGCCGCCTGCTCCAGTCCCTCCCCCGCCACCGCCCGGGCCAGCGCGGCCCGCAGCCGGTCCACGCCCTGGTCGATCGCCACCGCCGGGTCCTCCACCAGCCCGTCGGTGTACAGGGCGAGCACCGCCCCACTGCCCAGCCGCAGGTCGCTGACCGGGTAGTCGGCCCGCTCGTCCACCCCGAGCAGCGGCCCGCCCGGGACGTACAGCGCCTCGGCCCGCCCGCCGGGGTGGCGCAGCACCGGCGGGAGGTGCCCGGCCCGGGCGATCCGGCCGAGCCCGACGGCCGGGGTGAGCCGGACCAGGCAGCAGCTGGCGAGCAGCCCGGGGTCGAGGTCGAGCAGCAGCCGGTTGGTGCGGGCGAGCACCTCGTCGGGCGGGTCGCCACCGGTGGCGAAGGCGCGCACGGCGCTGCGCAGCTGTCCCATCGTGGCGGCCGCGCCGACGCTGTGGCCCTCGACGTCGCCGATCACCAGGGTGACGTCCCCGCCGGTGACGATCGCGTCGTACCAGTCGCCGCCGATCTCCATGCCCTGGGTGCCGGGCAGGTAGCGGGCGGTGATCCGGATGCCGGGCACCTCGGGCAGCCGGTGCGGCAGCAGCGCCTGCTGCAGGCCGCGGGCCAGGGCGAACTCGGCGTCGTACAGCCGGGCGCGCTCCAGGGCCTGGGCGATGAAGCCGCCGAGCGCGGTGAGCAGGCCGCGCTCCTCCACGGTGAACGGGCGCGGCAGGTCGAAGCCGACGATGCAGGTGCCGACCGGACGGCCGGAGGCGATCAGCGGCAGGAAGGCCCAGGCGCCCATCTCGTCCAGGGCCAGGCCGGGGTAGGTGGCGGCGAGTTCGCGCACCGACTCGAAGAAGACCGGGGTGCCGGTGCGGAGCGTCTCCGCGCCGGGCACCCGGGTGTCCATCGGGATGCCCTCGAAGGCGTCCAGGAAGCCGTCCGGGTAGCCGGTCTGCGAGAGCAGGTGCAGGCGCTGCTCGCGCACCGCGTAGATGGCGAGCTCCTGGCCGCCGAAGGCCGGCAGGAGTTCCTCGGCCACCGCCCGGCAGACGTCCCGGACGGTGACCGCCTCGGTGAGCGCGCTGGCCAGTTGGAGCAGGTGGTGGGTGCCGCCCATCCCCGTGCGGGCGGCGGGCGGCGGCGGGACGGCGGCCGGCTCGGCGGCGCCGGGCGGGGCCTCGGCCGCGACCACCCGGGCGGTGACGCCGTGCGGGTCCGGGTAGAGCGAGAAGGCGAGCCAGCCGTCCGGCGGTCGGGCGGCCAGGAAGGCGGTGGGCCGCTGGGAGAGCTGGGCGGCGCGGTAGCGGTTCTCGTAGAAGGGGTCGGCGAGCCAGGGCAGCGCCTCCCACGGGGGGCGGTGGACCAGGTCCTCGCGGCGGGCCCGGAGCAGCGGCTCGACGGCGCGGTTGGCGTAGCCGATCCGGCCGTCCTGGTCGAGCGCGAACACGCCCTCGGGCAGCCGGTCGACGGCGGCCGCGGCGGCGGTCAGGCTCCGGAGGTCCAGCACCGCGCCGACCAGGTGGGTCCGGCCGTCGGAGATCGCCCTGGGCACCCGGGCCCACAGCTCCACCGGGTACGGCAGGCCGTCCGGGCCGAGCACCCGGACCCGGGCGGCCAGCACCTCGCCGCGCTCCAGCGCGATCCGGGCGGCGGCTCGGAACCCGGGCAGGTCTCCGGGGGCGACGCGACGGCCCAGGGCGGCCACCGTGCCGTCGAACTCCCCGGGTCCGAAACCGAAGATCTCCAGGAACTGGGTGTCGGCGGCGAGCGACCCGGTGGCCACGTCCCAGTCGAACATCCCGACCCGGGTGGTCGGCACCGACGGCGGCGGCAGCTCCACCACGGCCGCCTCGCAGCCCGGCTCCACCGACTGCCCGGACTCCGCCAACCCGGCCAGGCCGTCGGCCAGTTGGGCGGCCGCCTCGGCCAGCCGCCGGGCCGCCGGCGCCGCCACCCCGTCGTCCGAGGCCGGCCACAGCGCGGTCAGCACCCCGAACGTCTCCCCGCCGCGCCCCACCGGCTCGCAGGCGGAGACGAAGTCGTACGGCAGGCCGACCGCGAGCTGCGGGAAGCGCCGCATGGTGTCCTCGGCGTCGGTGAGGACGACGGCTCGCCCGGTCCGGAAGGCGACCGCGACCGGCAGCGGCCCCGCGGCGGCCACCCGCCGGAACGGGCCCATCACCGACAGCGGCACGCCCGCGATGGTGCGCAGCACCAGCGAGCGCCGGTCCCGCGAGCGCAGGTACACCAGCGAGCCGTACGCCCCGGTCGACTCCAGCACCCGGCGCGCGGCCAGGGCGAGCAGCTCGTCGCGCCGGTGGTCCGCCCGCCGGGCCGTCTCCCGGACGGACGGCGGGGCCGCCCGGCCGGTCTCCGCGCCGGCCCCGGGCTCCGGCGGCCGGTCCGGGCCCGGCCGCGCCCCAGGGGCCCCGCCGGTCGCGTGCGGATGGCGCATGCTCTTTTGCTACGCCCGGCCCGCACCGGTGTCAAGGCGAGCCCGCACCGGCCCCGGGCTGCCCCGGGGCCCGCCGTGCGCCAGCATGGACGGCATGCCGAGCGAACCCCGCCGCACCACCGTGGTCAACCTCAAGGGCCACCGCGACGACCCCGGGTACCGCGACGTCGTCTACGTCGGCCGCGCCATGCACCGCGGCGGCTGGCACCTCGCCGAGTCCCCGCTGCACTGCCCGTACCGCCCCGGCCCGGACCTCACCCGCGAGGAGATGGTCGCCAGGTACCGCGCCCACCTGCTCGCCCACCCCGACCTGCTCGCCCTCGTCCCGCCCCTGCGCGGCCACCGCCTCGGCTGCTGGTGCGCCCCGCTCCCCTGCCACGCCGACGTCCTCGCCGACCTCGCCGACCACCCGCCTGCGTGATCCGCTTTCCCCACCTCTTCCACCATTTCGTATGCATAGCTGACTGTTCGATATTCTCCGGGCGGGTGGCGGCGTGGGGCCGCCGGTGGGGAAGCGAGAGCCGTATGCAGTCGTCGTCCGGGGGTCCCGCGAGCGGGACGGCGTGGCAGTGGGACGAGGAGACGGACGGCGGCGGGGCCCCCGAGGACGTGATCGCGGGCGGCGGGGAGCGCGCGCGGCCGAGCCGGCGCCGGCTGCTGCTCGGGGCCGGGGTGCTCGCGGCGGGCGGGGCCGCCTGGGCGTTCGGCCGTTCGGGTGTCGGCGGGGCCTTCCCCTCGCCCGGGCCGACCGGGCCGGTCCCGACCGCGCTGTCCGGGCCGACGCCGCTCTGGACGTACCGCGGCCCGGAGGCGATGACCCCGGAGCGCCTCACCGACCCGCCGAGCCACCCGGTCTACCTCTCCAGGAACGGCCTGCAGGTCCTCGACCACGAGAAGGGCACCGCCGCCCGGCTGCTGGTCTTCGACCCGCCGGCCGCCCGCAGCTGGCCCATCGACGGCGACGTGCTCGGCAAGGTGGTGGTCGGGCCCGACCACCTCTTCACGATCTACGAGGGCCACCTCGACGCCCGGCACTTCACCGACCCGGTCGGCGACTGGAGCCTGCCGCTGCCCGACGACCTCCAGGGGCAGGTCCGCCTCGCCGGCTACGACCGCCAGGCCCCCGGCATCCTCTACGGCTACGCCTGGGGCCGCCCGCGGTCCGACGGCACCCGCACGGAGAACCGCCTCTTCGCGCTGCGGGTCACCGACCGCTCCCTGCTCTGGTCCGTCCGCACCGAGCAGACGGAGCAGCCGGTCACGCCCGCCACCCACATCGGAGGCGGCCTCCTCGCCTGCCTCCGCTTCCTCGGCGGCCGCGCCGAGGTGGTGGCCCGGGACGCCGCCACCGGCCGCGAGCTGTGGACCGCCCCCGGTGAGGAGGACCTGCGCTGGTGCGTCGCCGGCTCGGGGGGCTTCTTCGTCCCGGACGGCAACGGCGGCGTGCGCAGGCTGCTTCCCGCCGGCGAGCCGGGCTGGACCTACGCGCCCCACCGGGGCGAGTCCTGGCGGGCGCTGCCGCCCCTCGAACACGGCGGCCGGGTGTACGTCCCGTGGGACCAGGGTGTCGTCAGCTGCCTCGACCTGTCCTCCGGCGCGGAGCTCTGGTCCTGCCGGCTGCCGTTCCCGCTGGACCGCCGCAGCCGTCCGCTGGTCGCCAGGGACACGCTGTTCGTCCCGGGTACGGCGGCCGGCGGGGTCAGCGCGATCCACCCCGCGACCGGCGAGCTGGGGTGGACCTTCCACGACTCCGGTCCGGGGAAGGACGTCTGGACCCTCGCCACCGACGCGGCCCACCAGTTCGACGGCACCCGCCTCTACGCGGGCCACGACGACGTCCTGCACGCCCTCCCCCTGAACTGAGCGCCCCCTACGACACGGCAGGACGGCCCGATGCAGGTACGCCCGATCTCCCCCGACAACCTGGCCGAGCTGCTCGCCGACCGCATCGCCGCCCTGCCCGACGCCCGCGGCCGGCGCCTGCGGGTGGCCGTGGACGGCGCTGCGGCCGCCCGCCCCGGGGCGCTCGCCGACGCGCTGGTGGAGCCGCTGCGGCTGCGCGGCCACCCGACGCTGCGGGTCTCGGCCGACGGCTTCCTGCGCCCGGCCTCGATCCGGCTGGAGTACGGCCACCAGGACGCGGACGCCTTCCACGACCTCTGGCTGGACGACGGCGCCCTGGCCCGCGAGGTGCTCGACCCGCTGGAGCCGGGCGGCAGCGGCCGCGTCCTGCCCTCCCTGCGCGACCCGGCCACCGACCGGTCGACCCGCGCCCCGTACACCGAACTCCCGCCCGGCGGCGTGCTGTTGCTGGACGGCGCGCTGCTGCTCGGCCGCTGGCTGCCGCTGGAGCTGACCGTCCACCTGGCGCTCGGCCCGGCCGCGCTGGCCCGCCGCACCCCGGCCGACCAGCAGTGGACGCTGCCCGCCTTCGCCCGCTACGAGGCGGAGACCGGGCCCGCCGCGACGGCCGACGTCACCGTCCGGGTGGACGACCCGCGCCACCCCGCGCTGGTCGAGCGGCCGTGACCTCCGGGGCCGGGCCGCGCTGGCAGTACGGGCACCAGAACACCGTCCGGTCGCGCGGCGGCGAGCCCTGGCGCCCGGTGACGACGGGGGTGACGCAGCGCGGGCAGGGCCGTCCGGCCCGGCCGTAGACCCAGTGCTGGTAGCCGGGCCGGGTGTCGCCGGTGGTGATGTGGCCGGGGCGCAGCTTGTTGGCCTCCAGCATCTGCCGGGCGCGCTCCACCAGCCGGTCGGGGTGCGGGAGTTCGCCGACCTCGGTCCACGGCGTCACGCCCGCGACGAAGCACAGCTCGTTCGCGTAGACGTTGCCGATCCCGGCGAGGTTGCGCTGGTCGAGCAGGGCCTCGACGACCGGGCGGCCCGGGCGGGCGAGGAGCCGGCAGACGGCCTCGACCGGGTCCCAGTCGGAGCCGAGCAGGTCGGGGCCGAGATGGCCGACGATCCGCCGTTCGTCGGCGGTGCGCAGCAGTTCCACGACGGGCAGCCGGTAGCCGACGGCGGTGCCCCGGTCGGTGCCGAGGACGGCGCGGATCTGCCACTCCGGGCCGCCGGTCCACCGCTCGCCGGGCCGGTAGACCACCCAGCGGCCGTCCATCCTCAAGTGGGTGTGCAGGGTGAGGCCGCCTTCGAAGCGGGCGAGCAGGTGCTTGCCGCGCGGGGCGACCTCCAGCACCCGGCGGCCGGTGAGGTCGGCGGTGGCGTGCGCGGGCACCCGCAGGTCGGCGCTGGTCAGCGGCTGTCCGGCGAGGGCCTCGTGCAAGTGGGCCGCCACGCGGTAGACGGAGTCACCTTCTGGCATGCCTCCATTCTGGTCCGCGCGGCGGCCCGCCGGGGCACCGCCCCCGGGTGCGCTACTCCGACTGCTCGGCGGCGCCGTGGGCCTCGCGCACCACGACCACCGGGCAGGGCGCGTGCTCGGTGAGGTGGCGGCTGACCGAACCGAGCAGCACGCCGGAGAAGCCGCCCAGGCCGCGGCTGCCGACGACGAGCAGCGCTGCGCCCTTGGCGGCCTCCAGCAGCGCCTGGGCGGCGTTGCCGGGCATCACGCTCTCGGTGATCCGCACGCCGGCGTCGTCGCCGGCCACCTTGGCGACGGTCTCGCTGAGGGTCTTCCCGGCGAGCTCCTCGGGGTTGAAGGCCTCGACGGTCGGCACGCCCGCGCCGGCCCAGCCGTAGAAGGCCGGGTACTCCCAGGCGGCGATCGCGTGGACCGTCCCGCCGACGGCCCGCGCGTAGTCGATCGCCCAGCGCAGCGCCTGCTCCGAGGCGGGCGAGCCGTCCACGCCGACGACGATCCGGGGATTGGCACTCATGCCCTTGCTCCTTCGGTTGCTCCTGATCGGTCCCGACCCTCCGAACATAGATCAAATCGGACAAACGGTCGGTATCTGCCACGCCGGAAGCGGCCCGCCGCATTCAATTCCAGTGCGCGCGGCCCGCGACGCCTGCGAGGATCCCCGGATGCCGCACAAGCCCCGCCGCCGCACCGGCGGCTTCGCCGAGGTCCTGGCCGCCCTGCCGCCGAAGGAGGAGCACGAGTACTGGAACCTCGACGACCCGCTCGCGTCGGGCGGCTTCGTGGACGCCGGGGGGCGCTACTGGCGGCTGGCCCGCGGCCCGGTGGACCGGCGACTGGCGAAGCGGCTGGCGGTCGACGCGGACGAGATGACGCTGGGCCTGTGGGGCCGACTGCACGAGGCCTCCCCGGGCGTCTTCGTGCCCGCCCTGCTCACCCCCGAGGAGCGGCCGGCCGCCTGGCTGGACGCCTCCGCCCTGGAGTACCTGGCGTACGAGTTCCGGGCCTCCGGCGACCGGACGCTGCTCTACCTCGTGGTGCGCTGCTGATCCGCTGTCACCGTCAACTCCGGTAGGCCGCCCAGATGTTGGCCATCCGCTGGACCTGTCCCGGGGTGAACCTGGTCATGCAGGAGTCGTAGCTGTAGTCCATGAAGTTGTGGATCGGGTCGAGCCCGGGGCCGGGGCAGGTGTCCCGGCCCTCGGGGCAGCCGGAGGCGGCGGTGCGTTCGGCCGGGGTGTCCTCCACGTAGTCGCCCGGGGCCCGGCAGCCGTTCTGGAAGGTGTGGAAGAGGCCGAGCCAGTGGCCGATCTCGTGGGTCGCGGTGTCGCCCTCGTCGTAGTGGACGGCGGAGCCGCCCGGCAGCGAGGCGTCGAGCACCACCACGCCGTCGTCGGTCGGGTGCGTCCGGTAGGCGTTCGGGAAGGTCGACCAGCCGAGCAGGGAGTCGCCGAGCCGAGCGGTGTAGAGGTTGAGGGTGCCCTGGTCGCCCTTGCGCAGGGCGGTCTTCATCGCCTGCTCGGCCGAGGAGCCCGGGGTCATGCCGGTGTACCAGGAGGCGTTGTCGCTCCAGTCGGTGCCGACCAGTTCGAAGTGGAACGGGCTCGGGACGTTGCCCTCGCCCTGGCCGCCGTAGCTCTCGTTGAGGTGGTCGATCTGGCCCGCGACGGCGGCCGCGTCCAGCCGCCCCTCGTCGCCGTCGTGGATCACGTGGAAGTAGACCGGGATCGTGGTCGGGGCGGCGGACCGGACCCGGCCGACGCCCAGTTCGGCGAGCCGCTGGGCGAGGTCCGCCTGCATCGCCCGGGCCTGCCGGGGGCTGACCGCGTTCGGGTCCCGGTCCGGCCGGCTGCCGGCCGGCAGCCGCGCCGCGACACCGCCCGCACCGACGACGTCGTCCGGACCGACGCCGTCGTCCGCGCACCGCTCCACCGCCGGAGCGACGGCGGCGCGGTGCGCGGCCGGTGCGGCGAACTGGCTCAGACCGGCCGCGGCGACCAGCGCGGCGGCGCAGGGGAACAGGCGTGGGGCACGCGAGCGCACCCGGGCAGTACGGCGCATCAGCGCTCCTGACAGGGGAGTTGACGGGGTGTCGGCCGCGCCCGTGGCCTGCTCCGGCCGGACCCGCCGGCGCCCGGCGCGGACCCGCCGAGACTACGACGCCGTGAAGTCGATCCCCCGCAGGGCGCGCGCGGCGGCCCGGTCGAGTACCACGGCCGACGCACAGCCGGCGGGCAGCCGTCCGGCCTCCAGGATCCGGCGGCGCAGCCGGGCGACGGCGGCCTGGTGCCGGGCGAAGGCGTAGCGCGAGACGCCGCGCCGGCGCCGCCGCTGCCCGTCCAGCGCCTCGGCCGGGTCGGCGTCGAGCAGCAGCAGGTGCACCCGGCGGCCCTGCCGGGCGGCGGCCCGCACCAGCCAGGCCCGCACCCAGGGCTGGGTGCCGCAGTCGTGCACCGCGAGCGGCCCGCCGTCCAGCACGGCCCGGCGCAACCGCAGGTAGTGGGCGAGCCGGGCCAGCGGGCGGTAGAGCGCGTACGGCAGGCGGCCGGGCAGCCGGGCCGCGTACTCCTCGCGGACCAGCTGGGAGTCGATCAGCGGGGCGCGGACGCAGCGGCGCATCAGGGTGCTCTTGCCGCTGCCGGGCAGGCCGGTGACGACCAGCAGGTCCCCGGCCGGGTAGCGCAGGACCGCCGGCCCGGGCCCGCGCAGCTCGTGCCGGGCGCTCGGGTCGTGCGGCGCGTGCGATGCGGACGGGTCGTCCGGCGCGGGCAGGACGACCCGTTCCCCGGCGATGCGCGGCGGCGGCACCCTCGGCGCCGCCGCCGTCCACACCGTTCTCGTCCCACTCACCCGGTCTC
The DNA here is from genome assembly GCF_048159585.1 of Kitasatospora sp. SC0581. Taxonomy (NCBI): domain Bacteria; kingdom Bacillati; phylum Actinomycetota; class Actinomycetes; order Kitasatosporales; family Streptomycetaceae; genus Kitasatospora; species Kitasatospora sp. SC0581. The sequence goes on along the minus strand of NZ_JBLRWA010000028.1, from coordinate 45,880 downwards.
CCCCCGCCGTTCCCCTTCGAGGAGCATCGCTCATTCCCAAGAACGAGTAAAGGGCGGAGGTCGGAGCGGGTACGGACGACCACGGCCGGGCCCGGAGCGTGGCGGCGTCGAGGCCCGGCGGCGGGTGTCAGCCCAGCTGCGGGGCGATCCGGGAGGCGATCAGCTCCAGGTGGTCGAGGTCGTCCAGGTCGAGGATCTGGAGGTAGAACCGCTCGCTGCCGACCGCCGCGTACCGGCCGATCTTCTCGACCACCTCGTCCGGGGTTCCGGCCAGGCCGTTCTCCTTCAGCTCGTCGACCTCGCGGCCGATCGCGGCGGCCCGGCGGGCGACCTCGGCGTCGTCGCGGCCGACGCAGGCCACCATGGCGTTGGAGTAGACCAGGTCGTCGGCGGAGCGCCCGGCCGCCTCGACGGCGGCGCGGACCCGGCCGAACTGGGCGGCGGTGTCGTCCACCGAGGCGAACGGCAGGTTGAACTCGTCGGCGAAGCGGGCGGCCAGGGCCGGGGTGCGCTTGGGGCCGAGGCCGCCGACCAGCACCGGGACGTGCTCCTGGGCGGGCTTGGGCAGGGCCGGCGAGTCGGTCAGCGTGTAGTACTCGCCGGCGAAGTCGAAGGTGTCGCCGAGCTTGGTGTTCCACAGCCCGGTGATGATCGCCAGCTGCTCCTCCAGCCGCCCGAACTTCTCCTTCGGGAAGGGGATGCCGTACGCGGTGTGCTCGGCCTCGTACCAGCCGGCACCGAGGCCGAACTCGACCCGGCCGCCGCTCATCGCGTCCACCTGGGCGACCTGGATCGCGGTGACGCCCGGCAGCCGGAAGGTGGCGGCGGTCATCAGGGTGCCCAGGCGGATGGTGCTGGTGTCGCGGGCGAGGCCGGCCAGGGTGATCCAGGCGTCGGTGGGCCCGGGCAGGCCGTCGACGTCGCCCATCTTCAGGTAGTGGTCGGAGCGGAAGAAGGCGCTGAAGGCCCCGAGCTCCTCGGCGGTGCGGGCGACCTTGAGGAGGGTGTCGTAACTCGCACCCTGCTGGGGTTCGGTGAAGACGCGGAGATCCATGCCGGCCATTCTGGTACGGACCGACCGGTGATCGGCACAGCGCGTCCGCCGCGCCACGGACCGTTTCCGATCCGGCCGGGTGGGGCGGCAGGGGTGGCCAAGGTCTCAGTACGGAACCGTCACGGGCGCCCGTTCCCGCTCGGAGGGTCGCCTACCGTGGACGGATGTTCGCGACCCCCGACGAGTCCTTCCGACGCTCCCCCGACGAGCCGGCCGGCTGTCCGCTGCCCGGCATCGTGACGGCCTTCACGCCCCGGCTGGCCGAGTTCGCCTTCGAGCCCGGTTTCGTCGCGGCGGTCGACCAGCACGCGGCGATGCTGCGGGAGCTGCTGTACGCGCAGGGGCCGGAGCTCGCGCCCCGGCCCCTGGACCGTGAGGAGTTGTCGGACTACGCGCTGGGTTTCCTGGACGCGCTCGCCGAGATCGGCTGGCGGGAGCCGGTCGGCCACGACTACGCCGTGATCCGGCTCACCGCGATCTGCTGGCTGGTCCGCGAGCAGGGCCTGCTCGGGGTCTGAGCCCCGGCAGGCCCTCCCGGACCGCCCGGTGCGGCGGGCTACCGGTTCTGGTCGCCCTCGATGCCCGGCGCGGGCGGGGTGCCCGGACCGGTCTGGGTGGTCGGCCGGACCGGCTGGTTGGACAGCGCGTCGGAGCGGCCGGCCTGGTAGGCGGTGCCGCGCAGCCGGGCGGTCTCCCGCTCGGCGCCGTCCAGCCACCGCTCCCAGCGCTGGCGCATCGGGATGATCAGGCCGCCGCCGACACCGACCACCAGCACACCGGCGATGGTGGCGAGCGCGGCGATCAGGACCGGCCCGGTGATCGAGGTGGCGATCCCGGCCTGGCCCAGCGCGGCGATCACGCCGAGGCCGACGATGAACGCCCAGACCAGGGTGGAGACCGTCCGGCCGTACGAGGCGCCGGAGAGCGTGCTGCCCACGATGTCGCGCACCGCGTTGGCGATGGCCATCGCGACCACCACGATCACCACGGCGACGATGCCGCGCGGCAGCCAGGCGACGATGCTGTGGATCATCGTGCTGATCGGGTTCGAGCCGAAGACGCCGAACGCCAACTGCAGGGCCATCAGCAGGACGATGTAGTAGACGACCTTGCAGATGATGCCGGTCATGTCGTACTTGGAACCCTGCAGGTGGGCGGCCACTCCGGACCGCTCCGCGACCCGTTCCGAGCCGACCCTGCGCAGCACCCGGTCGAGGATCTTGGCGATCGCCTTGGCCACGAACCAGCCGACGACCAGGATCGCCAGGAAGGCGATGAACTGCGGAATGACCTTGGCGATCTTCGACCAGGCCTCGGTGAAGCCCGACCCGAAATCGACGGACAGTGCGAGCTGCTGAGCCACGGAGTCCTCCACTCGGTGACACGGCGCCACGAGCGGGCGCTTCGGCCCCCCACCCTTCGTGGATAGCAGGCGCCCGCCCCGGCCGCGCGCGCCCGGTGTCCGGGATGGTCCCCTCGGGTGAATGCTCCGGCCGTCCGCACGCGTACAGTGGCGGTCCGGGGGGACGGGCCACGGGGCGGGACGGACGGGACGGTGCGGCAAGTGGGCGGTACGGCGGCGGAGCACGCGGTGGACCACCGGGCGCTGCACTGGCGGGTCCGACCGGAAGCGGCCCGGGCCGCCGTCCTGGTCCTGCACGGCGGCGAGGAGCACAACGTCGCCCGGCCCGGGCGCCTCAACCTCCCGCTGCTGCGGATGCACGGCTTCCTGCGCGCGCTCACCAGGGCGACCGCGCGGGACGGGGTCGCCATCGGCACCGTCCGCTACCGCCACCGCGGCTGGAACGGCGAACGGGCCGACGCCGCACGGGACGCGACCGCCGCGCTCGACGAACTCACCGCGCTGCTCGGACCGGTGCCGACCGTCCTGGTCGGCCACTCGATGGGCGGGCGCGCCGCCCTCCAGGCCGGCGGACACCCCTCCGTCACCGGCCTGGTCGCCCTCGCACCGTGGTGCCCGCCCGAGGACCCGTGCGACCAACTCGCCGGGCGGGACGTCCTCCTGCTGCACGGCGACCGCGACACCGTCACCCCGCCCGCCGAAACCCGCGCCTTCGCCGCCCGCAGCCGCGCCGCGGGCGCCCGGGTCTGCGGCTACACCGTCACCGGCAGCGGCCACGCCATGCTCCAGCGCCTCCCCGACTGGCACCGCGCCACCACCCGCCTCACCACCGCCCTCCTCGGCCTCCACCCCTTCCCCGCCGAAACCGCCTCCGCCCTCGCCCTCCCACCCGCCTCCCGCGAAGCCCTCACCCTCCCCCTCCCACCCCAGCCCCGCCGCGCCCCGGCCCTCCCGGCCAACCCCTGAGGCACCGGGGCCCCGCGGGGCCGGTTCCTCAGGCCCGGCGCAGCACCCGCCAGGTCACCAGGCCGGCGGTCGTGCCCGACAGCAGCAGGCAGGCGAGCACCACGGAGGCCAGCGCCGCCGGGTCCAGGTGGAGCGTGACCGGGGCTCCGGTGCTCTGGGCGAGGCCGGAGGCGAGACCGGCCAGCGGCGGGAGGGTGGCCAGCAGTCCCAGCAGGGTGCCGATCGCGGTCACCACGGCCGCCTCGCCCGCGGCCAGCAGGACCAGTTGGCGGACGGTGCCGCCGGTCGAGCGCAGCACGGCGAGGTCACGGCGCCGGCCGTGGGCGGACAGGGCGGTGCTGTTCGCGGTGGCGATCGCGCTGTAGCCGACGGCCACGGCGATCAGCATGGCGGCCAGGCTGTCGGTCAGCCGGGCGTCGGTGTCGTAGTCGTCCAGGGCGTAGCGGACGGCGTCGTGGACGGCCGTGCCCGGGACGACCGCCACCGGATCCGCCTCCGCCGGGACGAACAGGTCGTCGCCCAGCGCGGCCGGGTCGTGGCCGCGGACCAGGCTCCGGGCGAGGACGAAGTCGCCGCGGGCCGGGTCGTCCGGCAGGATCCCGGCGATGAGCAGCGGGACGGTCGCCCCGTCGGCGAAGCGGACCGGGTACCGCTGCCCGGCCGTCACGCCCAGCCAACTCGCCATGGACGTTCCCAGCACCGCCTCGCCGGGCCGGCTCCAGGCCGGGTCGCGGGAGCCGAGGGCGTCGATCACGACGGTCGTCCCGTCGGCGCGGTGGACGAAGGCGCGGGTCGGCAGGGCGGCCTTGCCGACCGGGTGGGCGTCGGCCGCCTCGTCGGTGAGGCCCGGGGTGCCGTCGTTGGTGACGATCGCCTGGCCGGAGAGCCGCAGCGCCTGGCCGGCCGGGTAGGCCGCCCGCATCGTGTCCACCGCGCCGCTGAGCAGCACGGCGAAGCCGACCGCCGCGATCACCGGTGCCGCCGCCGCGGCGGCGCGGGACGCGCCCGCCGTCAGCCCGGCCCGCAGCAGCAGCGGGCCGGCCGTACCGAGCCGTCGCAGTGGTGCGGTCACCACCCGGCCCACCGGGCCGACCAGGACCGGGGCGAGCAGGGCGGCCGCCGCGATCAGCAGCATGGTGGCGGTGATCGCCAGGCTGATCCGGCGGTCCGCGGCGGCGGTCGCGGTGAGCACCGCGCAGCCGGTACCGAGGCCGAGCACCGCCAGTCCGCCGATCAGCCGGGTGCGGCCCAACTGCCCTTCCCCCGTACGGCTTTCGTGCAGTGCCTGCAGTGGCGCCACCCGGGCGGCGGGGCGGCTCGCCGCCCAGGCGCCGAGCACGCTGACGCCGATGCCGGTCGCGGCGGCGGTGAGCAGCGGCCAGGCCGTCACCCGCACGGTGAGCCCCGGCGGGGCGACGTCCAGGCGCAGCAGGGCGTCCCGCAGCAGCGGGGCGGCCGCGAGCCCGGCGAGGCAGCCCGCCGCCGAGCCGAGCAGGCCGACCAGCGCGGCCTCGCCGAGCACCATCCGGCGCAGTTGGCCCGGGGTGGCGCCGAGGACGCGCAGCAGGCCGAGTTCGCGCCGCCGCAGGCCGGTGGCGAGGACGAGCATCGAGGCGACCACGAAGCCGGTGGTGAACAGGCCGAGGGTGGCCAGCGCGGCGATCACCTGGGTGCCGAGGAAGCGCCGGTGCTCGACGTGGCGGGGCTGGAGCGCGGCGCGGCCCTCGCCGGTGACCACGCCCGCCCGGTCGCCGACGGCCGTACGGGCGGCCGCGGCCAGGCGGGCGGGCGGGGTGCCGGGGGCGGGGAGCAGGGCGATCGTCCGGACGCCCGGGTCGCGCTGCGCGGCGGCGGCGTCGCTGAGGTAGTACCCGGGGCCGTCCACCGTGCCGACGACGGTGAACTCGGTACGCCCGGCGGTGAGGTTGACGGTCAGCCGGGCGCCGGCCGGGACGCCGAGGGACCGGTCGACCACCACCTCGTCGGCGGCCTCCGGCCCCCGGCCGGTGAGCAGCCGGTAGGGGGCCAGCCGCGCCGAGGACCAGCCGTGGCCCGCCTCGGCCGCGCCCTCGTCGGGGACCGGCCTGTCGTCCCGGACGGCCTGGGCGTAGAAGGCGCGGTCCACCACGACGGCCGCCACGCCGGGCGCCGCGCGCAGCCGGTCGGTCAGGGCCCCCGCCTCGGCGGCGTTCCACGGGACGCGGTCCTCGGCACTGCCGCCGCGGCCGGTGGCCTGCGGCGGGAGCACCAGGGCGGTGGCGGCGGAGAGGCGGGGCTGGACGGCGGGCCGGGCGGACTCGTGGACGGTCAGCGTGGCGGTGATCAGCCCGACGCCGACCAGCACGGCGAGCCAGCACGCGAGGTGGCTCGACCAGCGCTCACGGACGTTGGCGACGATCAGCATCACGCCTCCAGCCGGGCCATGCGGGCCGCGACGGCGGCGGCGGCGCGGGCGTGGTCGCCGTCGAGGTCCAGCCGGTCGGCGATCCGGCCGTCCTGGAGGAAGACCACGGTGTCGGCGACGGCGGCGGCTGCCGGGTCGTGGGTGACCATGACCGTGGTCTGTGCCCGCTCGTCCACCAACCGCCGCAGCAGGCGCAGGACTTCGCCGGAGGTCCGGGTGTCCAGGGCGCCGGTGGGCTCGTCGGCGAAGAGCACGTCGGGGCGGGTGACCAGGGCGCGGGCCAGGGCGACGCGCTGCTGCTGGCCTCCGGAGAGCCGGCTCGGCCGGTGCCCGGCGCGCTCGGCCAGCCCGACGGCGCGCAGCGCGGCGGCCACCTCCTCGCGGCCGACGGTCCCGCCCTTCCGGCGGCCCGCGAAGCGCGAGGGCAGTTCGACGTTCTGGGCGGCGGTCAGCGACTCGACCAGGTTGTACGCCTGGAACACGAAGCCGATCCGCCCGCGCCGCAGTTCGGTGCGGCGGCGCTCGCTCTGGGCGCCGAGGTCGAGGCCGGCCAGCAGCACCCGGCCGCCGGTGGGCCGGTCCAGTCCGGCGGCGCACTGGAGCAGCGTGGACTTCCCGGAGCCGGAGGGCCCCATGATCGCGGTCAGGGTGCCGCGCGGAAAGCCGAGCGTGACCCGGTCGAGCGCGGTCACCGCCCCTTCGCCGCTGCCGTGCACCTTGCGGACGTCGTGCAGCTCCACCACGCCGTGCGGTTCGGCGGCGCCCCGCTCCGCCCTGGGTTCCCGATGGTTCGTCATGCCGAGGATTCCAGCGGACCCGCGGACCGGGGGCACTGATCCGGGCACCACCGGGAAGGTAGTGCCTGCACTACCCCGCCCGACGGACCACCCCACTATCGTTCTTCGCATGCGTCCGAGAACGGCATGGCAGGCGATGGCCCAACGGCCGTTGAGCTTCCTCGGCTCCGCGTGGCCGTGGCGTTCGCTGGCGTACCTGGCCAGCGGGGTGCTGGTGGGGGCCGCGGCGCTGGTCGTGCTGGCCGCCGGCCTGGTGGCGGGGGCGGTGCTGCTGGTGGTGCTGGTCGGGGTGGCGCCGCTGGTCGGGGTGGTGCTGTCGGCGGTGGCGGTCGCCGCCGTCGAGCGGTGGCGGCTGCGGCTGGTGGACCTGGACCCGGCCGAGGACCCGCACCGGGCGCCGGACGCCCCGGGGCCGCGCGCCTGGGCGGCCACCCGGCTGACCGAACCGGTGACTTGGCGCGAACTGGGCTTCACCCTGCTCTCGGCCGCCGCGCTGTGGTGGCTGGACCTGCTGGTGCTGTTCTTCTCCTTCGGGGTGCCTGCGCTCTGTTTCTCGTCGCTCGACGGCGCCACCTGGCCGTGGTCGGCCTTCGGGGCCCTCGTGCTGCTCGCCTCGCCGTACACGGTGACCTCCTGGGCGGGCGCCCGCGCGGCCCTCGCCCGCACCCTGCTCGCCCCGCGCGACGCGGAGTTGGGCGCGCGGCTGCGGGAGGTGAAGGCCTCCCGGGCGCGGCTGGTGGACGCCTTCGACGCCGAGCGGCAGCGGATCGAGCGGGACCTGCACGACGGCGCGCAGCAGCAGCTGGTCTCGCTGGGGATGACCCTCGGGCTGATGCACCTGGACGTCCCGCCGGGCTCGCCGCTCGGCCCGCAGCTGGCCCGGGCGCAGGAGCAACTCGGCACCGCGCACGAGGAGTTGCGCCGGATCGTACGCGGCCTCAACCCTCCGGTGCTGGCCGACCACGGGCTGGCCGCCGCCGTCCGGGAGCAGGCCGGACGGTTCCCGATCCCGGTCACCGTCGACCTGGACCTGCCCGTCCGGCTGCCCCGGCAGCTGGAGACCGGCGTCTACTACCTGATCAGCGAGGCGATGACCAACATCGCCCGCCACAGCGGCGCCGGCCGCGCCCGGGTCTCCGGCCGCTACCACGCGGACCTGCTCGTCCTGGAGATCGCCGACGACGGCCGCGGCGGCGCGGACCCGGCGCTCGGCAGCGGGCTGACCGGGCTCGCCGACCGCCTCACCGCCGTCGACGGCCGGATGCGGGTGTCCAGCCCGGCCGGCGGCCCGACCCTGCTCCACGTGGAGATACCGTGCCGCTTCGGGTGATCGTCGCCGAGGACGCCGTCCTGCTCCGCGAGGGACTGGTCGGCCTGCTGCACCGCTTCGGGCACCACGTCCTCGCCGCCGTCGGCGACGCGGACGCCCTGGCCGCCGCCGTGCGCACGCAGCGGCCCGACCTCGTGGTCACGGACGTCCGGATGCCCCCGGACCACCGCGACGACGGCCTGCGCGCCGCCGTCCGGCTGCGCCGGGAGTACCCCGGGCTGCCGGTGGTGGTGCTCAGCCAGTACGTCGAACAGTCCTACGCGACACGACTGTTGGACTCGGACGGCGGACGGGCCGTCGGCTACCTCCTGAAGGAGCGGGTGGGCGCGGTGGCCGACTTCATGGCCGGCCTGGAACGGGTGGCCGGCGGCGGGACGGTGGTGGACCGGGAGGTGGTCCAGCAGCTGGTCCGGCTGCGGCACGACCCGCTGGAGCGCCTCAGCGCCCGCGAGCGCGAGGTGCTGGCGCTGATGGCCCAGGGCCGCTCCAACGCCACGCTCGCGGCGGAACTCTTCATCAGCGACGCGGCGGTGAACAAGCACATCGGCAACATCTTCGCCAAGCTGGACCTGCCGGTGGACGTGGACGGCCACCGGCGGGTCCTGGCGGTGCTGCGCTACCTGGGGGCGTGAGGGCCGCGGGGGCGGTGCGGCCGGCTCAGCCGGTGGGCGGCTTGGTGCCGTTGGGCCAGACGCAGGGGGACTCGAAGCCGACGACCAGCGTGGTGGGCCAGTTGTCGCCGTCCGAGATGGAGGCCTTGAAGCCGTTGTCCGGGTTGGTGAGGACGATCACGCCGGGCCTGCTGTCGGTGACCTTGAACCCGGCCACGACGAGGTGGCCGCGGAAGGTGTCGAAGATCGTGTCGTGGTGGTCGGCCGGGATGTCCCGCAGGAAGCGGTACGTCACGGCCTTGACCCGGCCGTCCGGTTCCGAGGGGGCGTCCTTCTTGAAGCACTTCTCCTCGGCGTCCCGGTCGACGACCGGCGAGATCGGCTTCGGGAAGGCGAGGAAGATCTCGGTGAAGTACGTGTCGGTCTTCTGCTTGGCCTGGGCGCTGGTCAGCGGGGCGTCGGCCGAACCGGAGCAGGAGGTGGCCGCCAGCAGGACGACGCCGGCCGACAGGGCCGACCGCACGGCGCGAGCACGGGGGAAAGCAACGGTCACCGCATGATCCTTGAGGGGTTGTGTGGGCTGCCGGGGTCGGGACTGATCCTAGACCGTGTGCCAGAGGGCGGCCGCGAAGACCGCCGTCACCCAGGTCCACAGGACGGAGAGGCCGAGGTGCGCGACCGTGCGCAGGCGGTCGCCGCGCCACAGGCGGGGCGAGAAGTAGGCGAACTCGAAGAGCCAGCGCAGGCCCCAGAAGAGGGTCTGGCCGGCCAGCAGGGCGGTGCCGAGCCGGCCGCCGGCGAGCAGGTCGGGGGCCAGGCAGAGCGGGAGCAGGCCGAGCAGCGCGCAGGCGAGGCCGATGAAGAAGAGGTGGGCGTAGGAGACCTGGCGGGTCAGCAGGGTGGTGCCGGCGAGGTCGGCGGGCCAGCCGATGGCGCGGGGCAGGACGGCGTGGACCAGGCCGGCGGTCACGAGGGCGGCGCCGACCAGGCGCAACTGGGCTTCGAGGGTGAGGAGTCCGGGCGTACCGGTCAGTTCGGCCAGTACGGTCAGCTCGGCCAGTCCGGTCGGTCCGGTCGGCCCGGTCATGAGGCGGGCTTCCGGAGGGCGAAGGCGGTGACCAGGCCGGCGATCCGGCGTTCGGCGGCCGGGCGCAGGCCCGCCTCGGCGGCGTGCCGGAGCCAGGTGGCCCGGGGCAGGAAGTGCCAGGCGCCGGGGCCGTAGACGGCGGTGTTGGCGGCGTCCCGCAGGTGCTCGACCAGCAGCAGGGTGCCGCCGGGGCGCAGGGTGCGGGCGGCTTCGGCGAACAGGGCGGTGCGGTCGGCGGGGCGGCGTAGTTCGTGGGCGGCGAAGACGGCGAACACGGTGTCCAGGGTGCCCGTCGCGGCGGGCAGGGCGTCCGGCCGGGACGGGATGCCGCCGGGGGCGGGCGGGGCGTGGCGGCGGGCGCGGCGGATCGAGCCGCTGGAGGTCAGCGCCGGGTCGTACAGGTCGGCGAGCCGTCCGCGGGCCCCGGGGTGGCGGGCGGCGAGCGGGCGGCCGGCCTCGTCCAGGCCGGTGCTGATCACCAGGTGGTCGCCGGGGCCGTCGGGCAGCAGGGCGGGCAGCCAGTCGTAGCTGTGGAGCCCGGAGCGGTCGTAGACGCACCAGGTGGCGAGGGTGCCGAGGGCGAGGTACCCGGCGGCGGTGGCGGCGGCCGCCCGGGCGAGCGCGGCGGCGGGGCCCGGCAACCGGCGGGCCAGCACCCCGCCGGCGACGACGGTGAACGCGCCGGCGGCGTACATCGGCCAGTTGTAGCGGACGACCTCGCGCACACCCGACGGGCGGGGGCCGTCCGGGACGGGACCGGGGACGGGAGCGGCGACGGGGGCGGCGGAGGCGGCGGGTGCGGTCATCGGGCGGCTCCGGTGAGGGTGCGGCGCTCCCCGGCGTGCCAGCCGTAGTCGAGGCCGGCGACGTGGAAGGCGTTGGCGAGCACCGGCCGGCTGCCGGCCAGCGGGCCGTGGTCGAAGAAGGTGAGCCGGGGCACCTCGACGGCCACCGGGGCGGGTTCCCAGTGGGCGCGGGTGGCCTTGACCACGATCATCGACCGGGTCTGCGGCTCGTACTCGAAGGTGTAGGGCAGCGGGCCGGCGAAGCGGCGCGCGGCGCGGGCGTCCGCGAACGGGCTGCCCGGCGGGAGGGCGGCGGGGGCGCTGCCAAGGTCGGCGCGCACGTGCAGGTCGGCGCGGCCGTCGCCGCTGACCACCTTGAACTCCAGGGTCCCGTCGACCACCCGGGTGCCGATCCGGGCGTGCCGGTAGTGGTAGCGGGAGAAGGCGTTGCCGCCGAGCGCCATCATCCGGCTGTCGGTGTCGGAGCGCAGGATGCGCAGGCCGCGCATGGTGCGGCCGCCGGGGGTCGGGAAGCGGGTGAAGACCCGGTAGCCGGTCAGGATGAAGTCCCGGCCGAGGCGGGCGGGCAGGGCGGCCGGGCGCAGTGCCCGGGTGTCCACGACGGCGGCGGCCACGAAGCCGTGCTCGGTGCCGTCGGGGTCGGTGTAGGTGTCGAGGGCGAGGCCGGGCGGCACCAGCGGGGCGAGCAGGCGGGGCGGCAGGGCGTAGGTGAGGACGAGCGAGTGCGCGAAGCGGGTGCGCATCGCGAAGGGGTGGCGTTGCAGCAGGTGTCGCACGGTCGACTCCGTGGTCGGGTAGGGGGGTTCGGAGCGTGACGGGGCAGCGCGGGACCGCCCTTCGCCGCAGGCCGCGGCGGGGTGTTCTCGCGCATCCTCATCATGGCGCACGACTTTGAACGTGTTCAACTCGGGGCTTGGAGGGGTGGGCGGGGTACGCGAACGCCCGGGGCCCGCGCTGCGCGAGCGCGGGCCCCGGGCGTGGCGGAGGCGGGGTCAGGGTGTGGCGGAGGCGGGGTCAGGGTGTGGCGGGGAAGGGCCCCGGGCGTGGCGGAGGCGGGGTCAGGGTGTGGCGGAGGCGGGGTCAGGGTGTGGCGGAGGCGGGGTCAGGGCGTGGCGGAGACGGGGTCAGGCCGGGTCGTCCTCGGGGTCCGGGGCCGGGACGCGGCCGGCCAGCAGGGCGTGGCCGAGCGCGGTGGGGCGGTGGGTAACGGAGCGACCGGTGCGGTCCTTGGTGGTCAGCCCGGAGTCGGCCAGGACGGTCGCGTGCTCGCTCGCGGAGGCGGTGGAGATGTTGAGATGACCCGCCAGGTCCTTGGTGGAGCAGGGCCCGTGGGCCGCGATGGCCTCCAGGGCGGCGGCCCTGGTCTGCCCGAGCAGCGCGGTGAGGGTGCGACTGGGGGTCGGCTCGGGCTCGGCGCGCAAGGGACCACCGATCCGGGCGGGGTAGAGGAGCACCGGCTGCTGGGCCGGATCCTCGAACCGGGCGATGACGGGTCGGCGGGGGCCGAACACGCACGGCTGGAGCAGCAGCCCCCGGCCGTCCAGGCGCACGTCGTGCCGGCATCCGCCGGCCAGCGGGAAGCTCAGCACCGGGCGGCGCCAGGACACCGTCGGGTGCAGCGAGCCGAGCACCCGGTCCGGCTCGGCGATCCGGCGCCGGCGCCCGTGCTCGGTGGTGACGATGGTCTCGATCTGCCGCCGGTACGGGTCGATCGCCCGGGTCTGGTAGTCGGCGGTGACGTTGCCCAGTAGCCTGCGGGCCCGGCGGTCGCCGGCCGCGACGCCCCGGGCGAAGGCGCTCAACTGCCGCTCCCCGCCGACCGAGCGCAGGTGGTCGCGCAGCGGCGCCTCGGGCGCCTGGGCGGTGGCGCTCTCGGTGGCGCCCGGGTCGCGCCGCACCGCGAGGAACTCCGGGATCGCCGTGGGGGTGTAGAGGTCGAAGAGCAGCGCGGTGCGCGGGTTCCAGGAGGCCCGCAGCTGCTCGCGCCAGGCCTGGAAGCGCGGGTCGCGCACCCCGCTGACCAGGGCGTGCACGCTCAGGGAGAGCTCCATCGACATGTCGGGGCGCTCCGCCACCCGGAGCCGCTCCAGGTCGTCCGTACCGAAGAAGATTCGCAGCACGGTCGCGATCGTCGCCCGGATACGGCACCGCCGCAAGACCGTTCGGCGAGAACCGAATCCATTGCCGGGCGGGCCGCCGTCCGGCGAGCATCGGGCTGTCGGCCGGCCCGGATTCAGGGCTCTCGGGCGGGAGGCCCGAGAGCCGGACCGGACACCCGGCGGACACCCGGCGGGCACCCGGCGGGCGGCCGTCCCGGGGGGGCTTCCGTGCCCGGACGAACCACCCCGGCCCGCTCCCCGCTCCCCCCGCACGAGTGGTTTCGTCCCCCGCCTCGGCCCCGGAGACGGTCGGTGGACGGATGATCGCTTCCGGGGCCGTACCGGGCGGCCAGGGAAGGACGGTTCGGGACGATGGGCACGACGCGGCGTTCGCTGCTGGGCGCGGCGCTGGGCGCCCCGCTACTGGGGTGGCTCACCGGGACGGCGGCCGGTGCCGTTGACGGCGGCACCGACCGCACCGGGAGTCTGGGCACGCTCTCCGACGGCTGGGTGGAGGTGCGCTGGACCCCGGAGGCACAGGCCCAGCTGGACCGCTTCCACGCGATGGTGGACGTCGTCGCCCCGGCGCGCATGGTGCTGGACCAACGGGGCCCGGCGGTCCACCTGCCGATCCGCTCCGCCGTGGGCGACCCGTCCCTCGCCAACCCGCCGAAGGCGCACGGCGACGGGGCGCTGGACGGCGGGGTCTCCGTCCGCACCTCCAAGGGCGACTACCGGGTGGTCAACCTGTCCGGTGCGATCAAGGACGGCCTGGGCTCGGGCCGGTGCGAGGTCAGCGGGGCGGAGATGGGGCACCGCTCGGCCTTCCGCTGCGGCCTCACCGAGGGCAAGCTGACGGCCGATCCGGTGCCGGCCGGGAAGCCGATGAAGGTCCGGCTCAGCGGGGTGCCGCTGCGCCCCACCCAGGAGGCGGTGGACGCGTACACCGCCAACTTCGGTGCGCACCCGGTCACCGTGGACACGGTGCTGGCCTACGTCACGGCCCAGGGGACGTACACCCCTCCTCCGGCCGCCCAGGAGCAGAAGCCGTAGCGGGCCGGTCGCGGCGGGGCGTCCGGGACTGGGCGGGCACGCCGCCGCCGAAGCGCCGCTCGCGCACCGCGTACGCCCGGACCGCCCCGCGCAGCCGGGCCAGGTCGTAGTCCGGCCACGGCGTGGGATCGAACAGCAACTCGGCGTAGGCGAGCTGCCAGGGCAGGAAGTTGCTGATCCGCTGCTCCCCGGAGGTGCGGATCAGCAGGTCCACGTCCGGGAGGTCGGGGGCGTACAGGTGCCGGGCGAGGTCGGCCGGGCCGATCGCCTCCGGGCTGATCCGGCCCGCCACCGCCTCGGCGGCCAGGCCCCGTGCCGCGGCGGCCAGTTCCTCCCGTCCGCCGTAGTCCACGCAGACCGTCAGGGTCAGCGTGCCGTTGTTCGACGTCAGGCTCTCCACCAGCGCGATGGAGGACGCGAGCGACTCCTCCACCCGGTCCCGCCGGCCGCACCAGCGGATCCGTACGCCGAGCGCGTGCAGGCCCTCCGCGCTGCGGGTGAGGCCGTCGGCCAGCGAGTCGAACAGCGCGGTCAGTTCCTCGGGCGGGCGGTCCCAGTTCTCGGTGGAGAAGGCGTACAGGCTCAGGTGGCGGATGCCCAGCCGCAGCGCCGCGTTGACCAGGCGCAGCGCGGCCCGCTGCCCGGCCCGGTGGCCGTGCTGGGCGGGCAGCCGACGGGCCTCGGCCCAGCGGCGGTTACCGTCCATGATCACGGCGACGTGGGCGGGCGCGCCCTCGAGAGGCGCGGGCCGGGCGCGGCGGTGGGGCGTGGTGCCGTCGGAGCTCAGCGGGGTGAGGCCCTCGGTCAGGACGCGTGAGCGCAGCAGGGTCACTTCGTCGTACTGGAGCTGGGCGCCGAGCAGCAAGGTGTGCAGGAACGGACGGCAGCCGGGGGCGGCGAGCCAGGTGGCGGGCAGGGCCTGCTCCAGCAGGCGGTGCAGGTGCCTCTGCTGGCTCTCGACCAGCTCGTCCAGGGCGGTGCGGCGGTCGGGTCGGCGGTCGTCCTGACTCTTGTCCCGGCCGAAGTCGGCGACGTTCAGGCCGAGTCGGCGCAGGTCGTCCCGCGGCAGGTAGCAGCGGCCGGCCGCGAGGTCGAGCGGGAGGTCCTCCAGGATGTCCGCCAGCTGGCAGGCCTCCCCCAGCGCGGACAGCGCGCCCGCCGCCCGCGGGCCCCGCGCGCCCAGCAGCGGGGCCCACAGCTCGGCGACCGTCCCCGCGACGCCCCGCAGGTGGCGGCGCTGGTCCGCGTGGGTCTCGAAGGCGGGCGGGCGGGCGCCGTCGGCCCGGGTGGCGTCCAGGAACTCCTCGACCAGCGCCCGGTCCAGCTCCCAGCGCCGCACGGTGTCGACGAAGGCCCGGCGCAGCGGGTGGTCGCTGCGGCCGGCCGCGAGGTCGGCCAGGGTGTCGGCCCGCCAGCGGGCGAACCGGCGCTCGCGCTCGGCGGGGTCGGCGGCGCCCTGGGCGTCCTCGTCACCGTAGGAGTCGGAGTCGGCAGCGGCGTCGTCGGCGATCCGGTCGGACCGGGAGGCGAAGCCGTTGACGGCGTGGAAGTACGGCCGCACCTCGGGCGGCAGCGTGTCACTGATCGCCCGCAGCGGGGCCTGGTGGGCGGCCACCTCCCGCTCGCAGAGCCGGTACGACTCCGCCAGCTCCGGCGGACCGCCCACCGCTGCCGCCCCGTTCGCCGCCATGCCCGTTCCCCGCCCCTCTCCGCCACCGCGCACCGTGCACCGCTGTTCGCCGTGCACCGTCTGGTCAACGAGGCGGCGGCGGATCGGTGGCGATCCGGGCGGACCCCGGCCGTCGGCCCCGGCTCCGCGCGCGGTCCGGTCCGGTCCGGTCCGGCCTGGCCTGGCCTGGCCTCAGCCGAGGTCGGCCGGGGACTCCACCACCACGCCGTACAGGTCGCCGATCGTCGCCAGCGCCGCGCGGTGGACCTGGGCGGCCGTCAGCCCGGTGCCCGCCGACTCCAGCGGGCGGGTGGCGCAGGCGGCGGCCACGACGGTCGGGCGGTTGCCGCGCAGGAAGGCGCCGGCCGTGGTGAAGGCCACGCACATGTGGGTCATGAACCCGGCGACGACGACGTCCCGGCGGCCGGCGGCGTCGAGCAGTTCGCCCAGCTCGGTGCCGACGAAGGCGTCCGGGGCCTGCTTGACCACCACCCGCTCGCCCTCGGCCGGGGCCACGCTCGGGTGGATCCGCCCGATCTCGGCCCGGATGTCGTACGGGGTGCCCTCGCCGCCGTCGTTGATCACGTGGATCACGGGGGCGCCGGCGTCCCGGGCCCGGGCGAGCAGGTCGGCACCGGCGTCGAGCGCCTCCTGCCAGCCCTCCAGTTCCATCACGCCGCGCACGTAGGTGTTCTGGTAGTCGATCATGATCAGGGTCGCGTCGCCGAGCGCGGCGGGCTGCTCGTCGAGGCCGTTGAGGGTGCGCAGGGTCGTCGTGGGCATGGGGTGCCGCCTTCACGGTCGGGAGTCGGGGATCTCGCAGGTCACACCTGGTGCGGCCGGCTTCGAGAACGCTACGGGCGGCGCTCGGGTGTCGGCAATGTCGCCTAACATGCAGATTCCGACATCGACGGGGAAGAGCGCCCCGGGGAACGAGGGGAGCAGGCAGTGCCCGCACCGGCTGCGCAACGGCTGATCGTCATCGTGCTGTTCGAGGGCGTCGACCTTCTCGACGTGACCGGCCCGCCCGAGGTGTTCTCCCTGGTCCGCCGGGAGACCGACGACGCGACCGGCTACCGGGTCGTCCTCGCCGCCGAGACGGCGGCGCCGGTCACCACCTCGGCGGGCGTGCGCATCCTGCCCGACCTCACCTTCGACGAGGCCGCCCGGAGCCGGATCGACACCCTGCTGGTGCCCGGCTCGGTCGAGGTGGACGAGCGCCGCCGGGTCCGCGCGCTCACCGACCCGGCGGTGGTCGACCGGGTCCGCACCCTGGCCGCCCGCTCGCGCCGGGTGGCGAGCGTCTGCGTCGGCGCGCACCTGCTCGCCGCCGCCGGGCTGCTGGACGGGCGGCGCGCCACCACCCACTGGTCCACGGCCGGCCAACTCGCCGAGGAGCACCCGGAGATCGAGGTCGACCCGGACCCGATCTTCATTCGCGAGGGCGAGGTCTGGACGGGCGCGGGCATCAGCGCCTGCCTGGACCTTTCGCTCGCCCTGGTCGCCGAGGACTTCGGCGAGGAGCTGGCCCTGCGGGTCGCCCGCCAGCTCGTCATGTACCTCAAACGCCCCAGCGGCCAGAGCCAGTTCAGCGTCCCGCTGGAGCCCGTGTCGACCACCCGGCGGATCGAGGAGCTGCGCCACCACATCCTGCGCAACCTCTCCGGGCGGCTCACCGTCCCGGACCTCGCGGCCCACGCCCACGTCAGCGAACGGCAGTTGACCCGGATCTTCAAGACGGAGCTGGGCACCACCCCGAGCGCCTACGTCGAATCGGCCCGGGTCGAACTGGCCCGCCACCGGCTGGAGTCCACCGACGCGACGCTCGAACGCATCGCCACCGCCTGCGGGTTCGGCACCGTCGACACCCTGGTGCGCGCCTTCCGCCGCCGCCTCGGGACGACGCCGACCGACTACCGGCAGCGCTTCCGGACGGCTGCCGCACCCGCCGCGATCCCCACCGCTGCCAGGGCGACCGTCACGGCAGCCGGACGGTGAACTCAGTACGGCCGGGCCGGCTCGCCACCGTCACCGTGCCGCCGTGCGCCCCGACCACGGCCCGGACGATCGCCAGGCCGAGCCCGGTCGAGCCGGTGGCCCGGGAGCGGGCCCGGTCGCCCCGGACGAAGCGCTCGAAGACCCGGTCGGCCAGCTCCGGCGCGATCCCCGGGCCGTCGTCCGTGACGCTCAACTCGACCTGGCCGTCCGCCCGTTCGAGCCGCAGCTCGACCTCGGTGCCGGGCGGGGTGTGGCTCCGGGCGTTGGCCAGCAGGTTGGCCACCACCTGGCTCAGCCGGTGCCCGTCCCCGCGCACCAGCACCGGTTCCTCGGGCAGGACGAGCCGCCAGCGGTGCTCCGGTCCGGCGGCACGGGCGTCGGCCACCGCGTCGAGGGCGGTCCGGGTCAGGTCCACCTCCTCCTCGGCCAGCGGGCGGCCGGCGTCCAGCCGGGCGAGCAGCAGCAGGTCCTCGACGATCGCCCCCATCCGCAGCGCCTCGGCGTCGATCCGCTCCAGCGAGTGCCGCACCTCGGGCGGCACCGGCCCGGGGTGGCGCAGCGCCAGCTCGGCGTGGCCGCGGACCGCCGCGACCGGGGTGCGCAGCTCGTGGCTGGCGTCGGCGGCGAAGCCGCGCAGCCGCTCCTCCACCGCGTGGCGGCGGGCGAGTGCGCCGCCGACGTGCCCGAGCATCCGGTTGAGCGCGGCGCCGACCCGGCCGACCTCGGTGCGCGGGTCGTCGTCGGGCACGCGCTCGGCGAGCATCACCTCGCCGCTGGCGAGCGGCAGCGCGCTGACCCGCTCGGCCATGCCCACCACCCGCCGCAGCGGGCGCAGCGAGACGCCGACCCAGGCGGCCCCGGCAGCACCGGCCGCGGCGACGGAGATCGCGAACACGGTGAGCTCCAGGGTCGCCAGCCGCTCGACGGTGTCCTCGGCCGGGCGCAGCGGCAGACCGCTGACCAGCACGTCGCCGTCCCGCCCGGTGACCGCGCGGACCCGGTAGCGGCCCAGGGCCCGGCCGAGGTCGAGGGTGCGGGCCGGGCCGTCGACGGGCAGGGCGGCCAGCGCGTGCTGCTGGTCGGGGGTGAAGGCGACCCGGTCGTCCTCGTCGCCGGGGCTGTCCACGTCGTCGGCGTCCCCGTCGACCACGCCCGCGGCGGTGACCCGTCCGCCGAGCAGCCGTACGCCGAGGGTGCCGGGGGTCTGGGCCCGGGTGTCGGGGCCGGCGCCCTGGGCGGTGTGCTCCAGGCTCGCGGCGTAGCGTCCGCCGGACTCGGTGAGCTGCTGGTCCAGCCGGTCGACCAGGAAGTGGCGCAGCGCGGCGGTGGTGGCGAGGCCGACGGCGGCGCAGGTGACGACGAGCAGCACCAGCAGTCCGGCGATCAGCCGGGCCCGCAGGGTGCGGGGCACCAGCCGGGCGACGCGGGACCCCAGGCGCTTCGGGTCGCCGGACTTTTGGCGCTTCGCGTCGCCGGCCTGCGCGTCGCTCACGTCGCGGCCTTGATCAGGTAGCCCGCGCCGCGCACCGTGTGGATCATCGGACTGCGCCCGGCGTCCACCTTCTTGCGCAGGTAGCTGATGTACAGCTCCACGATGTGCGCCTGCCCGCCGAAGTCGTACGACCAGACGGCGTCCAGGATCTGCGCCTTGCTGAGCACCTGCCGGGGGTGGCGCATCAGGTGGGCGAGCAGCGCGTACTCGGTGGGGCTGAGCTCGACCGCCTCCCCGCCCCGGGTGACCTCGCGGGCCCGGTCGTCCAGCACCAGGTCGCCGAGCACCAGGGCGTGCGGGGGCGGCTGCCCGGGCACGGCGGGCGGGGCGGCCCGGCGCAGCAGGCCGCGCAGTCGGACCACCACCTCGGCCAGACTGAACGGCTTGGTCACGTAGTCGTCGCCGCCGGCCGCGATGCCGGCGATCCGCTCCTCGACGGCGTCCCGGGCGGTGAGGAAGAGCACCCGCGCCTCGGGCTGCCCGGCGTGGATGCGGCGCAGCACCTCCAGGCCGTCGAGGTCGGGCAGCATCACGTCCAGCACCACGGCGTGCGGCCGCCAGGCCGCGGCGGCCTCGACGGCGGCCAGGCCGGTGGTCGCGCCGCGCGCCTGCCAGCCCTCGTAGCGGACGGCCCCGCACACCACCTCGACCAGGTCCGGTTCGTCGTCGACGACCAGGACCCGCCAGTCCGGGCGGCCGGCGGTCTCGTCCATGGGGGCTCCCTCGGTCTCGTGCTGCGCGGTGCTCATCCTGACCCGCCCCGATGAGAAAGCGCTGAGACCCCGGAAAGTGGTTCGTAGACCATCACACTGCCACTGACCTGCATGAACGCCTTCACGGCGGGTCCCGTCGGCCGGCCGACTCAGAGCCGGCTCAGAGCTTGCGCTGCGATCGTGGGCGGCCCGGCGGTCCTCGCCGCCGGGCGCTGAGGAGGTTCCCGATGAGCACTGCCGCCGCACCGACGTCGCGGCCCGGGCCCCGGCCGGCACCCGACCGCCCGAGGCACCGGGCGGCGCCGCGACCGCCGTTCGCCCTCGACCCGCGCGCGGCGCTCGGCCTGGTCTCCGTGGGCGCGCTCGGCGTGCTCGCGCTGTGGTGGACGGGCACCCCGGCGGTGGTCGGCGCGGCCGACTGGCTGACCGGCGCCGGCCGGATCACCGGGCTGCTGGCCGGCTACGCCGCGCCGGTGCTGCTCCTGCTGATGGCCCGGCTGCCGCCGGTGGAGCGCGGGGTCGGGGCGGACCGGCTGGCGCGCTGGCACGCGTTCGGCGGGCGGTGGATGGTGGCCCTGGTCTCGGTGCACGTGCTGGCGGTCGTCTGGGGCTACGCGCTGACCGACGGGCGCGGGGTGGTCGGCGAGGGCGTGGAGATCGTCTTCCACTACCCCGAGATGGTCAAGGCCGCCCTGGGCACCCTGCTGCTGCTCGGCACCGGCGCCGTCTCCGCCCGGATCGCGCGACGCCGCCTCCCGTACGAGACCTGGTACTACCTGCACCTGGCGACCTACCTCGCGGTGGTGCTGGCCTTCTCCCACCAGCTCGCCACCGGCGCCGACCTGGGCGGCGGCCCCGGCCGGGCCGCCTGGTACGCGCTCTACTTCGGGACGGCGGCGCTGCTCGGCTGGTTCCGGCTGCTGCGGCCGTGGCTGCTCGACCGGCGGCACGGCCTGACCGTCGCCGAGGTACGGCCGGAGGGCCCCGGCGTGGTGTCGCTCTTCCTGACCGGTCGGCGGCTGGACGGACTCCGCGCCGAGCCGGGCCAGTTCTTCCGGCTCCAGTTCCAGGCCCCCGGGCTGCGCTGGGCCGCCAACCCGTACTCGCTGTCCGCGCCGCCCCACCCGCGCTTCCTGCGCTTCACGGTCAAGGACCTCGGCGGGCACAGCGCCGCCGTGGCCGCCCTGCGCCCGGGGACCAGGGTGCGCGCCGAGGGCCCGTACGGGGCGTTCACCGGGCGGCGGCTGCGGCAGCGCCGGGTGCTGCTGCTCGGCGCCGGGGTGGGGATCACCCCGCTGCGCGCCCTGTTCGAGACGCTGCCGGGCGAGCTGACGCTGGTCCAGCGGGCCCGGCGGCCGCAGGACGTGCTGTTCCGGGCGGAACTGGACGATGTCGCCCGGCGGCGCGGTGCGGCGGTGCACGAGCTGCTCGGCTCGCGCGAGCAGGTCGGCGACCTCGGGGCCGCGCTGGCCCGGCTGGTCCCGGACCTCGCCGACCACGAGGTCTACCTGTGCGGCCCGGAGGCGATGGCCGAGGAGGCCGTGCGCGCGCTGCGGGCCGCGGGGGTGCGACGGGGGCGCATCCACCACGAGAGCTTTTCGTTCTGAGCCCGTCCGCCCGCTGAGCCCGTTCGTTCGCCGAGTCCTTCCGCCCGCTGAGCCCGTTCGGCTCGCCAAGCACCTGAGGAGCGTTGATTTCCATGCGCCGAGCCGTCGTCACCAGCGCCGCCACCGCGGCCGGGGTGGTGCTGCTGCTGTCCCTCAAGCCGCACGAGGCGGCCGGGCCCGCCCCGGTGATCGGCTCGGGCGCGGGTACCGGTTCCGGTTCCGATGTCTCGCAGCCGTCGGAGGCCCCAGCACCCTCCTCTTCCGCCTCCGCCGCGGGCACGGGCGCCACCCGGAAGGTCAGCGGCGACACCGTCAACACCCGGTACGGGCCGGTCCAGGTGCAGGTCACCCTGGCCGGCAGCCGGATCACCGCCGTCGACGTGGTCAAGTACCCGAACTCCGAGCGCCGCGACCGCGAGATCAACAGCTCCGCGCTGCCCGTGCTCAACCAGGAGGCGATATCCGCGCAGAGCGCCGCCATCGACGTGGTCAGCGGCGCGACGTACACCAGCGACGGCTACGTCCGCTCCCTGCAGAGCGCCCTCGACCGGGCCAAGGGCTGAGGCGCCCCGTGCTGCGCCACGCCGAGCCCGTGATGGGCACCGTCTTCTCGATCGCCGTCCGCGACCCCGGCCCCGGCACCGCCGCCGCGCTGGAGCGGATCGCCGAACGGCTGCACCGGATCGACGCGGTGTTCTCCACCTACCGGCCGGACAGCGACATCAGCCGCCTCGACCGGGGCGAACTCGCCCTGGACGACTGCGATCCGGAGGTCCGCGCCGTGCTGGCGGCCTGCCGCGACGTGGCCGCCGAGACGGACGGCCACTTCAGCGAGCGGCCGGGCGGGCGGCTGGACCCGAGCGGCTGGGTCAAGGGGTGGGCGGTCGAGCAGGCAGCCGGCCTGCTGCGCTCCTCCGGCGCCCGGCAGTACTGCGTCAGCGGCGGCGGGGACGTGCAGACCGCCGGCGGCCCGTGGCGGATCGGCATCGCCGACCCCCGGCAGCCGGGGCTGCTGGCCGCCGTCCTCGCCGGTGACGACCTCGCCGTGGCCACTTCCGGCACCGCCGAGCGCGGCGCGCACATCCTCGACCCGCACACCGGCCGCCCGGCCCGGGGCCTGGCCTCGCTCACCCTGGTCGGCGCCCCGGGCACCGGCATCGCCCGCACCGACGCCTGGGCCACCGCCGCGTTCGCGATGGGCCCGGACCGCGCCCTCGCCTGGGCCGCCCGCCGACCCGGCATCGAGGCCCTGGCCGTCCTGCCGGATGGCTCGAAGCGCTGGACGCCGGGCCTGCCCGGGCACCTCCCGGCGAGCGGTCCGGCGGACTGGCGGGCCGCCGTCGGCTGACCGCGGCCGCCCCGAGAACGCTCGTTCCGCATACGGAACGCCCGTTCCCGGGAATACCCGTTCCCGGGAATACCCGTTCCGGCCTACGCCCGCTCCTGCCGCGCCGCCCGCCAGGCCTCCCAGGCGACCAGCGGCGCGAGGTACGACCAGCGCCGCGAGCCGTCCGGGCAGGTGCCGCCCTCGACCAGCTCGGAGACCGTACGGCGGGTGAAGGGCACCCAGACGGCCATGTCGTGCTCGAAGCTGCTGTGGCAGGCCTCGCGGCGGCGGTCGATCCCGGCCGCGTCGAGCCGGGACCGGACGGTGGCCACCAGCGTGTAGCAGGAGGCCGGCTCGCTCCAGCCCAGCCAGGTGATCACGGCCGGCCCGACGTCGTCCGGCAGCAGCCCCAGTTCCTCCTCCAGCGCCCGCCGGACCAGCCCGTAGAAGTCCTCGGCGGCGCCGGGCTCGTCGCGGTACTTCATCGTCTCGTTGATCCCGACCGTCCACTGCGCCGGGAAGGTGTTGACCGCCAGCGAGCGGCGGAGCAGCAGCAGCCGGCCCAGCCGGTCCCGCACCGCGACGCAGGCGCTGACCATCGTGGGCGGGGCGACGGCCACGAAGCTCGTCAGTCCCTCGTCCAGGGCCGCGCGCAGCAGCCGGGCCGCCGCCGGGTCCTCCCGGCCCAGCCGGGTGGTGGCCATGCACTCCGCGTAGTCGCTCTCGGCGATGTCCACCTCGCAGACCCGCGCGCCGCCGTGCTCGCCGTGATCGACCGTCAGCCGCGAGATGTACGCCGTCCGGCCCGCCGCACCGGCCGCCCGCTGGCGCGCCACCTCCTCGGCCCACCCGGCCGCGTCCAGCGCGTGCGGGCGCTCCACCCGCCCGCGGTGCGCCGTCACCAGCGTGCCCGGCACCAGCGGCCGGGCCACGGACCAGGTGATCAGCGGCGCCAGCCCGTCCGCCCGCACGTCGTGCGCCCGGGCCGCCGCCGTCAGGCTCGCCCGCCGGACCCGCGGCACCGGCACCCGGGAGCCGAGCCGGGACCCGCCGAACTTGGCGAAGTCGTACACCAGATTGGTCACCACGCCGAGCAGCAGGGCTCCACCGATCCCCAGCAGCCACTCCATCCCGGTCCCCCACTTCCGCGATCGATCCGCCCATTGTGGAGGCGCCCCGCGTGGCGGCGGAAGGGCCTTCGCCCTCGGGGCGGCCTGCGGAGCGATTCCAGGGCGGTCCCGGGGCCGGTGCTAGGGTGATCGAAAAGTCGGCTCGGGGCTCGGAGGCACTGAACAGTCGTGCGGACGCCGAGGATTGACGGGTCCACGGCCCGGCCGACCGTCCACCCGGGCCGCCCGGGCCCGCGCGCCTTCGCCCGGTCCGCGGCACGCCGCTTCCCCGCCGCCGCCCGCTACCTCCTGCTCTGCCTCGGCACCGGTCTGGCCGCGCTGGTCGGGCTCTGCCTGCTGCTCGTCGTCCTCGCCCTCTGCCTGGTCGGCGTGGGCCTGCCGCTCCTCCCGCCGGCCCTGCGACTGCTGCGCCGCTCCGCCGACTTCCACCGACGCCGGGTCGGCGCCCGGCTCGGCGGCGAGCGGCTGCGCACGCCGTACGGCGACCGGCTGTCCCTACGCGACCCGGCCGTCGGCAAGGACCTGCTCTGGCTGCTCGCCCACGGCACGGCCGGGACGGCCCTGTGCGCCGGCGCCCTCACCCTGTGCAGCCACGCCTTCAACTGGCTGACGGCGCCGGTGTGGTGGCAGCTGCTGCCGGATGAGCGCGGGAAGATCATCCTGCTGACCGTCGACTCCTGGCCGATGGCCGCCGCCGCGGCGCTGGGCGGCATCGGCTACGCCGCCGTCGCCCTGGTCGCGCTGCCGCCGCTCGCCGACCTGCACGCCCGGGCCTCCGGCCGGCTGCTGGTCGCCCGGCCCCGCGTCTCGCTCGCCCACCGCGTCCGGGAGCTGACCACCAGCCGGTCCGAGGCGCTGGACGCCCACGCCGCCGAACTGCGCCGGATCGAACGGGACTTGCACGACGGCGCCCAGGCCAACCTGGTGGCCGTCTCGCTCCGGCTCGGCATGATCCGCCGCGCGCTCGACCAACGCCCCGAGCAGGCCGCCGCGTTGGTGGACTCCACCCAACTCGTCGCCGAACAGGCCCTGGAGTCGCTGCGCACCCTGGTGCGCGGCATCCACCCGCCGCTGCTCGCCGACCGCGGCCTGGCCGAGGCCGTACGGTCGCTCGCCGCCCGCTGCGCCGTACCGACCCGGGTCGAGCTGCACAACTCCGATGCTCCCGTGGGCCATTCCGCCGACCCGCCGCCGCCGCGCGCACCGGCCGCCGCCGAGGCCGCGGCCTACTTCGTGGTCTCCGAGGCGCTCGCCAACGTCGCCCGGCACAGCGGCGCCCGCGGCGCCCTGGTCCGGCTGCGGATCACCACTGCCGCCATCGCCGTCCGGATCGAGGACGACGGCCGGGGCGGCGCCGTCGAGGGCGCCGGAAGCGGGCTGCCCGGACTGCGCCGCCGGGCCGCCGCGTTCGACGGCACCACCCGCCTGTCCAGCCCGCCCGGGGGCCCGACCATCCTGGAAGTGGAGATCCCGTGCGGATCCTGATCGCCGAGGACAACGCCCTGCTCCGCGAGGGCCTGGTCCTGCTGCTGCACAGCGAGGGACACGAGGTGTGCGCGACCGTCGAGCACGGCGACGACCTGCTGCCCGCCCTGCTCGACCACCGCCCCGACGTCGCCGTGGTCGACGTCCGGCTGCCCCCGGACTTCCGCGACGAGGGCCTGCGCGCCGCCGTCGAGGCCCGCCGCCGACTGCCCGCGCTGCCCGTCCTGATCCTCTCCCAGTACGTCGAACGCGCCTACGCCGCCGAGCTGCTCGCCGACAGCGCCACCGGCGTCGGCTACCTCCTCAAGGACCGGGTCGGCCGCGCCGAGGAGTTCCTCCAGGCGCTGCGGCGGGTCGCCGAGGGCGGCACCGCGATGGACCCGGAGGTCATCTCCCAGCTGATGGCCCACCGTACCGGCCCCGACCCGCTGGCCGCCCTCACCCCGCGCGAGCGCGAGGTGCTCGCCCTGATGGCCGAGGGCCACAACAACCCGACCATCGCCCGGCTCCTCTTCCTCGCCGAGAGCTCGGTGAACAAGCACATCGGCAGCATCTTCGGCAAGCTCGGCATGCCCGCCCCCGACACCGGCCACCGCCGGGTCCGTGCCGTCCTCACCTACCTGCGCACGCTCGCCGATTGACGCGTTCAGCCCTCGGCGGCCGCCAGCCGCAGCTGCTCCTCCTCGACGATCAGCGCCGCCAGCGACTGCTCCGACACGTCCACCGCCTCCGGCGTCGACTCCGCCACCTCGCTGCGCCGCGCGTACTCGTCGAACAGCCGGCCCTTCGCCCGCAGCAGGTCCAGCACCCGCTGGTCGACGCTGTCCGCGGCGAGCAGCCGGTGCACCCGTACCCGGCGGACCTGCCCCATCCGGCGCGAGCGGGCCACCGCCTGTTCCTCCAGGGTCGGCTTGACCTGCGGCTCGCACAGGATCACCACCGAGGCCGCCTGGATGTTCAGCCCCACGCCCCCGGCCTGGATCTGGCAGAGCAGCACCGCGTGCCCGGGCGCGGCGCTGAACCCGTCCACCACGTCCTGCCGCCGCGCCGACTCCAGCGAACCGTCGATCGGCCCGAACGCCCGCTGGTCCAGGGCCGTTTGGACGGCCGCCAGGACGTCCCGGAAGAACGAGAAGACCACCACCTTCAGCCCGCCGTCCGCCGCCTCCCGGACGATCTCCAGCAGCCGCCTCAGCTTGGCCGAATCCGCCGGGTCCGCGTACCCGGCGCGGCGCATCGCCGGGAAGTTGCCCGCCGCGACGGCCGACCGGTAGGCGGCGAGGTCGGCGGGCGAGAACTCCTCCCACTCGTCCACGTGCACCACCTCGGGCAGCTCGGTGAGCACGTCCTGCTGGTTGCGGCGCAGGTAGGCCGGGGCGACGGCCTTGCGGAAGGCCGCCGGCCCGGCGGCCGCCGAACCCTGCCGGACCAGCGGCACCAGCGCGGGCTGGAGGTACTCCACCAGGGTGCGGAACTCCTCCACCCGGTTCTCCATCGGCGTCCCGGTGAGGAACAGCACCCGCTCCACCCGCTCCGCCCAGGCCGCCACCGCCCGGGAGCGCTGCGCGGCACGGTTCTTGACGAAGTGCGCCTCGTCCACCACGACCATCCCGACCGCGGCCGACTCCGCCACCTCCGACGCCTCCAGGCGGCGCAGCCCGTCGAAGGTCACCACCGCGACCCCACCGTCCCGGAGCCACTCGGCGAGCGCCGCCTCCCGCTCCGGTCCGTGCACCCGGAACGCCCGCAGGGTGCTGCGCGACTCGACCTCCCGGATCCAGTTGATCAGGACGCTGGCCGGGCAGACCACCAGGAAGTGGGTGCTCCCCCGGGCCCGCAGGTGCGCCAGCACGGCGATCGCCTGCACCGTCTTGCCGAGGCCCATCTCGTCCCCGATGATCACCCGCCGCTGGGCGAGCGCGAACCGCGCCCCGAACGCCTGGTAGCCGCGCAGCGAGACCCGGCAGTGGGCGTCGTCCAGCGGCTCGGCCCGCACCCGGTCCGACAGGTCCTCCGGCAGGAACCCCTCGGCGGCGGCGAGTTCGACCCCGGCCTCCTCGACGATCCCGCCGAGCACGCCGTAGTAGTCGGCCGAGCGGAGCTCGAAGTCCGTCCACGCCTCGACCGGGTCGAGCGGCGGACGCAGCAGGTCGACCGAGGCCTGGGCGAACAGCACCGGGACCTCCCGCGCCGCGAACCCGACCAGCGCCTCCGCCAGGGACTCGACCGCCGCCTGCGCCTGCGCCCGCCGCTCCCGCCCGGCGAACAGCCCGCGCAGCACCCCCCGGGCCGGCCCCGCGGCCGCCACCAGCGGCTCGACCTCGGCCAGGACCCGCTCCGCGGTCTCCCGGGCCCGCCGCGCCTCCGGCCCCGCGGCCACCAGCCGCTGGAGCGCCACGACCAGCGCGGAGCTCATCGCGTCCTGCCGCTCGACGTCCAGCCGCACCGCCACCGTCTGCTCGACCGCCCGGGCGATCTGCCCGGCCGCGGCCAGCGCCTGCGCCGCCGTCTGCGCCCCGACCCCCGGGATCAGCCGCAGCGTGTAGCCGGAGGCCTCCACCACCTGCCGCACCGTCCCCAGCCCGGCCGCCTCCAGCGCCCCGACCCGCAGCCGCCCCTCCGTCACGTCTCGGAGCCGCGCCACCGGGATGGCCCCCAACTCCTCCCGCACCAGCCGGTCCCGGACCCCGACGTACGCCACCCGCACCTGCTCCACGGCCTCCCGGTGGTCCGCCACCACCGCCCCGGCCGCCGCCCGCAACCCCTCCGCCTCGGCCACGACCTCCCCGGCCCGCCGCCCACCCCGCCGCCGCTCCCCCACCACCCGACCCCCGCCTCACTCCGCACACCCAGGACGGCACCATGATCCCACCCACCACTCCCCGCCGTCCTGGCCCACGACCGACCGGCGGCCCCGGTGGACACCAACCCCCTCCACCGAAGCCGCCGGCCCCCGCACCTACGGCTCGGGCGTCACCGCGGAACCCGAATCGCCGTGACCGCCCCGTCCTGCTTCAGCGAGACCGGCCGCCGCCGCTTCCTGAAGTCCCACGACTTCTCGGACCACTCCGACCGCGACGCGTGTGCCCTGCGCCGGCACTGCTACCGGGCACGGCCGGGGTGCGTGTCGGCGAGGTCGTTCAGGGCCGCGTTGACCACCTGCCAGCAGATGGCCAGGGTGTCGCGGTCCGGCCGGTGGCTCTCGCGAGCCTCGGCCTTGGGGTGGACGAAGTTCCGGTACTCGCGCAGCTCGTGGCTGAACTTCTCGATGTCCGCGCCGATCCACCCGACCCCGTGACACGCCACGATCAGATCGTGGAGGTTGATGCGGTCCTCCGACTTGCGGCCCAGAAGGGAGGGGTCCCGTTCCACGACGGTCTGGACCAGCACGCCCTCCATCAACGAGCCGAGCATGATGATCGCCGCGACGTGGGCGCCGTTGGCGTAGCAGGTGCGGGCCTCGTCCAGACGCCACTGGAGCAGTTCCGCCATGGCCTCGTCGGCGATGAGGTCCGCCATGACGACCTTCAGCTCGGCGGAGCCGTAGTGCGTCGGGTGCGCCAGCGCCGGGTCGCACGACACCAGCCGGGGGCTGCCGCCGGGGTTCTCCAGCCGGCACCCCTCGTGGATGAGGAAGGTGTTGACCGCCGCCACGACCTCGGTGAGCAGGCCGGGCTCCTCGAGGTACTCACGCGGATCGGCCAGCCTGAGCAGCACCTTCTCGATCTCCCCGGGCTGGTCGCGCCGGGCCATCAGCAGTTCGGCGGCCCACTCCCTGCGGTACTGGCCGTCGTACTCGGGCACCTCCTGCCAGCCGGCCCGCTTGAGGAAGGCCGCGATCTCGAAGCCGCGGCGGTAGAGGAGGTCGTCGTCGCCCGCGACGACGCGGGCGAGTTCCTCCAGGGTGTTCTCGTCCAGCGTGCGGTCGTCCTGCCGGCTGTGCGTCTGGGTCATGCCGTTCCTCCGGTCGAATCGGTGTCAGGGGCGGGGGCGGATTCGGCACCGTCCCCGTCGTCGGGGCCCTGTTGCCCCGGCGGCTCGTGGTTCTCCGCGCCTTCGTCGGGCAGTTCGTCGCCCTCCGGCAGTTCCAGTGGCGTCCACGGCCGCGTGTCTCCCGGCGGCGGGGAGGGCCGGGAGTAGTTCGCCGGGCGGATGCCCTGCCGGTCGAGTTCCTCCCACAGGCCCGCCAGGGCCTCGTCCGGGTCGAACCTGAACTCGCTCTCCCGGATGCGCCAGAACCGCCAGCCGACCCGCTGGAGTTCACGGTCGCGCTGCTGGTCGTGCCGGATCTGGTCGAGGGTCGAGTGGTAGTAGTCGCCGTCGCACTCCACGCCCAGGCGGCCGCGCGCGCCGATCACCACCAGGTCGATGCGCTTGCTGCCCGCCGGGTACTGGGGCACCACGTGGTAGCCGCGCTCCTTGAGCCGCAGGTAGACCTGCTGTTCGAAGAGGGAGTCGAAGGGCGGGCGCCGGACGTCGGGCAGCACGGCACCGAGGTCGGCCGCCTCCGCCAGTGCGGCCGGCGGATTCTGCATGTAGCCCAGGAGGTTGAGCCGCAGGTCACCGGGTTTGAGCTGGTCCGGCGGCACCGAGTAGAAGAGCCGCATCTGGTCCTGGGCGCGGCTGGCCGCCACGTTGTAGGCCTGCTGCTCGCTGCGCATGCCGCCGGCGATCTTCCGCACCCGGTCGACCACCATCGACAGCAGGATGACGTGCCGCTCGTCGCCCTGGAACTGGGCCGGGGTTCCCACCCGGATGCGGTGGCGCTCCCGGACCGGGGCCGGCAGTCGCTGTTCGATCAGCTGCTCCAGCAGTTTGACCTGGCCGAAGCCCTGGAGCACGATCACGCCCATGGTCTTGTGCTCGTACGCCGGGTCCGCGGCCAGCTCTGCGAGGCAGTCCACGATCGCCTCCGCTTCCTTCGGGTTGCGGATCCGTCCGTCGCGTCCCTCGGTGACCCCGCCCTCGACGTAGTGCGTCAGCAGCGGGTCGAGCCGTTCACCGCCGTACTGCCGCAGCGGGATGAGGCCCGGCGGGGTGTAGAAGGTCTCCGAGGACCAGCCGATGATCTCGGGCATGCAGCGGAAGTGCTCCTGCAGGCGGATGGTGGACGGGAAGAACGTCGACAGCAGCTGGTACAGGTTGGAGTGCGGCATGTACAACTGGCGCAGGTGGGCGGGGACTTCCGGCAGGTGCGCGGACAGCCGGTCCTGGATCTGCTGGGTGCGGCCCAGCCCGGTGACCGGTGGCGTGCACTGCTTGTCGTCGCCGACCACGATGATCCTCGGCGCGAGCCAGAGCAGGAACAGCGCGTCCATGCCGGCCTGACTGGCCTCGTCGACGATCACCACGTCGAAGGCGTCCTGCCTGGGCTTGATCATCTCCGCCACCCGCGCGATGGGCATCACCCAGGCCGGCACCGCTCCCTGGGCGACCTGCATCGCGCTGTGGGCGGCCGCCTTGAAGTGGGAGGCGCTCTTGCCCTTGCCCTTGCCGTACGACGCCATGTGCGTGCGGTAGGCCTGGAGTGCCGAGCGCTGCTCCTGGGTCATCCGCACCAGGCAGTGCAGCCGGCCGTGTGCGGCGGCCAGGTCTCCCGTGAGCTCCTCCAACTTCGCCTCGTGCTCGGTGAGTTCGCCGTCGAGGCGCTGCTCCCGGCCGGGCGCGCGTTCGTCGTCGATGAACTCGGACGCCTTCGCCCAGGCCCAGGCCTCCCGGAGCCGGGCGAGCCGCTCGTCCCAGGCCGGGTCCTCGGCCTCCGCTTCGAGCCTGCCGGCGAGCGCGGGCGACGCGCTGCGCAGGCCGTCGAGCAACTCCACGCAGCGGCGCCGCCGTTGGTCCCGTTGCTGCGCTGCCGCGAGCGCTTCGAGCTCCTTGGTGTACCGGTCGACGTCGCGGTCGCGCAGGGCCTGCGCCATGGCGAGCGCCTCGACCGGCGCGGCCACGCCGTCCTCCCCGCCGCGCAGGAGCCGGTCCCATCGGCCGAGCCGCTCCGAGGCCTCCTCCGCGCGCTGCCGGCCGGCCAGGGCCGCGACGGCCTCGGCGAAGTCCTGCCACGCCTGCGGCCGGGTGAGGTCGAGGTAGACCCCGTGGTGGACCAGGAGTTCGTCGACCTGCTCACGGATCCGGCCGAATTCATCGACCTCCGCGAGGTGTCGGTAGCGCTCGGACAGCGAGGCCAGTCGCACCTCCAGCGGCGCTTCCGGCACTGCCGCACCCACCTGCTCCCAGCGGGCCGCCACCGCGGCGAGGGCCGCGTGCGCGTGCAGATGGGCCAGCACGGCGCCGAGATCGTCGGCGGAGGCCGGCACCTTGCCGTCCACCGTGCAACTGCCGAGGAGTTCCTCGGCCTCCCGCTGCGCCCTGAACGCGAACCGGGTCCGCAGCCTGCGGCCCGCCGACAGCTGCTCCATCAGGGCCGGGATCGTGGCCGCCATCCGGCGGGCGCGCTCGGGGACCAGGAGGTCCGGGAGGAGCACCGTGCGCAGACCGACCCGGTCGAGGCCCTCGGCCACCTCGGGGAGCACGCGCGCGACGTCGGCGACACGCCGCCAGAGATCGGGGTGGCGCCGGGCCAGCCGGTCCGTCAGCGCGCGCTCCACCCAGCCCTCGTCGCCCCAGCGCGCGGCCTCCCGGTGAACACCCAGACGGTGCAGTCGGTTGCGGCCGGAGCCCAGCAGCTCGGTCAGCCGGTCCGTGGTGGAGGTCTCCAGGGCGGCCAGGACGTTGCGCACCTCGATCGCCGCCGGTGAGAGACCGTTGACGCTCAACTGGCTCACCGCGAGGGCCGCCGCGACCTGGCCGGACGTCGGTAGCGTCTCCGCCGCCGGGAACACCCCGGACTCCGTCCACTGCCCGGCGCCGTCCCGCAGCAGCGCGAGCAGTTCCTCCGCCTGGACGGGCGAGAGCGGCGGTGCCTCCGGCGCCCGGTTCGGCAGCCTGCCGATCCAGCCCAGCCGCACCGCCTCGTCCTGCACCTTCCGCACGATCGCGGCGAGCGTCCCCGAGTAGCCCGGTGCGACCTCCGGGTGCTGGTAGACCTCCGCCTCCCGCAGCGAGACCACCTGCTCGGTCAGCAGCTTGATCCGGCTGCGCACCTCGTACCGGCGCTGGGTCAGCCGCTGGATCTCGTCCCGCAGCTGGTCGGTGTCGCCCGCCGCCACCCGATCGCTCAGCGCGTTGATGGTGCGTTCCAGTTCGCTGGCACCGTCCTGGCTGGTGGTGCTGAGCAGCAACACGCACAAGTCCCGGACAGCCGACGGGAGTTTGTCCCGGAGCACGGTCAGCGGCTGGTCCTTGGCGCTGGTCACGAGCACCCGCTGGCCCTGGGCCAGGAGCGCGGACACCAGGTTGGCGATGGTGTGCGTCTTTCCGGTGCCGGGCGGGCCCTGCACAACCACGCCGGTGTCCCGCTGCAGCCGCTGGAGTACGGAGCGCTGCTGGGCGTTGGTCTTGCCGGGGAACAGCGGCTCGTCGCCGAAGAGCGCCGGCGCCTGCCGCCCGCCCCAGTTCTGCCGGTCCTCGGGGTTCAGCGACATCACCAACTGCGCCAGCCCGAGCGGGGCCCGGCGTTCGGACACCACGCTCTCCGCGATGCGGTCGTAGAACCTCAACACCTCGTTGCGGTCCCTGGGCCGCTTCAGCAGGGCGGGCGCGAAGGTCAGCCTGGCGCCCTCATCCGGTCCCGCCGGCGGACGCCAGTTGGTGCTGAACGCCACCGGCCTGGGCAGGACCAGGTCCAGCCACTGCGAGAGGCACTCCAGCGCCTCCTCGCTCAACAGGTGGAAGGGCAGCGCGGAGAGCTCCTCGTTGAACGCCGCCGCACGCTCCGGCACCCAGCCGTCGTCCGCGTCCAGGAAGTCCCGGTCCTCCAGCCGGACCGCTCCGCTCTCCGTGAGGCGTACGGTGACCTGCGCGGTCCGCCGATCGACGTGGGTCTCCACCCGCCGCGAGAGCACGTGCCGGTGGATCACCCCGCCGTTCGGTTCCCGCCAGCTCAACAGGCCCGCGGCGAGCACGAGTTCCTGCTGGTCGTCCTGCCGCGCCAACTGCTGGTGCCAGTGGTAGACCTTCTCGTAGAGCTGACGCCGCGACCGCTCGGACCGCTCCCGCTCGGCCCAGATCCGCCAGCGCGCGAGCCACGGCCCGTACGCCCGCAGGACCTCCGCGGCCTCCTTCCGCACGACGACCGCCTCGTCGCCCTGCCACCCGTCGGCTCCGCCCGCCGCCGGCTCCCCGGTCCGGTACGGACCCTCCTCCGCGAGCGGCGGGTCCTCGGCATCGGCGTCCTGGCACAGCCGCTCGTCGACCCACCCCTCCAGCACCGGCGGCAGTTCCGGCGCCGCGGCCTGCGGAACGTGGTCCAGGATCAACAACGGACGGTCGTCGTCCCCGGACGGCCGGGGCACCTTCGCCGGCAGGTCGGCCAGCCAGAGCGGCCCCCAGGAACGCGTGTCCCGGAGCCGCTGATGGCTGCTCTGCACGACCTCGCGCAGGAATCCGACCAGCGCGGCGGTCTGACCGATGACATCGGGGTCACCCGCATGTCGTCGTGGAACGCTCACCATTCTCCCTTCAGTCGGTGACGAACGTTCCAGCATGGGGGCGGCCTCGGGGACCGGAAGCCGGTCGGGCCAGAGTGGCCGAATTCCCGCCGACCGATGGCCGACTTTCACTCGGCGGAAATTCGGATGGCCATTTCAACGGCACAGGAAAGCGAACGCATTTCCTGCCATCGAACACCTGAAGAGCCGCCCGACCAGGCGGTTTCGGGCATGGAAAATCCCCCGGCGGTGCCGGGGGATTGACGAGGAATAGGAACTGTCGGCGACGGTTTTCGACGCCGCGGACAACCGTCGCGTCAGGCGCGGATGCGGCGGAAGACGGCGATCAGGAGGGCCGCGGCAAGGGCCAGGAGGATGCCGGCTTCGACGAGTTGGATGGGAGTGAGGTGGGCGGCCGGGTGGAAGCGGAGCCAGGAGGCGCTGGCCGTGTTGCAGGTGGTGTTGAGGGCGCAGGAGTCGGTGGTGACGCGGGTGCCGTCGGGGAAGATGACGCCCTGGTCGATGAGCCAGGCGTTGGTGGGCTGGGCGGTGCCCACGGGGGCCACCTGTTCCACGACCGGGTAGAAGAGCGGGCGGGCCCAGACGACGAGGCCGTGGGCGGTGGCGACGAGGGCGCCGGTGGCGAACATCGCGGGGAGGGTGCGGCGGACGAGTTGGCCGACCAGGACGCCGAGGGCCAGGGCGAACAGGGACCAGGCGACCGGGGCGAGGCCGATGGCCGGGTAGGTGAAGAACTGGAACGGCGGGTCGAAGGCGTCCGGACCGTGTGCGATGTCCGTCCACCACACCCAGGTCATCAGGACGGCGATCACACCGCTGACGGCCAGGACGGCGAGGCCGGGGACGGCGAGGCGGACGGCCAGCCAGCGGGCCGGGCTGACGGACTGGGCGCGGATCAGCCGGATGGTGCCGCGTTCGTACTCCTGGGCCAGCAGCGGGGCGCCGATGAACACGCCGATCAGCAGCGGGAGGACGGTGACGGCGGGCTGGAGGACCTCCAGGTACCAGAAGTTGGGGCGGTTGATCGGTGCGAGGAGGGCCCAGCACTCGGAGTCGGACCAGGAGTCGGGGTAGTAGCAGCCGGTCCGCCGCAGGACGCCGATGATGTGGCGGAGGGCGACGTGGATCCAGACGAGGTCCGCCACCGCGAGGACGAGCAGCACGCCCAGGGTCCAGAACAGGAAGCGATTCTGACGGAGCGTCAGCCAGATGAGACCGCGCAGGGCGGGGGTGGCGGGCCGCCGGTCGGCGGGTGCGGAGGTGGGGGCCCGGTCGGGCAGGAGGTCGGTGCTCATGCGGCCACCCCGTTCGGGTCGGGCTTCACGTGGTTCGGGTTGTCGGCGGAGGTGTCGGCGGAGGCCCGGAGGTAGCCGAGCAGCAGGTCCTCCAGGCTCGGACGTTCGCTCTCCCATTCGCCGTCCACCGGCTCGTCGGTGCGGACCAGGGCGACGGCCCGGCGGCCGCTGACGCGCTGCTCGACCACCGTCTCGGCGGCCAGGGAGGTACCCTGGGCGGCCGGCCCGGTGAGCAGTCGGTGCCCGTCGAGGATCTCCTCCAGGTCACCGGCCAGCCGGACGCGTCCGCGCTGGACGAGGAGCAGGTGGTCGATGACGCCGTCCAGCTCGGGGAGGATGTGCGAGGACAGTACGATCCCGGCGCCGCGCTCGGCGGCGACCGACATCAGGGTGCCCATCAGCTGGTGCCGGGCGAGCGGGTCGAGGTCGGCCATCGGTTCGTCGAGCAGCAGCAGGTCGGGGAGCTTGCCGAGGGCGAGGGCGAGGCAGACCCGGGTGCGCTGGCCACCGGAGAGCGAGCCGATCCGCGCCTTGGGGTTCAACTCGCCCTGCTCTGCGATCTGTTGGGCCACAGCCTCGTCCCACACCGGGTTGAGCTCGCGGCCCATCCGCAGCGTCTCGGCGACGGTGAGGCCCGGGTAGAGCGGCTTGTCCTGCGGCACGTAGGCGACCCGGGCGCGCAGCTCGGGCGCACCGGCGGTGGCGCCGAGCACCCGCACCCTGCCCTCGGTGGGCGCGAGTTGACCGGCGGCGAGGGAGAGCAGGGTGCTCTTGCCCGCGCCGTTGGGGCCCACCACGCCGCAGATCCGCCCGGCCGGGACGGTGACATCGCAGCCGCGCAGCGCCCAGCCGCCGCGGTACCTCCTGCCGAGGCCTTCGGCCTCCAGGGCCGGCGCCGTCACGGGCGCCGTGGTCGTCGGGTCGTCCACCCGGTCCCCCCACTGTTCTCGGTTCGGTGTTGCCGGGGCGCCGCAGGCCCCGGCGTCGGGGTTTCGGGCCCCCCGATGTCGGAGCCCCGGTTTCGGCCCCCGGTGTCGGAGCCTCAGACCCCGTCGTCGGAGTCGGAGGCCCCAGAAGCAGAGACCCCGGTGTCGAAACGCTGCTCCAGGACGGAGGCCATCAGCGCGGTGATGTCCTCGCGCTCCAGTCCGGCCTCCCGGGCCTGGTCCACCCACCCGACCAGGCCCGCCCGCAGCGGCCCGTCCGCCGCCGCCTCCGGCCGGGCGAGCGAGCGCCGGACGAAGGTGCCGAGCCCCGGGCGGGGTTCGACCAGGCCTTCGCGTTCGAGCTCGCGATAGGCCTTCAGCACGGTGTTGGGGTTGATCGCGGTCAGTTCGACCACCTCTCGGGCGGTCGGCAGCTTGTCTCCGGGCTGGAGCAGTCCGAGCCGCAGGGCCTGCTTGGTCTGCTGCACGATCTGCTGGTAGGTGGAGACGCCGCTGCGCCGCTCGATGCGGTACTCGATCACCGGCGATTCAGCCTTTCACTAGTTCAATAGTGGAATGGTGGCGCACGGCGCCGCGCGGGTCAAGCCGGACCCGGGGGTGTCCGGTCTGGAGCTGTCCGGTCTGGGGTTGTCCGGTGCTCGGGGGTCGTCCAACCCGGGAGGCGGCTCAGGGGCGTTGCAGCAGGAGCAGGCCGTCCTGCTCGACCAGCGGCCGGTAGCCGCGCTCCCGGTAGACGGCCAGCATCCGGGCGGTGTCGGCGGTGGCGCACGGGGCCTGCACGCTCGGGTCGCGCAGGTCGACGGCCACCCACTGCGGGCCAGGGCCCTCCGGCGTCCGGCACACCAGGGTGACCTCCGTCCGGCGGGTGAGCTGGGCCGCCAGCCGGTTGGAGGCGGCCACGGTGGCGTCGTCGGGTATCCGGTGGAGCAGCGCCCGGGTCTCGGTGAGCCGGGGCGAGGTGCGCCAGGCCTCGGGCATCACCACCTCGTGCAGCGGGTAGAGCGGCAGCGTCACAGCGGCCACCAGGGCGCTGACGGCGAGCCCGCGCCTGGCCCGGCGCACCTCGACACGACGGCGCGCGTCACCCCGGCGACCCGCGTCAACCCGGCGCAGGACGTCCACCAGGGCCGCGAACGCGATCGGCATCAGCACCGCGCTGTAGTGGTAACTGACGCCCCAGTAGTGCGAGTTGGAGGAGAACAGCCGCCAGGCGAGGGTGGGCACGCAGAGCAGCAGGAGCGGTGAGCGCACACCGATGAAGCCGGCGGTGGCGGCGAGCAGGAACAGCAGCAGCCACTTGACCGGCGGCCAGCCGAGCCGCAGTGGCAGTTCCCAGAGCGAGGCCTGCCCGCCCTGCCCGCCGCCGTCCAGCTGCTGCCAGTAGTCGAAGCCCCCGCTCGGGTTGAACGCCGGGAGCACGACGAGCACGGTGAGCACGGTCGCGGCGAGCCCGACGGCGGCGAGGGCGAGTCCGGGCAGTGGGCTGCTGTGCCGCTCCCGCCGGGCCTGCCAGGCGATCAGGGCCCCGACGGCGGCCACCGTCAGCCCGAGGTCCTCCTTGACCAGCAGCAGCGGCAGCGACCAGAGCGCGGCGGCGAGCGGCCGGCGCCGGCCGAGTGCGGTGGCGGCGAAGGCGATCAGCGGGACGGCGAAGGCGATCTCGTGGAAGTCGTCGGCCGCCGCCCGGACGATCCCCCAGGAGGCCCCGGTGGCGCAGCCGACGAGCAGCGCCACCCGCGGCCCAGCCACCTCATGGGCCCAGCGGGTCAGCGGGACGACGGCCAGCGCCATCAGCAGCGCCTGGGCGACGACGAGGGTGAGCGGGCTCGGGAAGGCCCGGTAGGCGGGGGCGAGGACCGCGATCAGCGGATGGAAGTGGTCCCCGAGCAGGTGGTAGCCGGGGCCCTTGAGCGGCACGATCGGCGCCTGCCCGTGGGCGTACGCCCGGACGGCCTGCTCGAAGATGCCCAGGTCGTAGGCCTTGGTGAGGCCGCGCCGGTGCCGGTTGACGGCGACGCAGGCGTACAGCGCGGCGAACCCGGCCGCCAGGCCCCACGCGAGCGGGGCGGGGCGGCGGGCGCGGGGCGGTACGGACGGAAGAGCGGCCGTGCTCGGAACGGCCCGGGACACGGAGGAGGGAGCGGGCATCGGCAAAGTACCCTTTCACTATTCGATTAGTGGAAGGGTGGTGGAACCCCGAGCCCCCGTCAAACCCGGCCGGGCGACGCCGACCGGGCCCCCGGGCTGCCCTCAGAAGCCCGCGTCCAACACCCCCGACCAACGCCCCCGACCAGCGCCCGCGTCCAACGCCCGCGACCAGAACCCCTCGGCCGAAGGCCCGCCCCGGCTCACTCCCCCCACTCGGAGCCCTTGATCACCTCCACGAAGTCGCCGCGCTCGAAGCCGGGCACGAAGTGCGCGAGCACGTCCGCCTTGACGTTGCCGAAGGTCGTGTCCGGGCGGCCCTTGATGCCGTCGGTGAACGCGGCCAGGATGCGGTTCTTGAAGTCGGGCCGCGGATGGGCCGCGACCACGGCGGCCCGCTGCTCCGCGGAGATCGCGTGGTAGCCGATCCCCAGCACGTCCAGTTCCACGCCGCGGGTGACCAGGGCGATCTCCGGTGCCATGTGCAGCGGGATCTCCGGAGTGGTGTGCAGGGCGATGGCGGTCCAGACCCGCTGCGCCGGCTCGCCGGTGATGCCGTGGGCCGCCAGGAAGCGGCGGGCCTCGTCGGCACCGTCGATCTCGAACCGCTGGTCGGTCCGGGCGAAGCGGCCGGTGAGGCCGAGGTCGTGGAACATCGCGCCCACGTACAGCAGCTCCGGGTCGAACTCCAGCCCCTGTTCGGCGCCGCGCAGCGCCCCGAACAGGAACACCC
Source organism: Kitasatospora sp. SC0581 (assembly GCF_048159585.1). NCBI lineage: Bacteria > Bacillati > Actinomycetota > Actinomycetes > Kitasatosporales > Streptomycetaceae > Kitasatospora > Kitasatospora sp. SC0581. The sequence goes on along the minus strand of NZ_JBLRWA010000028.1, from coordinate 7,205 downwards.
GGCGCGAGTGGTCGAACAGCAGGGGCGAGGCCGCCTCCCGCACCAGTTCGGTCGCCTCCCGGGCCAGGGCGCTGTCCGGGACGCGCACGCCTGCGATCGTCTCGTTCGTCATGGTTCCTCCGCGTTCATTCGTTTCGGGGGCTGTTCGGTCGACTCCTCCACCCTCGCCCGGTGGCGTACGCTGCCGCCATGTCGGTACGGACAGCCGGACCTCGGATTCGGACATGACGCGCCTGGTCGCCTTCCTCGTGTTCGACGGGGTGACGCTGCTCGACGTCAGCGGTCCGCTGGAGGTGTTCCACCAGGCCGGCCGGCTCGGCCACCCGTACCGGACCGTCCTGGTCTCCCCGGGCGGCGGCACCGTCACCGCCTCCAACGGCGTGGCCCTGGCGGACACCGCCGCACCGGACGACGTCCAGGGAGCACTCGGCCCCCGGGAACCCCTCGACACCCTGGTCGTCGCCGGCGCCGACCACCTGGCCGCCCGGGGCCCGGACGCGCCCCTGCTCGCCGCCGCGGAGGGCCTCGCCGGGCGGGCGCGGCGGGTCGCCTCGGTGTGCAGCGGCGCCTTCGTGCTCGCCGCGCTGGGGCTGCTGGACGGCCGCCGGGCCACCACCCACTGGCGCCACGCCACCGCCCTCGCGCTCCGCCACCCCGGGGTGCGGGTCGAACCCGACGCCCTGCACGTCCGGGACGGCCGCTACCACACCAGCGCCGGCATCAGCGCGGGCATCGACCTCGCCCTCGCCCTGGTCGAGCACGACCACGGCGCCGAGGCCGCCCGCGCCATCGCCCGCGAGCTGGTCGTCTTCGTGCAGCGCCCGGGCGGCCAGTCGCAGTTCTCCACCGCCCTGGCCACCCCGCCCGCCCGCAGCGGCCTGCTGCGCACGCTCACCGACGCCGTCCTCGCCGACCCGGGCGCCGACCACAGCCTGCCCGCGATGGCCGCCGCGGCCGCCGTCAGCACCCGCCACCTGACCCGGCTCTTCCAGGCCGAGCTGAACACCACCCCGGCCCGCTGGGTCGAGCGCGTCCGCCTCGACCGCGCCCAACAGCTGCTCCTCGACGGCCACGGCATCACCGCCGCCGCCCGGCTCAGCGGCCTGGGCAGCGACGAGACCCTGCGCCGCGCCTTCGCCCGCCGGCTGGGCACCACGCCCACCGAGTTCCGCAACCGCTTCACCACCACGGCCGCCCCGAACGCCCCGAGCCCCTGACGGGCCCCCCGCACCGGCGGCCCGACCCCTCCCGGGGAAGTCCCGCGACCGGACGCCGGACCACGCCGGGCCGCGCCGAACCGCAGGGCGACGCGCCGGACGGCCGGCCCCGCGCGGAAGCGTTGACGTCGGATTCACGCCAGCCCAACCCCCGGTCGGATTGGTGGACTTCGGGTGACACACCCACCACCCACCGACGGGACCTCCGGCATGCCGACCGGCACCACCCTCAGCTCGACCCAGCCCACCCCGAAGCCGCCCACCCCGAAGTCCCGCCCCCGCAACGGCGGCGGCACCCTCGCCGTCCTCGCCGTGACGACCGGCGTCTTCTCCATCGTCACCACCGAGATCCTCCCGATCGGCCTGCTGACCCCGATCGGCGCCACCTTCCGGATCTCCGACGGCACGGCCGGGCTGATGATGACCCTGCCGGGCATCGTCGCCGCGGTGGCCGCCCCCGTGGTGACCGTCGCGACCAGGCGTGCGGACCGGCGGACGATGCTCTGCGCGCTGCTGCTGGTCCTGACCCTGGCGGACCTGCTCAGCGCCCTGGCCCCCGCCTACTGGGCGGTGCTGGCCGCCCGGGTCGCCCTCGGTCTGGTCATCGGGGCGTTCTGGTCGATCGGTTCCGGGCTCGCCCCTCGCCTCGTCCCGGAGCACCGGCAGGCCCGCGCCAACACGCTGATCTTCTCCGCCGTCCCGCTCGGCTCGGTGCTCGGCGTGCCGGCGGGGGTGTTCCTCGGCTCCGTGGCCGGCTGGCGGGCGGCCTTCCTGGCGATGGCGGCGCTGACCGTGCTCGCGCTGGCCGCCCTCCTGCGGTCGCTGCCGCCGCTGCCCCCGCTGACCGCCACCGGGCTGGGCGTGCTGCGCGGACTGCTGGCCGGCCGGGGCACCCGGACCGGGATCGCGGTGACCTTCCTGATCGTGCCGGCCCACTTCGGCAGCTACACCTACGTCACCCCGTTCCTCACCGGCACCACCCACGCCGGCCCCGGCCTGGTCACCGCCCTGCTGCTCGGCTACGGCGCCGCCGGACTGCTCGGCAACGTCCTGGCCGGCGGCCGGGCGGCCGGGGCACTGCGTCCGGTGTTCGGCACGGCGGCCGTCCTGCTCGCCGCCGCGGCCCTGCTGCTGCCGCTGCTGGGCACCGGCGGTCCGGGCGCCGCCGTCCTGCTGGCCCTCTGGGGCGTGGCGTACGGCGCCGTCCCGGTCTGTTCGCTCAGCTGGTTCCTCGCCGCGGCCCCGCACGCCCCGGAGGGTGCCGGGGTGGTCTTCACCTCGGCGTTCCAGGCCGGCTTCTCGATCGGCGCGCTGACCGGCGGGCTGGTGGTGGACCACTCCTCCCCCGCCACGGTCATGCTGCTCGGCGGGGCGGTCGCCCTGCTCGCCGCGGCCACCGTGTGGCGGTACGGCCACCGGGTGCGTCCCGAGCCGACACCCTGAACACCCGCGCCCCGACCCTGGCCGTCGGCACGGTTCGTGGCGAGAATGCCGGGGTGCCGTCGACCCGCCCGCCCGTCCTGCGGGGTGGGCGGGCGGCGCCGGCCGGGACGGTCCCGGGCGGGTGCGGACGGAAGGACGGCCGGCGGATGGTCGACCAGCAGAGTGACCCCGCGTTCCAGGGGCGGTTCGGCGACTACCAGACCGAGATCTACCTGCGCGGGCTCGGCGGCGTCCTGCCGACGATGCCGATGGCCTTCGCCGAGCTGGAGGCGCGGGCGGGCGCGGCACTGCCGCCCTCGGTGCTCTCCTACGTCGCGGGCGGCGCGGGCGACGAGTCCACCCAGCGCGCGAACGTGGCCGCCTTCGGGCGGTGGGGCCTGGTGCCGCGGATGATGGTCGGCGCGAGCACGCGGGACCTGTCGGTGGAGCTGTTCGGCCTGCGGCTGCCGACCCCGCTGTTCATGGCGCCGATCGGGGTGATCGGCCTGTGCGCGCAGGACGGCCACGGGGACCTGGCCACCGCCCGGGCCGCCGCCCGGACCGGCGTCCCGATGGTCGCCTCCACCCTGACGGTCGATCCGCTGGAGCAGGTGGCCGCCGAGTTCGGCGACACCCCCGGCTTCTTCCAGCTCTACACCCCCACCGACCGGGCACTGGCGGAGAGCCTGGTCCACCGGGCGGAGGCCGCGGGCTACCGGGGCATCGTCGTCACCCTGGACACCTGGGTCACCGGCTGGCGCCCGCGCGACCTGGCCACCGCCAACTTCCCGCAGCTGCGCGGCCACTGCCTGGCCAACTACACCTCCGACCCGGTGTTCCGCGCCCGCCTCGCCAAGGCGCCGGAGGAGGACGTCCGGGCGGCCGTCCTGGAGTGGGCCGGCGTCTTCGGCAACCCGCTGACCTGGGACGACCTTCCCTGGCTGCGCTCGCTCACCGACCTGCCGATCCTCCTCAAGGGCATCTGCCACCCCGAGGACGTCCGCCGCGCCAGGGACGGCGGCGTCGACGGCGTCTACTGCTCCAACCACGGCGGCCGCCAGGCCAACGGCGGCCTGGCCGCCCTCGACGTGCTCCCCGACGTGGTCGCGGCCGCCGACGGACTGCCCGTCCTCTTCGACTCGGGTGTCCGCTCGGGCACCGACGTCGTCAAGGCGCTCGCCCTCGGCGCCACCGCCGTCGGCGTGGGCCGCCCGTACGCCTACGGCCTGGCGCTGGAGGGCACCGACGGCATCGTCCACGTGCTGCGCTCGCTGCTCGCCGAGGCCGACCTCCTGATGGCCGTCGACGGCTACCCCACCCTCGACTCGCTCCGTGCGGACGGCGCGCTGCGCCGGACCTGACGCCGGGTGAAGTCCCGGTGTCCAACGGTGTCCGACCGCGACCTGCGGGGCTTGCCGGGACATTCGGGACGGCCCTACGCTCGAAGGCACAAATCGGGTCCGTACGTTCCCGTACGCTGGGAGGTCCGCCATCATCCGCGTCCTGCTGACCGCCTTCGAACCGTTCGGCCGCGATCCCCTGAGTTCGTCCCTGGAGGCGGGCCGGCTGGTCGCCGCCGGTCCGCCGGCCGGAGTGGCCCTGGAGTTCGCCGGGCTGCCCTGGGTGTACGGCGACTCGATCGCCGAACTGCGCCGGGCGGTGGCCCGGTTCGAGCCGGACCTGGTCATCGCCACCGGCCAGGGCGGCAACCGCCCGGACCTCACGGTCGAGCGGGTGGCGGTCAACCTCGACGACGCCGTCCGCGCTCCCGACCGGAAGGGCAACCAGCCGGTCGACCAGCCGGTCGTGCCGGAGGGCCCGGCCGCCTACTTCTCCTCGCTGCCGGTCAAGGCCTGCGTGGCGGCGGTCCAGCTGGCCGGGATCCCGGCCACCGTCTCGCACACCGCCGGCACCCACCTCTGCAACCACGTCTTCTACGGGCTGGCGCACCTGATCGCCACCGAACGCCCGGAGCTGCGCGGAGGGTTCGCGCGTCTGCCGTACCTGCCGAGCCAGGTGTCCGGCCGGGACACGAGCGCGTCGATGTCGGCGGAGACGGCGGCCGAGGGGGTGCGCATCCTGATCCGCAGCGCCGTGGCCGCCCTCCACTCGCCGCCCGTCGGCACGGTGGCCGGCCCGCGCCGACGGACCTGGCTGCCCCGCCGGGGCGGCTGACCGCCCGGGCCCCCGTCGACCGGACCGGTCGACGAGGGCCCGTCAGCGCGGGCCGGTTCCGTCCACGGAGGCCCGTCCGGTCAGCGCGGGCCGGGGTCGCTGGTGCCGGGGCGGCCGTTCTCCAGGTGTCCGGCCCAGCGGCGGCGGAAGGCCGGACCGTCCACGGCCGCGACCGTGACGTCGTACCAGCGGCGGTCGGCGGGCAGGTCGAAGGTGAACCGGGCCGAGGCGCCGGGGCGGAGGGAGCGGCTCTGCTTCGAGCCCTTCGCGTAGGCGTTCTCGGCGGTGACCGTCCGGGCCACCGGCCCGTGGTTGGCGACCGTGACGCGCACCTGGTTCTTCGACGGGTCGAAGCGCGCCACCAGCCCGGCCCGGGCCGTGCCCTCGAACTCCTGCACCGAGCCGTTCGGGCCGTGGGCGGCCAGGTGGTAGTCGCCGGCGCCGGTCAGCGGCCAGAAGTCGGCGAAGGTGTCGCCGGCCGAGACGGTGTAGCGGCGCGGGGCGGCCGTCGGCGCCGTCCGGTCGTAGACGTAGAGCCACGCGCCGACCGAGCCCCGGTTCTCCAGTTCGAGCCGGAACTGCCCGGCGGTGTCCGTCTCCTCCTCGTTGACCCGCAGGTCGTACGGGAGGGCGCGGGCGGGCCGGGTGCCCGGCTCCTGGGTGGGCATCCGCTGCGGCAGCGGCACCTGGTAGGGCTTGCCCTGCGAGGCGATCGGCGCGGGCACCGGGATCCGGACGCGCCGCGCGTCGGTGCCCCGGAAGTCGAGCGCCGAGGTGAGGTCGCCGCAGACCGACCGGCGCCAGGCGCTGATGTTGGGCTCCTCGATGCCGAACCGGGCCTCCAGGAACCGCAGCACCGAGGTGTGGTCGAAGGTCTCCGAGCAGACCCAACCACCGCGCGACCACGGGGAGATGACCATCAGCGGCACCCGCGGTCCGAGGCCGATCGGCTGGAGTCCGCCCGGGTCGGCGCCGGGGACCAGCGGGCTCATCTCGCCCGGGTACTTCGAGAGGTCCAGCAGCTCGTCGCCGAGGCTCGCCTCCAGGTCGGCGGAGACCATGCCCGGGCCGCCCGGACGGCTGGCGACCGGCGGCATCGGCGGGACGACGTGGTCGAACAGGCCATCGTTCTCGTCGTAGTTGATGAGGAAGACGGTCCGCCCCCAGACCTCGGGGTTCGCGGTGAGCGCGTCCAGCACGAGGTTGATGTAGTACGCGCCGTCGGTGGGCGTCGCGGAGGGGTGCTCGCTGTACTTGTACGGCGGGACGATCCAGGAGACCTGCGGCAGCCGGCCCTGCTCGACGTCGGCCCGGAACTCCTTGAGCGTGTGGTCGGTGGCACCCTTCTCCACCAGCGGGCCCGACGCGCCCTCGGCCACCTGGTACCGCTCGAAGAACATCAGCGAGTTGTCGGTGTAGTTGTCCGTCGGCGTGCCCGGCTCGCCCGAACCGCCCTGGTAGAGCTTCCAGCTGACCCCGGCCGACTCCAGGCGCTCGGGGTACGTCGTCCAGGTGTAGCCGTTGGTGTCGTTGCGCTCCCACAGGCCGGGCCCGTTGGGCCGGCGGCCGTACGCGTTGCGCGGGTCGCTGGTGCCGGTCCAGAGGTAGATCCGGTTGGGGGCGGTGTCGGCGTGGACGGAGCAGAAGTACGCGTCGCAGACGGTGAAGGCCTCGGCCAGCGCGAAGTGGTACGGCAGGTCCTGGCGCTTGAGGTGGCCCATCGTCATGACGTCCTGCTTCTGGTTCACCCACTGGTCGTGGCGCCCCTCGTTCCAGGCGAGGTGGCCGCTGCTCCAGCCGTGGTCGGTACCGGCCTGGTACTCGGTGGTGTTCCGGGGGTCGATGTACCAGGGCAGCACCTCCTGCTCGGAGGCCGGCAGGCCGCGGTCGTGGTAGCGGCCGGTCTTCACGGCGGCGGCGGGCTGGTGCCAGTTCGGCCGGCCGTTCGGCAGCAGCGTGGGCCGGGGGTCGTCGAACCCGCGGACGCCGCGCAGGGTGCCGAAGTAGTGGTCGAAGGAACGGTTCTCCTGCATCAGGATGACGACGTGCTCGACGTCCTCGATCGAACGGGTCCTGCCGATCGCGGGCAGCGCCATGGCCTTGGCAACCGCGGGCGGAAAGGCGGCGAGGCCGGCGGCGGCCGCGGAGGCGCCGCCCAGTTGGAGGAAACGGCGCCGGTCGATGGAGGCCACGTGGTGTCCTTCGCGTCGTGAGTGCATGGTCGGACGAGAAGGCTCGACCATAGGGGCCCACGAACCGTCATGTACACGGTCCTCCAGCGAACGCCGCATGATCATTCGACCAACACCCCGACAACGCGAAGAACCCCCATCCGGGACCCGGATGGGGGTTCTTCTGAAGAATTGTTCGGCGGCGTCCTACTCTCCCACA
>NZ_JBLRWA010000027.1:0-106050 GCF_048159585.1 Kitasatospora sp. SC0581 | reverse complement strand
CCCCCGACCCCCCCCCCCCCCCCCCCGCCCGCCCCCCAGAACCCCCCCCCCCCCCCCCCCCCCCCCCCCCCGGCGCCGCCCCCGGCCCCCCACCCTCCCGAGAGCCCTCCCCCACAGAAGACCCCCGCAGAGCCCGCTCCAAGTCCCGCAGAGCCTGCCCCACCAACCGAACCCCCGCCCGCACCACATCCCGCTGCACCCCCGCCGGCGCCCCCGCCAACCCCTCCTCCAACCGCGCCTGCGCATCCCGCACCGCCCCGAACTCCACCGCCTGCCCCGTCAGCAGCGCCGCCGCCGCGAGCGCCGTCGCCAGCCGCAGCTCCTCCGCGTACTCCCCGGTCCCCGGCACGGGCTCCGCGTCCGCCGCCGGCAGGTGGGCCTCCAGCAGGACGGCCGCCCGCCCGAGGGCCCCGACCGCCGCCCGGGCCCGGTCGATCTGGCGCCGGCTGACCCCGGCCAGTCCGGTCTCGTGCCGTCCCGGTTCGGCGTCGGCCCGCTGCATCGCCTGGATCAGTTCGGACCGCGCCTCCCGCGAGTCCAGCAGCGCGCTCCGCACGACCCGCCCGCGCGGCGCCGCCGGCTTCTCGTAGCAGGCGATCACCGCTCCCGCGTACCGTCCGGCGGCCGCCAGCCACTCGGCGAGCCGTTCGCCGAGCCGGGCGGTCTGCCAGGTCGGGAACAGCGCGTACGTGACGAGCGCGATCGACCCGCCGAGCAGGGTGAGCCCGACCCGTTCGAAGGCCGTCACCAGCGGGTTGCCCTCCTGCAGCCCGAGCAGGAACACCACGTACGTGGAGATCCCGACGGTGGTGAGCGCGTACCCGGTGCGGAACGCGAGGTACGCCCCGCCGATGCAGACCACCGCCAGCGCGGCCAGCACCCATTCCCCGGGGTGGAGCAGCTGCACCACGAGCGTCGAGACGGCGACTCCGACCACCGTCCCGGCCAGCCGGGCGACGCCCCGGCTGTAGGTCTGCGCGAAGTCCGGCCGCATCACCATCGCGGCGGTCATCGGCGCCCAGTACCCGTGGTGGAACCCGACGAGCCGGGCCAGCAGGTAGGCGACGGTGACCACTCCGGCGAGCCGGACGGCGTGCTGGAAGATCGCCGAGCGCGGGTGCAGCTGCCGCCGGACGGCCCGCGCCGCGACCGGCAGCATCCGGGCGATGGTGGGCTTGCGCAGCGCCCCGCCGGCCCCGACCACGGGCGTGGTGATGGTGTCCTCGTCGTTGCGGTCCAGGGTGTCCGCGGCCTTGCGCAGCAGCCCGCCGAGCCGCCGGGCGGAGCGCCGGGCCGCGCCCTGGAGCCGCGGCCCGTCGTCGGAGCCGACCAGGGTGAGCGAGGGTGCGGAGCGGGGGAGCCGGACCGGGTCGCCGGTGCGGATCGCCCGGGCGAGGGCGTCCATGACCTCGGCGGCGGCCGCCAGCACCTCCCGGGCCCGGTCCCGTTCGGGTCCTTCCTCGGGGGCGCCCACCTTGGGGTCGGCGAGTGCGGCGAGGGTGGGCCGGATGCGCTCGGCGATGCCGCGCAGGCCGCGCAGCTCGGGTGGCCGGTGGCGGTCCTGCCAGGGGGTGAGGGCGGCCGCGTGGCGGGCCGTCATGAACGGTTCCGGGTCCACGTGCGCGGTCGGGTCCTGCCGCAACCGCCGGGCGTAGTCGGCGAGTTCGGCATAGGTGTCGGCGAGGGCCTGCCGCTGGGCGGTCCAGCTGCCGATCGGCCAGACGGTGATGACGGTGGCCTGGACGACCCCGCCGAGGGCGGCGACCAGCCCGTGGCTGAGCGCGGTGACGGTGCTGACGGGGAGCTGGACGACGATCAGCATCACCGAGACGGTGTTGGTGGCGACCACTCCGGCGGTGGGCCCGATCGCCCAGGCCAGTCCGGCGCCGAAGGCCCAGACCGCGAGCAGTACCGGGAACAGTCCGGGGACGCCGGCGGCCAGGTAGCCGAGGAAGGTGCTGATGCCGAGTCCGGCCCCGGCCGCGACGGCGAGGCTGGCCCGGGGCCGGAAGCTGCGCTGGAAGGTCGCCGAGCCGGCGATGAACGCGCCCATCGCGGCCGAGGTGGCGAGCGCGACCCCGCCGAGCGCGAGGGTCGGGAAGAGCACCAGCGCCACCGCGACCGCCCCGCGCACCGCCCGCTTGGGGTCGGTGAGCGCCCGGTCCAGGGTGAGCCCGGTCCGCGCGGTGTCACGAAGTGCGGCGAACCAGGACATAGCGCCATCCTAGGGCGTGATCTCCGGGGCCGGGCCCGACCTCCGGCGGAGCCGCGCCGCCACCCACAGCAGGGCCCCGGTCGGCAGGAAGACCGCGTCCGCCGCGATCATCGCGAGCGAGAACACCGGCAGCCCGAGCACCACCGCGATCCCCGCGTGCTCCAGCACCATGACGGCCAGCAGGACGTTCTTGACCCGCCGGTTGACCAGTGTGAACGGGAACGCCACCTGGAGGACCACGGTGCCGTACGAGACCAGGAAGACCGGCAGCAGCGCCGAGCCGACCAGCGCGGACAGTCCCGGCCAAGGGGCGAAGTAGTCCAGGTGCAGCGGGTAGTACAGCGCGGTGCCGTCCTGCCAGCGCGAACCCTGCACCTTGTACCAGCCGGCCGTGGCGTAGATCAGCACCACCTCGACGGCGATCACCAGCATCGCGCAGTTGTGCACCATGGTCGCCAGCGCGTCGAGCACCGCCCGCGGCTCGCCGTCCGGCCGCAGCCGGCCGAGCGTCCACCAGAGCCCGGCCACCGCCCAGAGCCCCCAGAACAGCGGCGACCAGCCGAGGTACGGGAAGGCCCGGTCGGTCCAGGTCAGGGTGTCGCCCGCGAAGCCGCCGAACTGACAGGCCGCCAGGGCGGCTCCGAGCACCGCCCAGAGCACCACCCCGGTCCGCCCCGGCCGGGGCCTTCGGGCGTCCAGCGACCAGACCTCGGCGCAGCGGGTGAAGACCAGGTAGACCGCCATCAGGTGGACGACGTTGTCGCCGCCGTCGCCGAGGAAGACGTCGCGGTTCTGCAGGGACAGCACGGTGACCAGGAACAGCACCGTGCTCGCCCTGGTCCGCCAGCCCAGCAGCACGGCCAGGGCGGCCAGCACCGCCAGGTGGTAGACCAGCTCGAACCAGAGCCGCCCGCCGAACCAGGGCAGCACGGTGAGCGCCCCGTTGTCGGCCAGCAGCCGCTGGGCCAGCTCCGTCGACCAGGGGGACCGGTCGCCGTACAGCACCCGCCGGTGGGGCCACTCGCGCAGCAGGTAGGCCAGCCAGACCAGCCCGAAGCCGATCCGCACCACCGCGGCCTGGTGACGGCCGAGCACCCGCCCGGTGAAGGCCTCCGCCGCCCGTCCGAGCGGCGCCCGCGGCCCGCGCGCCTCCCGCGTCTCCCGCACCGCACCGGGCTCCGCCGCCCGCCCGGCCCCGGCCTGCCGCGGCACACCGCCGGACGGCACCGCCGCACCCGGCGGCAGCGCCCCGTCGGGCCGGTCGGGCCGTACCGTCGCCTCGTTCATCCGAGCAGCCCCCGGTAGTCCTCGTCCGCCACCGGCCACCACGGCAGCTCCCGCACCCGGGGCGCCGCCGGCGCGGGCTCGCCGCTCCAGGACGGCGGCGGGACGGTGACCGCGGTCGAGCGGAACTGGATCTCCAGGACCCGTTCGCCGTCCGCCTCCCGGCCGATCCGCTGCAGGGCGATCCGCTTGAGGTACTGCTCGGCGAGCCGGCCGCGCGGGGAGGCCGGGCTCTCGTCCTGCGGGTTGTGCGTGCCGTCGTAGAAGTCCCAGGCCCGGCGCAGCAGGTTCTGGTCGACGTGGCTGGGCGCCGGGTTGCCCCGTATCGCGGCGATGTCCTGCGCGGTCAGCCCGATCCAGTCCCCGGTACGGGTGGCCCCGGCGGGCGCGGCGGTGCGGACCCGGGCGTCCACGCTCACGTTCTGCTGGAGCGGGTTGGGCGCGAACAGCTTCCAGTTCTGCTCGAACTCCGGGTACACCAGGCCGTCGACCTCGTCCCGGTACTGCCGGGACACCGAGTTGGCGGGCGCGACGTGCAGGAAGACCGCGGCGAGGAACAGCCCGGTGCCGCCGGCCAGCACCGCCCCGGCGAAGCCGAGGACCAGCTGCGCGGGCCTGGACCAGGCCCGTCCGGCAGCCGGCCGGTCCGTCGTCTCGGTCATGGCCTCCCCCGACCGGTCGGCGGGCACCGCCGACCCGGTGCCGGCGCGCTCGCGCGCGCCCATCCTGCCCTAAGGGCCGTGGGGCGGGGGCCGTCAGAGGACGAAGGCCTCCTGGCCGGTGCTGCTCACCATCGGACGGCCCGCACCCTGCCAGGCGTACATCCCGCCGTCCACGTTCACGGCCTCCCGGCCCTGCTGCACCAGGTACTGGACGACCTGCGCGGAGCGGCCGCCGACCCGGCAGAGCACGTACAGCTTCTCGTCCGGCAGCTCGCCGAGCCGGGCGATCACCTCGCCGATCGGGATGTGCAGGGCGCCGTCCACGTGGCCGGCGTCCCACTCGTCCTGTTCGCGCACGTCCAGCAGGGCGGCGTCGGCGGGCACGGCGGCGGCGTCGGCGGAGGGGATCTGCGGGAACATCGTGTGGCTCTCCTGGGATTCGGTCGGGTGCGTGCCATTGTCGCCCACCGGCGCCGTGCCGTGGGCGCCGGAGGACGGGCCGTCCGCCGGGGCCGGGCCGCCGAGCAGCCGCGCCAGCTCGGCCTGCTGCCCGGCGGCCTTGGCCAGCAGCTCCTCGGCGAGCTGTTCCAGCAGCCGGTCCGGGTCCTGCGGGGCGAGGGCGAGCAGCTGCCCCATCGGGGTCTGCTCCAGCCGGACCTGCTCGGCGGCGGTCTCGGCGATCTTGGCGGTCAGCCAGTCCAGCCGGCGGCGCAGCCAGTCCGAGCGGTCGGGGGAGTCGACGGCGGGCGCGGCCTCCGGCGCGGTGGACCACTCGGCGGCCAGGGCCCCCAGCACGCCCGCGTCCCCGTACGCGTAGGCCTCGTTGACCCGGACCAGGAAGGCGGCCCGGCGCTGCTGCTCGCCCGGGTCGGTGGTCAGGTCGGGGTGGGCGCGGCGGACCAGCTCGCGGTAGATCCGCTGGGCCTCCTTGCCGGGCCGCACCCGCTCCGGCGCGGCGGGCGGCGGCGGGGCCGGCTCGCCGTCCTGGCCGGTCTGCTCCCGCACCGAGTCGAACAGCGCGTCCAGGTCGGGCAGTTCGTCGACCTGCCGGCGCGCCTCGGCGGCCCGGCGCAGGTCCTCCGGCAGGCCGGTGCGGGCCGCCACGGCCTCGGCGACCAGCGCGTCCAGCTCGTCCAGCCGGGCGTAGAGCGGGCCGAGCAGCTGGTGGTGGATCAGCGCGAAGTTGTCGATCTCGACCCGCAGCGTCTGGACGTCCACGTCCATGCTGAGCCAGGCCAGCTCGGCGGCGGCGACCCGCTCCTCCAGTGCCTGCTGCTCCGGGTCGGTCCAGCGGGCGGGGCTCTGCGCGCTCAACTTCTCGCCTCTGTCTCGTCCGGCCGGCGGCGTCCTGCGGACCACTCGTACGGGCGGTCCGGCCTGCCACCCTACCGCCGTGATCGCGGGCCCCGTCCGGGTGAACCGGGGGTACGGACCGGCGCGCGGCGCGCGACACGCAACCGATCCTGAGGAATCTCCCCGTTTCGGTGTCGAGCCCGGCCCGGTCCGTGCTTCGCTGGTATCCGCACAGCGTGCCTTCCTCCGGAGAGACGGCCGCCCCGGGCGCGGCGGCCAGGCGGGAGCAGAGCGAATCCATGGTGGCCGAGTCCAACTCCACACCGCGGCCGGCGGGCGACGGAACCGCGCCGGGCGACCACCCGACGGGGGTGGCCGCCCTGGTCCGGCTCGCCCCCGTCCTGGTCGACCGGTCCGGCCGGATCGCGCAGTGGGGGCGGGCCGCCGAGGAGCTCTTCGGCCACCGCGCCGACGTCGCCCACGACCGCCCGGCCTCCGGCCTGCTGCCCGCCCTGGAGTCGCGGGTGCTCGAACGCTGCTCCGTCCGCCGCCCCTGCGACGCGTTCGACACCCTCGCCGAGCGGACCGCCGACGGCCGCCCCTGGATCGGAAGGCTGACCGTCACCGACCGCGAGGAGCACCAGCGCGACGTGCTCTGGTGGGCGTACCCGCTGCCCGGCCCGGTCGGCGGGCTGCTGGCGCTGGCCGCCGACGCCCGCCCGCTGCGCGCCACCGGGCCGCGGCTCGCGCTCGGCGAGCGGCTGCTCCCCTTCGCCGCCGCGCCCGGCGTCCGGGGCGGCTTCCACGCCCTGGCCGCGGCGCTCACCCCGGCCGGCCTGCCGGTGCCCGAGCCGCTGGTCCGGCTGCTGCCCGCCGCCCACCGCGCGGCGCTGCTGGCCGCGCTGGAACGGGGCGGACTGCCCGCCCTGCGGCTGGACCCGGCCACCGTGCTGCCGGTGCTGCCCGCCGACGCCCAGACCGGCAGGGCGCAGGCGGCCGCCGGCCTCGGCCGCCGCTACCCGACGCCCCAGCAGCGGGTCGCCCGGGTCGGCCCGCCGCCGCAGCCCGAGCAGGGCGCGCCCGGCCGCCGTCCGCCCGGCCCGCTGCCCGTCCAGCGCGAGACCCCGGACCGCCCCGCCGCCCAGCCCGCGGCCCCCTCCGCCGTCCGGCCGGTGGCCGCCGTCGGCGGCGGCTCGGCGGGCGCCGGCCCGTCCGTCCCTCCCCCCGCCTCCGGCCGGGAGGTGCCCCCGCCCACCGCAGGAGCCGCAGCCATCGAGCACGCCACCGTCGAGCCGTCCGCCACCGGCCGTCCGCCGCTGCGCACCGACCAGGCCCCGCCCGCCGCCGTCCCGGTCCCCGCCCCCGCGGGCGGCGAGGGCCCGACCGGCGGCCGGCTCGGCCCGTTCCTCACCAACGGGCAGGCCGGCGAGCAGCTGGCCCTGCTGAACGAGGTCGGCGGCAAGGTCGGCACCACGCTGGACCTCGGCTTCACCGCCCACGAGCTCTGCCAGGTGCTGGTCCCCCGGGTCGCCGACTTCGCCTGCGTGGACCTGGTGGACGGGCTGATCTCGGACTCCGAGCTGCCGGCCGCCCGCCCGGACGACGACACCATGCTGCGCCGGGTCGCCCTGGTCTACAACGAGACCGGCGGCGTCTGGGACCACGTGCTCTCCGAGGGCTCGCTGGTCAGCATGCCCCGCCGCACCCCGCCCGGGATGGCCCTCCAGCTGAACCAGCCGGTGCTGGTCCCGGTGGTCAGCCCGGACGTCGCGGTCGACTACGCGATCGCGCTCGGCGACGCCCGGCTGACCCCGGTGGTCACCGGCCGCTCGATGCTGGTCGTCCCGCTCTCCGCCCGCGGCACCGTGCTGGGCATCCTCAAGCTGCTCCGGCTGCCGGACCGCGCGCCCTTCGACGAGAGCGACGCCGCGACCCTCAAGGAGCTGGCCGTCCGCGCCGCGCTGTCGCTGGACAACGCCCGGCTGCACCGCGCCGAGGCCAGGGTCGCCACCACCCTGCAGCGCTCGATGATCCCGACCCGCCCGCCGAAGATCCCCGGCGTGCAGATCGCCCACCGCTACCTGCCCGGCGACCCCAAGGCCGAGGTCGGCGGCGACTGGTTCGACGCCATCCAGCTGCCCGGCAGCCGGGTCGCCCTGGTGGTCGGCGACGTGATGGGCCACGGCATCCACTCGGCCGCCGCGATGGGCCGCTTCCGCACCGCGATGCAGACCCTCGCCGCCCTGGACCTGCCGCCCGGCCAGCTGCTGCGCCACCTGGACAACCTGGCCCACAAGCTCGGCGACGACCACCTCGCGACCTGCCTGTACGCGGTCTACGACCCGATCAACCGGACCTGCGAGCTGGCCAGCGCCGGCCACGTCCCGCCCGTACTGGTGCACCCGGACGGCACCGGCGAGCTGCTGGAGATCCCGGCTGGCGCGCCGATCGGCGTCGGCGGGGTGCCGTTCGTCGCCAAGACCATCGACGTCTCGGACGGCTCGATGCTGGTGCTCTGCACCGACGGCCTGGTCGAGGTCCGGGGCGGGGACATAGGAGCGGGCCTGGCCGCGCTCTGCGGCAACCTGATCGACCCCCGGGAGAGCCCCGAGCAGGCCTGCGACGTGGTGCTGCGCCGGCTGCACTCGGACGACCGCAAGGACGACGTCGCCCTGCTGGTGGCCCGCTTCGACGGGGTCGCCCCGTCCGAGGTGGCCACCTGGGACCTCACCGTGGACCACCGCGAGGTCGGCCGGGCCCGCTCGCTGGTCCGCGAGCAGCTGGCCGGCTGGCACCTGGAGGCGCTCAGCGACACCACCGAGCTGCTGGTCAGCGAGCTGGTGACGAACGCCGTCCGGGTCGCCCGGGACACCGTGAAGCTCCAGCTGATCCGGGTGGACAAACTGCTGGTCGAGGTCAGCGACGACAACCACAACCTGCCCTCGCTGGAACCGGCCGAGCAGCTCGGCGAGACCGGCCGCGGCCTCACCCTGGTCACCAAGCTCGCCGAGCGCTGGGGCACCGCCCGCAAGGCGGTGGGCAAGGTCGTCTGGTTCGAGCTCCCGCTCCCGCACGCCTGACGGCCGCACCGACGGGCCCCGGACGTCGAACGGCCGTGTACGGGCACCCGTACGCGGCCGGCTTGAGCGCGGTCGGCGCCCGTCAGGGGATGACGGCCCCCGCCGAGGTGCGCCGCCGGGCCTCCACCGCGACCTCCCGCGAGGCGGCCGCGGCCACCGAGGCGGCGGCGCCGACCCCGGCCAGCACCCGCGGCCAGAAGTCCCCGAAGACCTCGACCGAGACGGCGATCAGCAGCGCGGTGATCACCGCGACCACGTGCTCCAGACCGGCCAGGTTCGGCAGCACGACCGCCTCGCCGATCATCACCGCCACCACCAGGCCGGCGGTGAGCCAGGCCCGGCAGCGGAACGCGATGCAGATCGCCAGCGCCACCACCGCGGCCGAGGGCCCGGTGTCCCGCACGTAGGCGACCCACTTCGGGAAGCCGAACAGGTGGTGCGGCCCGATCGCCACGCCGACCCGGGCGAACAGCGTGCCCGCCAGGGTGCAGGTGTAGGCGACCACCAGGGTCATCCGCCGGCCGAGCACGATCTCGGCGATCGAGAAGACCACGAACACCTGGGCCAGCGCCCCCCAGACCGGAAGGTCCAGCGCCGGCACGTACAGCGAGAGCGGGGTCCGCAGCAGCGAGACGTCCAGCGGCAGCGCCGCCCGCACCACCCCGATGTTGTTCACGAAACGCTCGCCGCCCGGCAGGTGCTGGACGACGCTGAACAGCAGGATCAGAAACGTCGCGACGGTGGCCAGGGGAACGGCGGCGAACTTCTTTCGCACCACCGCGTCCCGGACCGTCGCGAACAGCGTTCCCCACTCGGCGACAGCGGCCGCTCCGGCGATTGCCAGCGGCCCCTTTCGCACGCCCCCCGCGTGGGTCCTGTGCATCACAACAGTTTCTCCGAATCCCCGAACGCTCTACTACTCCAACATTAGAAGCCAGTTAACAAAGCCACATCGGCACGGATGGGGAGTCGGGTCATCCTCTGGGGGGAGGCAATCCCCCCATCAGCCCCCCAATTCGACCGGCCGGTCCCCTCCGCCCCCCGACGGAGGGCTACCCCTTCCCGTCCCGGGCCGCCACCGGGACCCGCGGCGCCACCACGGCGGCCCGGGCGTGCCGACGGCGGAACAGGGCGGGCAGGCTCGGCGCGACGATGAAACCCTCGGCGCGCGCGCTCGCGATACCGATCCGCGGAATCTCGCTGCTCTTCTCGAAGAGCAGGTAACGCGGTTCCCAGATCGGGCGGTACTTGGCATTGGCGCGGTACAGCGACTCGATCTGCCACCAGCGCGAGAAGAATCCCAGGATCGAGCGCCACAGCCGCAGCACCGGGCCGGCGCCGAGGCGCGAACCGCGCTCGAAGACGGAACGGAACATCGCGAAGTTCAGCGACACCCGCTTCAGCCCGACCTCGTCGGCGCGCTGCAGCAGCTCGATGACCATGAACTCCATCAGGCCGTTCTCGGTGTCCCGGGCCCGGCGCATCAGGTCCAGCGAGAGCCCGTCCGGGCCCCACGGCACGAAGCTCAGCAGCGCCTTGAGCTCGCCGTCCCCGTCGTGGCACTCCAGCATCACGCAGCGGCCGTCGCCCGGGTCGCCGAGCCGGCCGAGCGCCATCGAGAAGCCGCGCTCGGTCGCCCCGTCGCGCCACTCGTCGGCCTTGGCCACCAGCTCGGCCATCTCCGCCTCGGAGATGTCCTCGTGCCGGCGGATCCGCACCGTGTACCCGGCCCGCTTGACCCGGTTGTAGGCCTGCCGGACCACCCGCATCGCGCGGCCGTCCAGCGAGAACTCGTCCAGCTCGACGATCGCCTCGTCGCCCAGCTCCAGCGCGTCCAGCCCGTGCCGGGCGTAGATCACCCCGGCCTCCTCGGAGGCGCCCATCACGGCCGGCGCCCAGGCGTGCTCGCGGGCCTCGGACAGCCAGGCGTCGATCGCGCCCGGCCAGGCCTCCGGGTCCCCGATCGGGTCGCCCGAGGCGAGCGAGACGCCGCCGATGACCCGGTAGGTGACCGCCGCCTTGCCGCTGGGGGAGAAGACCACCGCCTTGTCCCGGCGCAGCGCGAAGTAGCCGAGCGAGTCCCGCTCGCCCTGCTTGTCCAGCAGGCCGCGCAGCCTGGCCTCGTCCTCGGCGGTGAGCAGCTCCTTGCCGCGCGGGCTGCGGAAGGCGACGTACAGCACCAGCAGGAAGAGCACCGCGCCCATCGCGTTGATCGCGGCGTTCACCCAGGTCGGCGCGGCGATCACCGAGCGCAGGTGCTCGGTCGGGGTGATCGTGATCATCCGGCCGACCGAGTACCGGAACAGGTCCCAGAAGCCGGCGCCGGAGAGCTCGTTGGTCATCCAGACCAGCAGCGCCCCGACCCCGCCGCCGAACGCCAGCCCGCCGACGAAGGTGGCCGCCGCGGTCTTCGGGTTGGAGCTGTCGCCCTTGGACGTGAACTCCTTCCGCCCGACCAGCAGCGCCAGGACGAACAGGCAGGTCAGGACGGTGGAGAAGTAGTTGAGCGGGTGCCTGTTGAAGCGCTCGTCCGGCACCAGCATGAACGCCAGGTAGAGCAGCGCGAAGAGACCGCCGAGCGCCGTGTTGAAGATCCACGCGGCCCGCTTGCGCCGCCGCATCGCGATCGCGAGGAAGACCGACAGCACCGCGCTGGCCAGCCCGGAGGTCATCAGGTACGGGGTGAAGTACTCACCCTCGTTGTGCTCGCTGACCTGGTTCCGGAAGGGCACCAGCAGGACCGTCGCCACGTTCAGCAGCGCGATCAGCCGCAGGTACCAGACGGAGGCCGCGGCGGCCCTCGGACGCCAGCGACCGGGCTCGTCGACGGGCCGGGGCCCGGGGGACGTGGCGGACGGCTCCGACTTCACAGTGGACGACACAGCTCAATTCCAAACGATCAGATGGTGGGGCGCATCCGCGAACGGCCCGGCGCCGGGCGCCCGCTCGGGCCCGACGGACTGACCGGCGACCTCGCCCGGCCGACCGCCCGAAATGGAGAAGCGGCCGGAAAAGAGTCAGCCAACTCCATGTTTCCCCACCCAGCCTGAGAATTGCGTGAACCGGGTAGCGGATTCCCACCCCCGCCGAACGGCGGGGGTGACCGCCCGCCGCACGTTCGGCACCCCGCCCCGCCTACCCCTACCCTCGAAACGACCCACGCGGACCGCCCCGACCCGGCCGCCCGAACCGAGGAGGCACCATCACCACCACCCGCGTGCTGATCGTCGACGACGAGATCCTGGTCCGCTCCGGCCTGGGGCTGATCGTCGGCTCCGCCGCCGACCTGGAGGTGGTCGGCGACTGCTCCGGCGGGCAGGCCGAGGAGCACGTCCAGCGGCTGCGCCCGCACGTGGTGCTGCTCGACATCCGGATGCCCGACCTCGACGGCATCTCGGTGCTGCGCCGCCTGCGCGCCCTGCCCGACCCGCCCGCCGTGGCGATGCTCACCACCTTCGACACCGACGAGTACATCGGCACCGCGCTGCGGGCCGGCGCGGCCGGCTTCCTGCTCAAGGACACCGCCCCCGACCAGCTGGTGCACGCCGTCCGGGTGCTCGCGGCCGGCGGCAACATCCTCTCCCCGACCGTCACCCGCACCGTGATCGGCGGCTACGTGGACGGCGGCGGCCCGGACGCCGAGGCCACCGCGCTCGCCCGCACCCTCACCGGCCGCGAGCTGGACGTGCTCTCGCTGCTCGGCGAGGGCCTGTCCAATGCCGAGATCGCCGACCGGCTGTTCCTCGGCACCGGCACGGTCAAGGACCACATCAGCGCGATCCTCGGCAAACTCGGCGCCGCCAACCGGGTCCAGGCCGCCGTCCTGGCCCACCGGGCCGGTCTGGTCCGGCCCAAGCCCGGCGACGGGGCATGACGACCGCCGACCAACTGCCGTCCCGACGGCTGCCGGCCTGGTGCACCGCCCCCTGGCTGATGCTGCTGCTGCCCGTCCTGTACGGCCTGCTGGACGCCGCCCTGGTGGCCCGGGAGGCCGCCTGGTGGCAGGTGGCGCTGTCCACGCTGGCCGCCGTCGCCCTGTTCTGGCGCCGCCGCTTCCCGGTGGTGGCGCTGCTCCTCACCATGCCGGGCAGCTGGGTGGACGAGATCTGGCTGGCCCCGATCACGGCCGTCTACTCGGTGGCCGCCGAGCGCCCCCGCCCCCGGGTCGTGATCCCCTGCGGCGTCCTGTTCGCGCTGGTCGAGTTCTTCCACTGGCCGCTGCCCCAGGACGTCCTCGACCTCAGCCGCGCCACCGCGCTGGACGCCATCCAGGCCGTGATGCTGGCGGCCGGCCCGGCCGCCACCGGTCTGCTCGCCCGCACCCGGCGGGAGCTGGCCGCCCGGCTGGACGAGCTGACCCGCGGCCAGGAGCGGGAGAGCCGGCTGCTGGCCGAGCGGGTGCTGATCAGCGAGCGCGGCCGGCTGGCCCGGGAGATGCACGACGTGGTCTCGCACCAGGTCAGCCTGATCAGCATCCAGGCGGGCGCGCTCCAGGTGAGCAGCCCCGACCCGGCCGCCGTGACCGCCGCCCGCACCATCCGGGAACTGTCCGTACGGACCCTGGACGAGCTGCGGCAGATGGTCGGGGTGCTGCGCGGCACCGGCGGACTGCCGGACGCCCCGCTCGCCCCGCAGCCCCGGCTGGCCGACCTGCCCCGGCTGATCGAGCAGAGCGGCCTGGCCGCGGACACCGAGCTGGTCCCCGGCGACCGCCCGTGGCCGGAGGCGGTCGAGCGGGCCGCCTACCGCACCGTCCAGGAAGCGCTCACCAACATCACCAAGTACGCCCCGGAGGCGGCGGTGCACGTCCGGGTCCGGGCGAAGGGCCGCCGGCTGCGGGTCGAGGTCCGCAACGAGGCCCCGCCGGTGCGTCCGGCCGAGACCCTGCCGGGCGGCGGCCACGGCCTGGTCGGCCTGCGCGAGCGCGCCCAGCTGCTGGGCGGCACCCTCACCGCGGGGCCGACCCAGGACGGCGGCTTCGAGGTCCGCGCCGAACTCCCGGCCAGCCGCGGCTGATCCCGCCCGCCCCCGAAATCCACGCCACCGGGGAGCGGACGACAAAAAAGCCCCGCAGATCCGTAGATCTGCGGGGCTTCGCTGTGCGCGAGGGGGGAGTTGAACCCCCACGCCCTTTCGGGCACTGGAACCTGAATCCAGCGCGTCTGCCTATTCCGCCACCCGCGCATGGGTGTTGTCCTCGTTGCCGACCGGTCTTCCGAACCACTCGGTACCATCGGTACTTCGCGCTTCCTGGACCGGCCTCCCTTTCGGGCGGCCCTTCCGACGTGGAAAACATTAGCACGACCTGGGGGGCTGCTCCGAATCCGTTGTCCGGGGAGGCCCACGGCACCCGAACCGATGCCCGACGCACGCCCGTGCGACTGCCGGAAGGGTGCTCCGACGGGCACACCTGGCGTGCCGTACCCGACATGCGTCACCCTGTGTGTCCGAGCCCACCCCCGGGCACCACACGGTCCGGGAACCGTACGGAAGGGCCCGGCGTGGATACGATCAGTACGGAAGTACCGCAAGTAGGAGGCGCGACCGGGTCCCGGGCGGGATCCGGCCGGCAGGCAGGCGAACGAACCCTGGAAGGGGGTGCCCCATGGGAGTGCTGAAGAAGTTCGAGCAGCGGCTCGAGGGTCTCGTCAACGGCACCTTCGCCAAGGTGTTCAAGTCCGAGGTCCAGCCCGTGGAGATCGCCGGAGCGCTGCAGCGCGAGTGCGACAACAACGCGAGCATCTGGAACCGCGACCGCACCGTCGTGCCGAACGACTTCATCGTCGAGCTGAGCCCGCACGACCACGAGCGGCTGAGCCCCTACTCCGGGCAGCTCGGCACCGAACTGGCCGGCATGGTCCGCGAGTACGCGGAGGCCCAGCGGTACACCTTCATGGGCCCGCTCCAGGTGAACCTGGAGAAGGCCGACGACCTGGACACCGGGCTGTACCGGGTGCGCAGCCGCACCCTCGCCGCCGAGGAGCCCCCGCAGCAGCAGCAGTACGCGCCGCCGCAGCCCGGCTACGACCGTGCGCCGGCCGCCCCGGCCCCCGGCGCACCGTGGCAGCAGCCCGGCGCCGGCCAGTACAACGCGCCCCCGCCGCCGGCCGCGCCCCCCGCGATGCCCCCCGGTCAGCCGGCGCCCGCGGGCGGCAACGTCCGGGCGTTCCCCGGCGCGGGCCACGGCGGCGCCGGGACGCGCCGCTGGATCGAGGTGAACGGCGCCCGCCACCAGATCACCGGCTCGGCCTGCGTGCTCGGCCGGTCGACCGAGGCGGACGTGCGGATCGACGACCCCGGGGTCTCCCGCAAGCACGCCGAGATCCGGCCCGGCACCCCTTCGATGGTGCTCGACCTGGGGTCCACCAACGGCATCGTGGTGGACGGACAGCACACCCAGCGCGCTACGCTCCGCGACGGCTCGCGAATCGTCGTGGGCTCCACCACCATCGTCTACCGGCAGGTCGAAGGGTAGTGTCCGAATTGTTCGCGCGCCTCGCTCACCGACTGGCGGGACGGTCATGTCAGAACTGACCCTCACGGTCATGCGGCTGGGCTTCCTGGCCGTGTTGTGGCTGTTCGTCATCGTCGCGATCCAGGTGATCCGCAGCGACCTGTTCGGCACCAAGGTGAACCCGCGCTCCTCCCGTCGGGGCGCGAGCGCCACGACCGGCGGCGGCGCGGCCACCTCGACCGCCGCACGCGCCGCGGCGCCGACCCAGGCCGGCCCCGCGGCGGCCCAGACCCAGGGCGGCGGCGGGCGCCGCCGCGGCGGTCCGACCCAGCTCGTCGTGGTGCAGGGCTCGCTGGCCGGCACCACGGTGGCGCTCCAGGGCCAGACCATCACGCTCGGCCGCGCGCACGACTCCACCATCGTGCTGGACGACGACTACGCGTCCTCCCGGCATGCCAGGATCTATCCGGATCAGACTGGGCAGTGGACGGTCGAGGATCTAGGCTCCACCAACGGCACCTATCTGGACCGGCAGCGCCTGACCGCGCCCACTCCGCTCCAGCCGGGCATGCCGATCCGTATCGGCAGGACCGTCATCGAACTGCGGAAGTAGTAGCGCATGAGGGACAGCATCCCGTCCATGACCCAGAGGGGGGCACAGGTCGCATGACCCTGGTGCTGCGCTTCGCCGCCGGCTCCCACAAGGGACTGATCCGGGAGGGGAACGAGGACTCCGGCTACGCCGGGCCGCGGCTGCTGGCCGTGGCCGACGGCATGGGCGGCGCCGCGGCCGGCGAGGTCGCTTCCTCCGAGGTGCTCGGCTCGATCGTCCGGCTGGACGAGGACGTGCCCGGCCCCGACCTGCTGACCCTGCTGGGCGACGCCGTCCAGGGCGCCAACGACCGGCTCCGGCAGATGGTCGAGGAGGACCCGCAGCTGGAGGGCATGGGCTGCACGCTCACCGCCATGCTGTGGACGGGCCAGCGGATGGGCATGGTGCACGTCGGCGACTCCCGCGCCTACCTGCTGCGCGACGGTTCCCTGGTGCAGATCACCCAGGACCACACCTGGGTGCAGCGCCTGGTCGACGAGGGCCGGATCACGCCCGAGGAGGCCGAGACCCACCCGCAGCGCTCGCTGCTGATGCGGGCGCTGGACGGCCGCGGCCAGGTCGAGCCCGACCTGTCGATCCGCGAGGTCCGGGCCGGCGACCGCTACCTGATCTGCTCCGACGGCCTCTCCGGCCCGGTCAGCCACCAGACCCTCCAGGACACCCTCGGCAGCTACTACGCGCCCGAGCAGACCGTGCAGGAGCTGATCCAGCTCGCGCTGCGCGGCGGCGGTCCGGACAACATCACCTGCATCGTGGCGGACGTCATCGACGTCGGCGCCACGGACACCATGAGCGGCCAGTTCAACGACGTCCCGGTGGTGGTCGGCGCGGTCGCCGACGCCCCGCCGTCCTCGGCCGCCGCC
This sequence comes from Kitasatospora sp. SC0581, assembly GCF_048159585.1. Lineage (NCBI taxonomy): Bacteria > Bacillati > Actinomycetota > Actinomycetes > Kitasatosporales > Streptomycetaceae > Kitasatospora > Kitasatospora sp. SC0581. The sequence goes on along the minus strand of NZ_JBLRWA010000027.1, from coordinate 89,586 downwards.
GACCGCTCGATCGCGGACACCCCGGCCGGCCGCGCCGCCGGCCTCGGCCGCGGCCCGCAGGGCGCCTTCGGCCCGGCCGAGGGCTACGCGGAGGGCTTCGGCCCCGCGCAGAACGGTTTCGGTCCCGCCGAGGGCTACGAGGGCGAGTACGGCCCCGGCTCCGGCGAGCCCTCGGTGTACGGCACCGAGGACTTCGACGAGGAGCGGCCCTCGAGGCGCAAGCGCAAGGGCCTGACGGTCTCGCTGGCCGCCCTGGTCACGCTGGGCCTGCTCGGCGGCGCCGGCTACTTCGGCTACCAGTGGACCCAGGACCAGTACTACGTCGGCACCCAGGACGACCACGTCGCGATCTACCAGGGCATCAACCAGAACCTGGCCGGGGTGAGCCTGTCCTCGGTGCACTCCTCGTACAGCAGGATCCAGCTGAAGTGGCTGCCCGAGGACCAGCAGGTCCACGTGAAGAAGACCATCTCGGTCGGCAGCATGAAGGACGCCCAGTCGACGGTCAACGAGCTCGACGGCTGGGTCCAGCTCTGCCAGAAGGCCGCCAAGGCGACCGCCCCGGCCGTACCGCCCGCCACCCAGGCGACGCAGGCCGCGTACCTGGCCAGCACGCCCACCCCGACCGAGAAGAACCGCGGTCCGGCCGCCACCACGCCGACCACCGCGCCTCCGGCCTCGCCGACCGCCCCGACGGCACCCGCCCCGGCACCGAACGCGACCCCTCCGGCCACCGGCGCGCAGGGCGACCAGGCCCCCCCACTGACCGAAGAGGAACTCAGCCGGGCCAACTCCTGCCCGAAGCAGTGACGTCCGTGATCCGACATAGGACCGCCCCGAGCGGGTTTGCCGGCCGTCAGGGAGCGGTCACCACGTGAGCAGCTACGACCTGAGCCAGGAAACCACCCGGTCCGGCCGACGCCGGGCGGCGGCCGAACGCACGATCCCCCGTCGGCGGGGCAACACCACGATCTCCCCGCAGGAGGCGCCGAACCGGCGCAACACCGAGCTGGCCCTGCTGGTCTTCGCGGTGCTGCTGCCGGTCCTCGCGTACGCCAACGTCGGCCTCGCGATGGACGCCAAGCTGCCCGCGGGCATGCTCGGCTACGGGCTCGGCATGGGCGCCCTGGCACTGGTCGCGCACCTGCTGGTGCGCCGCTTCGCGCCGTACGCGGACCCGCTGATGCTGCCGATCGCCACCCTGCTCAACGGCCTCGGGGTGGTGATGATCTGGCGGCTGGACAAGGCGGGCAAGCTGCTCCGGGGCAACTACCCGGCGGCCGAGAACCAGCTGATGTGGTCGGCCCTCGGGATCGCCGGCTTCATCGGGGTGATGGTGCTGCTGAAGGACCACCGGGTGCTCCAGCGCTACACCTACATCTCGATGGTGGTGGCCCTGGTCCTGCTCGCGGCGCCGGCCTTCTTCCCGTCCCGGGCGGAGGACTTCGGCGCCAAGATCTGGATCCGGATGGGCAGCTTCTCCATCCAGCCGGGCGAGTTCGCCAAGATCGTCCTGACCGTGTTCTTCGCCGGCTACCTGATGGTCAAGCGGGACGCCCTGGCGCTGGCCAGCCGCCGGTTCATGGGCCTGTACCTGCCGCGCGGCCGCGACCTCGGCCCGATCATCGTGATCTGGCTGCTCAGCCTGCTGATCCTGATCTTCGAGAACGACCTGGGCACGTCCTTCCTGTTCTTCGGCCTGTTCGTGGTGATGCTCTACGTCGCCACCGAGCGGACCAGCTGGATCCTGTTCGGTCTGCTGATGTCGGTCGGCGGCGCGGTCGCGGTCGCGTCGACCGCGAGCCACGTGAAGGTCCGCATCGACGCCTGGCTCGACCCGATGGCCGCCTTCGGCGCCAACCCGCCTAAGGGCGCCACCGAGCAGATCGGCCAGTCGCTGATGGCGCTCGGCTCCGGCGGGGTCACCGGCTCCGGCCTGGGCCAGGGCCGCTCCTGGCTGATCGCCTTCGCCGCCAAGAGCGACTTCATCCTGGGCTCGTTCGGCGAGGAGCTCGGGCTGACCGGCCTGATGGCGATCTTCCTGCTGTACGCCCTGCTGGTGCAGCGCGGCCTGCGCACCGCGCTCGCCGCCCGCGACCCGTTCGGCAAGCTGTTCGCCGTCGGCCTCTCCTCGGCGATGGCGATCCAGGTGTTCGTCGTGGCCGGCGGTGTCACCGGGCTGATCCCGCTCACCGGTATGACCATGCCGTTCCTCGCGCAGGGCGGTTCGTCCGTGGTCGCCAACTGGGCGCTGGTCGCGATCCTGCTGAAGATCAGCGACAGCGCCCGCCGACCGGGGGCCGAACCGGCCCCGGCCACCGAGGGCCAGGAGGGACCAGCCCGATGAACAAGCCGATCCGCCGGGTATCGATCTTCTGCCTCGTCCTGATCCTGGCCCTGATGGTGCGCACCAACTGGGTGCAGGGCGTCCAGGCCGAGTCCTGGGCCACCAACAAGAACAACAAGCGCCAGCTGTACGACCGGTACGCCCACCCGCGCGGCAACATCATCGTCAGCGGCCAGCCGGTCACGAAGTCCGACTTCGTCAACGGCCTGCGCTACAAGTACAAGCGGTCCTGGGTCGACGGCCCGATGTACGCCCCGGTGACCGGCTACTCCTCCCAGGCCTACGGCTCCAGCCAGCTGGAGAACCTGGAGGACGGCATCCTCTCCGGCACCGACGACCGGCTGTTCTTCCGCAACACCCTGGACATGCTGACGGGCGAGCAGAAGCGCGGCGGCGACGTCGTCACCACCATCAACGCCAAGGTGCAGAAGGCCGCCTTCGACGCGATGGGCAACAAGAAGGGCGCGGTGGTCGCGCTCGACCCGAAGACCGGCGCGATCCTGGGCCTGGTCTCCACCCCGTCCTACGACCCGGGCACCTTCGCCGGCGGCGAGACGGCCGACCAGAACGCCTGGAAGGCCCTCGACGCGGACCCGAACAAGCCGACGCTCAACCGGGCGCTGAAGGAGACCTATCCGCCCGGCTCGACCTTCAAGCTGGTCACCGCGACCGCGGCGTTCGAGAACGGCCGCTACCAGAGCATCGACGACGCCACGGACACCCCGGAGCCGTACGTCCTGCCCGGCACGACCACCCAGCTGAAGAACGAGAGCCCGAACGAGCGCTGCGAGAACGCCACGATCAAGTCCGGGATGGACCAGTCCTGCAACACGGTCTTCGCCAAGATGGGCGCGGACCTGGGCAAGGAGCGGATGCGGGCGCAGGCCGAGAAGTTCGGCTTCAACAGCACGATCGACACCCCGGTCCGCTCCGAGAAGAGCGTCTTCCCGGACAGCTCGAGCCCGGACGGCACCGCCCAGGACTCGATCGGCCAGCACGACACCCGCGCCACCCCGCTCCAGATGGCCATGGTCTCCGCCGCGATCGCCAACAACGGCAGCCTGATGCAGCCGTACATGGTCGACCAGGAGCGCTCGGCCACGCTGACCACCGTCTCCAAGCACACCGAGAAGCAGTTCTCCCAGGCGATGAGCCCGGCCACCGCGCAGAAGATGCAGGACCTGATGGTCTCGGTGGTCGAGAACGGCACCGGCACCAACGCCAAGATCCCCGGCCTGCAGGTCGGCGGCAAGACCGGCACCGCGCAGCACGGCGAGGACAACGCCGGGCTCCCGTTCGCCTGGTTCACCTCCTGGGCGAAGACCCCGGACGGCCAGTCGGTCGCGGTCGCGGTGGTGGTCGAGGACGGCTCCCAGAACCGCGACGGCATCAGCGGCGGCCGCCTCGCCGCCCCGATCGCCAAGGCGGTGATGCAGGCCGCACTCGGCAAGTAGGAGCGCGGGTCCGGGGTGAGGGGAATGTCACGATGGGCAGCCCCGTCCGGATACCGGTCTGGTATCGGCCGACGGCTGACTCCGGTCCGCTGCGGTCCGACCGGTAGCGTATCCGCCAGCAGCGGGTGTGCCCGTTGCCGCCCGCGAGGCACCGCACGGCCCGGCCGGAGAACCGGTCGCGGACCGCGCGGCGTCACCCAGAGCGTGCGGGGACACCTACGTCACAACCTCACCGGCGGGTGAGGGAGAGGGTCGGAACTATGGAAGAGCCTCGTCGCCTCGGCGGCAGGTACGAGCTCGGCGGCGTCCTCGGACGCGGCGGCATGGCCGAGGTGTACCTCGCCCATGACACCCGACTCGGCCGCTCCGTCGCTGTGAAGACGCTCCGGGCCGACATGGCCCGGGATCCGTCGTTCCAGGCCCGGTTCCGCCGCGAGGCGCAGTCGGCGGCGTCCCTGAACCACCCCGCCATCGTCGCCGTGTACGACACCGGCGAGGACTACATCGACGGCATCTCCATCCCGTACATCGTGATGGAGTACGTCGAGGGGTCCACGCTGCGCGAGCTGCTGCACTCCGGCCGCCGGCTGCTGCCCGAGCGCGCGCTGGAGATGACCATCGGCATCCTCCAGGCCCTGGAGTACTCGCACCGGGCCGGCATCGTGCACCGCGACATCAAGCCGGCCAACGTGATGCTGACCCGGCAGGGCAACGTCAAGGTCATGGACTTCGGCATCGCCCGTGCGATGGGTGACGCCGGGATGACCATGACGCAGACCTCGGCCGTCATCGGCACCGCCCAGTACCTCTCCCCCGAGCAGGCCAAGGGCGAGCAGGTCGACGCCCGCTCCGACCTCTACTCCACCGGCTGCCTGCTCTACGAGCTGCTGACCGTGCGCCCGCCGTTCGTCGGCGACTCGCCCGTCGCGGTGGCCTACCAGCACGTCCGGGAGGAGCCGCAGCCGCCGTCGGTCTTCGACCCCGAGGTGCGCCCCGAGGTCGACGCGATCGTGCTGAAGGCGCTCGCCAAGGACCGCGACTACCGCTACCAGAGCGCCGACGAGATGCGCGACGACATCGAGCGCTTCCTCGACGGCCTGCCGGTGGCCGCCGCCCAGCAGGCCGCGTACGGCATGGGCCCGGGCGGCTACGGCTACGACCAGAACGGCTACCCGCAGCAGCACGACCCGTACGGCCAGACCAACGTGCTGCCGCAGCAGCCCGGCGGCCCGACCACCGTCCTGCCGCAGGCCTCCGGGCAGCCCGGCTACGGGCAGCAGGGCGGCTACCAGGACGACGGCTACGGCCAGACCTACGCCGGCCAGGCGGGCGGCAACGACGGCTACGACGACGGCTACGGCCGCGGCGGGGGCCGGCGGGGCGAGGACCCGCCGAAGAAGAGCAACACCTCCTGGATCGTGCTGGCGGTGGCCGCCGTGCTGGTCCTGGTCGGCACCTTCTTCGTCGCCCAGGCGATGTTCGCCGACAAGGGCACCAAGGAGACCGCGAAGGTCACCGCGCCGAACCTGGTCGGCAAGACCCTGGCGGAGGCCAAGACGGCCGCCGCCGCGGCCGGTGCCAAGCTCGTGGTGACCGAGGGCGACAAGATCGCCTGCCCGGACACCAACATCAAGAAGGACCAGGTCTGCACCCAGACCCCGCAGTCCGGCACCCAGGTCGCCGAGACCTCCACCATCACGGTGCAGGTCTCCTCGGGCCCGGCCAAGGCGCAGGTCCCCGGTGTGGTCGGCAAGCCCAAGGACCAGGCCACCAAGGCGCTCGCCGACCTCGGCTTCACCAACGTGACCACCGAGTACAAGGACGACGACACCGCCGCGCAGGACACCGTCACCGCCCAGGACCCGGCGCCCAACGCGGCCGTCGACCCGAGCGCCCCGATCAAGCTGACCGTCTCGCAGGGCAAGGCCAAGGTGACCGTCCCGAACGTGGCCGGGGCCCAGAAGGAGGACGCGCAGGCGACCCTCCAGGGCCTCGGCTTCCAGGTGGACGTCTCGAAGACCGCCCCGGCCCCCGACCCGAGCAAGGTCAACACCGTCGCCTCGCAGTCGGTCCCGGCCAACACCAAGGCCCCGGCCAACAGCAAGATCTCGCTGACGATCTTCAAGGCGCAGGACAAGCCCCAGGTCCCGCCGCTGGCGAACGTCAAGCTGGGCGCCGCCGCGGACCAGCTGAAGGCGCTCGGCCTGACCTACGTCGTGGTCAGCGGTCCCCCGGACCCGAACGCGACGATCCTCCAGAGCAACCCGCCGGCCGGCACCCAGGTCGACCCGAACACCCAGATCCAGCTGTACACCAAGGCGGCCGAGCCCCCGAAAGGGAGCGACCCCACCACCACACCCCCCAAAGGGGACCACTAGGCCTCCGGTATTCCCCTGGTTCGGCTGAGCCGGGGAACAAGCAGCACGGAGCACGCCCGAGGGCCCGCCGCGACGAACGCGGCGGGCCCTCGGGCGTTCCGTACGGGCTCCAGGAGGCCCGTGGGCGGCTTCAGGAGTGCCGCAGCTCCGGCGGCGGGGTGCGCTTGGCGTCCATGTCGTCCACCCGCACCAGGCTCCCCCAGACGGCCATCCGGTAGCGCGAGGTGTACACCGGCGTGCAGGTGGTCAGGGTGATGTAGCGGCCGGGGCCCTCGTAGCCGGAGCGGGCCGGGACGGGCGCCACGATGCCGGTGTCGTACTTGGACGTCTCCGCCAGGGTGCTGTCGACCTTGTAGACGTACCACTTGTCCCGGGTCTCGACCACGACGGCGTCGCCCCGGTGGACGGCGTCCAGGTCGTGGAACTTGGCGCCGTGGCCGTCCCGGTGGGCGGCCAGCGCGAAGTTGCCCTGCTGGTCCCACGGCATCGCGGCCCGGTACGGCTGCTCGTAGACGCCCGCGACGCCGTCGTCCAGGACCTCGGTGGAGGTGCCCATCCGGATCAGCACCTGGTAGTCCCGGCCCATCGCCGGGACGTGCAGGAAGCCGACGTCGTCCCCGGCCGCGAACTGCTTCGGCACGGACCCGGCCTCGGCACCGGGGCCGCCGGGAGCAGCGGACGCGCCGGGGGCCGGGGCGGCGCCGGGCGTCGCCCCGGGGCCGGGGCGCGGGCCCGCGGCCCAGCTGCCGCGCAGCCGGTCGGCGGCCGCCGAGGCCGAGCGGTCCGCCTGCACGTTGGTCCACCAGAGCGAGTAGCCCACGAACAGGCCGAGCACCAGGCCCATGGTGATCAGCAGCTCGCCGAAGACCCCGAGCGCGGCCAGCGCCCGGCTCCGGCCCCGCCCGGCCCGCGGCTCGGGCGGGGCGAAGGCCTCCTGCGCCGGTTCGGCCGATCGCGCGCTCTCGTCCTGCATCTGCGGTGCTCCCCCTCCGGGCCGGGCGGCCGGGCGGCTACCCGCCCGTGATCGCGGCCGGCTTGCCCTGGGCACGCGGCCGTTCCTCGATCATCTTGCCAAAGACGATGAGGCGGAACTTGGAGGTGAACTCCGGCGTGCAGGTGGTCAGGGTGATGTAGCGGCCCGGACCGGCGTACCCCGCGCCGTTCGGCACCGGCTTGATCACGCTCACGTTGTTGGGGGAGGTCTCCGGGATGCCCCCGGTGACCTCGTAGGTGTAGTAGCCGGCCGCGGTCTCCACCACGATCTTGTCGCCCTTGCCGAGCTGGTTGATGTACCGGAACGGCTCGCCGTGGGTGTTGCGGTGGGCGGCCAGCGCGAAGTTGCCCGCCTTGTCGCCCGGCATCCCGGTTCCCGTGTAGTGGCCGACCAGGCCGTTGTCGAGCACCCCCGACTTGGAGGTGCCCTCGGCGATCGGGAACTTCAGCCCCAGCTTGGGCAGGTAGATGATGGCGAAGCCCTTGCCGGGCTCGAACACCTCGGGCTTGTCCGGCGCCGGGGCCGGCTGCCCCGGCTGGACGGGCGCGACGGCCGCGTTGAACTGCTGCTCCAGCTGGTTGCGGGCCCCGTCGGCGGCCGCGTCGGCCTGCACGTTGGTCCACCAGAGCTGGTACGCGACGAAGAGCAGCATCACCACGCCGAGCGTGATGCACAGCTCGCCGACGCTCCGGGCGGCCACCACGAGCACGGACTCCCGGGGGCGCACCCGCCCGGCGCCGCGGCCGTTCGACCGGCGCCGGCCGCTGCCGGAGCGCAGCGAGGTGCGGCCCTGGGCGGCGCGGCGGCGCTCGGCCCGGCCACCGGTGGGGGCCGGTTCGGCGGCCGGCGCGCCGAGGTCCAGGGGCAGCCGCAGCTGGAGGGTCTGGTCGGGCAGCCAGGGGTACTCGGGCCCGTCCACGATGGGCTCCTGGGCCTGCTCGTACACGCCCCAGGCGTCCTCGGGCACGGTCTGCACCGGGATCCCCTGCCGGTACGGCGCACCGCCGGTGCCGTCGTCCTGGCCCGGGTACCGGGGCCCGCCGTACTGCTGCGCGGTGCCGTACGGGTCCGCCTCCGGCTGGAAACGCCCCTCCGGACGCAGCGAGGTCACGCCGGTCAGCCCCGGCCGATCACCGGGGCGAGCCCGGCCGACCGGTCGACCGCCTGCGGGAAGCCGCACTCCGCGAGCCAGTTGGCGAGCATCCGGTGCCCGCCCTCGGTGAGCACCGACTCGGGGTGGAACTGCACGCCCTCGACCGGCAGTTCACGATGCCTGAGCCCCATGATCACGCCGCTCCCGGTGCGCGCGGTGACCACCAGTTCGGCCGGCACGGTGGCCGGCTCGACCGCGAGCGAGTGGTAGCGGGTCGCGGTCAGCGGCGAGGGCAGGCCCTCGAAGACCCCGCCGTCCTCGTGCTCGACCGGCGAGGTCTTGCCGTGCAGCAGCTCGGGCGCCCGGCCGACCACGGCGCCGTACGCGGCCGCGATCGACTGGAGGCCCAGGCAGACGCCGAACACCGGCAGCCCGATCCGCGCGCAGTGGTGCACCATCTCGATGCAGACCCCGGCCTCCTCCGGGGCGCCGGGCCCGGGGGAGAGCAGCACCCCGTCGAAGCCCTCGTCGCCGGAGCGGCGGACGGCGTGCTCGACGGTCACCTCGTCGTTGCGCACCACCTCGCAGGTGGCGCCGAGCTGGTACAGGTACTGGACCAGGTTGAAGACGAAGCTGTCGTAGTTGTCCACCACCAGGATGCGGGGCGGAGTGGTCGGCCGGGTCGTCATGCGCGCGTGGTCTCCGTGGGGTGCGGTGCGGGAAGGGAGTGCCGGGCCCGCCGGCTCAGCCGGTCGCGGCGCCGTCGCCGCCGTCCACTGTGACGTCGCCGAAGGGGAGCAGCGGTTCCGCCCACGGGAAGACGTAGGTGAAGAGGAGGTAGACGATCCCCAGCACGAGGAGCAGCGAAATGACGGCCCGGACCAGGGTGTTCCCCGGGAGGTGACGCCAGATCCAGCCGTACATGGTGCTCCCTCGACGTAGCGGACTGGGTTAAAGAGTAGACCCGCCGTGCGCGCCCGCGGGGCCGGTCCGCTACTGCTGGCCGCCCGCCGAACGCAGCTCGGTGGTGCCGGAGTAGCCGGGCAGGCTCAGCTCGCCGCTCTCCTGGACCTTCCAGCCCAGCCCGTACGCCTGGACGTACTGGAGGTAGTTGCGGACCGTCGGGTCCGCCTCGACGGCCGAGCGCAGGGTGTCGGTCCGCCCGACCGCCCTGACCACGTACGGCGGGGAGTAGACCCGGCCCTGGAGCAGCAGGGTGTTGCCGACGCAGCGGACGGCGCTGGTGGAGATCAGCCGCTGGTCCATCACCTGCACCCCTTCGGCGCCGCCCCGCCACAGCGCGTTGACGACGGCCTGGATGTCCTGCTGGTGGATGACCAGGTCGTTGACGCCGGGCTCGGGCACTCCCGGGATGCGCGCGGTGGCGTTCGGCGGGGCGTCGTTGAGGGTGACGGTCAGGCCGCCGCCCTGGAGCGGCTCCAGGGCCGCGCCGGAGCGCAGGCCGCCCAGCTGCGCGGCGTTGGCGGGGTCGTGGCCCTGCTGCTCGGTTAGCTGCTGGGCGCGGGCCTGGAGGTCGGCGAGCTGGGACTGCGCCTGCTGGTTCTGGGCGCTGCGCTGGCGGACCACGTCGCCGAGGCTGAGCAACGAGTTGTCGGTCCGCAGGTCGGTGCCGCGGGCGGTCTGCGCGCTGATGTAGAAGAGCAGTCCGGCGAGCGCGAAGACGGCGCAGGTCAGGGCACGTCCGACAATTCGGGTGCCGGAACGGCGGGTACGGGCCGGCTCAGGGGGAATCGACAAATTAGTCACCGTACCCTTATCTCCTCTAGACCCGCCGAGCCACTACGCTAACGGACGCCGGTGGCATGTGGCGGAGCGGTCCCCAGGACGTTTCTCCACAGCCGACCGCGGCCGATTCCACCCGCTGCACCCTGCGCGGTCTCACAGCGCATCGACAGGAGAGCTCCTCGTGCCGAAGTCTCGACTCCGCAAGAAGTCCGACTACACCCCGCCGACCACGGCCGCGGTGAAGATCAGTTCGGGCCGTGGTTGGGTCGCGCCGCTGATGCTCGCGCTGTTCCTGATCGGCCTGGTGTGGATCGTCACCTACTACGTGACCAGCGGCACCTACCCGGTCGAGAGCTGGCGCAACTGGAACATCCTGGTCGGCTTCGGCTTCATCGCCGCCGGCTTCGGCGTCTCCACCCAGTGGAAGTGACGCTCCGCCCGTCCTGAGGCTCGGCTTCGAGCCGTTTCCCGCCGCTCCGGATCGCTCGTCCCGGGGCGGCGGTCAGGCGTGCCCGGAGCCGGGCGGGAGCGCACCGGAATCCGGTCGGTTATCCCCACCATCGGACTGTCGGGCTTATCCACATGGTTATCCACACTGGGGAAAAGTCCCCCGGGCCTGTGGATAACTTTCCCCGGCGGGCTCGTCCACAGCTGTGCACAACTCCCCGGGAACGGGAGAACCGCACAGCAGGACACGCGTAGAACACCAGTCCGCACCCCGGTGGTCGCACAGCCTGTGCACAACCCCGCACCCGCTGTGGACAAACGTCCGAGGGGTCAGGCCCCGTAGAGGACCGTCCCGGCCAGCAGCATCCCCGCCTCGACCGCCACCGCGCCCGCCACCGTCAGCCCCTGCACCAGGCCGCGGCGCTCGCGCGGGGCGTACATCAGGCCGACCGCCGTCAGCGAGCCGAGCAGCAGGCCGCCGACGTGCGCCCGCCAGTCGACGCCCGGGCGGGAGAAGGTGACCACCAGGTTGAAGACCAGGAACGCCATCGCCGGGCCGAGCGGGCCCCTGTTCCGCAGCTGCAGCACGATCGTGGCGCCGATCAGCCCGAAGACCGCCCCGGAGGCGCCCACCGAGTTCATCCAGCCGCCGGCCACCAGGAAGGCGAAGGTGCTGCCGCCCAGGCCGGAGAGCAGGTAGAGGGCCAGGAAGCGGAGCCGGCCGAGCGCCTCCTCCAGCGACGGGCCGAGCCAGTACAGCACCAGCATGTTCATCCCGACGTGCCACCACTCCAGGTGCAGGAAGGTGGCGGTCAGCAGCCGGTACCACTGGTCCGGGCCGTCGGCGATGCCCGCCGGGCCGCCGAGGATGTCCCGCCCGGCGCTGAACAGCGACCAGGTCTGGCCCAGCCGCGGGGTGAGCACGAAGGCGGCCAGCACCCAGACCACGATGTTGAGCCCGATCAGCACCCGGGTGACCAGCCCGCCGTCGGCGGCCAGGGCTCCGCCGAACCGGGTGGTCGCCTGCCGCGACCCGGTGTGGCCGTTGCCGACGCACTCGGGGCACTGGAAGCCCACCGAGGCGGTCACCATGCACTGCGGGCAGATCGGCCGCTCGCAGCGGGTGCAGGAGACCCCGGTGGGGGTCTGCGGGTGCCGGTAGCAGTCGGGCGGTCCGGCCTCCGGGGACCGGTCGACCGACGGCCTCGGCTCGTCCGGGAGCATCAGCGGGTCCCCTTCCCGTACACGACCTCCGAAACCGCCAGCCTACTGCCGCGCCCCCGCCCCCGGACCGGCTCCCCCACAGCCGGACCCGGCTTTCTCCGCCCCGCCGGGGCCCTGTCCTCACGCCCGCCCCGTCCGGCCCGCCCCGGCAGGAGCCCCGCGTACGGCCCACCCCGACATGCCTCCGGACAAATCAGCATGCATGATCAGCATTCAGGTGGATATGTGCATAAAGGACACCACCCAGGAGGAGAGACTCGTGAGCTTTTCGGATTCGGCCCGTGAGACGGCCACCAGGACCCGGGACACCGCCGCACAGTTCGCGGACGGCGCCAAGCAGCGCCTCGGCCCCGCCTTGGACGCCTTCGGTCCGAAGGCCGCACAGGCCGCCCACCACCTCCGCTGCCAGTACGACCGGCACCTCGCCCCCCAGTTCGGCCAGGCCTTCGCCAACCTGCCGCCGGAGGCCCAGCAGAACACCCTGAAGGCCCTCCACCGGGCCCAGGAGGCCGCTCTGGCGGCCCGCCTGTCCGCCGCCCGGGCCGCGGACCAGGCGCGCGCCACCGTCGGCCCCAGGGTCGCCCAGGCGGTCGAGGAGGCCCGCGCCACCGTCGGCCCGGTCGCCCACGAGGCCCAGGCCCGCGGCGCCGCCGCGCTGACCGCTCTCCAGGGCAACGTCAGCTCGGCCGAGATCAGCGAACTGGCCGCCCGGAACGCCAGGAAGGAGCAGTGCAACCGCCTGGCCACCGGCCTCGCCGTGGCCGGCCTGCTGGCGATCGGCGGCGGCATCGTGGCCTGGCAGTGGTGGCGCCGGCACAGCAACCCGGAGTGGCTGGTCGAGCCCCCGGCCCCGCAGGAGCCCCGGCCGGCCGGGGCGCACGCCGCCTCCACGCCGGTGAACGGCTCCGGCCCGGAGGCCGTCGCCGAGTCGACGGACGGGTCCCCGACCGCCGGGAAGGACGGCCCCGCCGAGGACGGCCCCGGGTCGCGCTGACCGTACGGGCGAACGCCCGCAAACGCCGATCGGCCGCCGACCAGGATCCAGGTCGGCGGCCGATCCGCTACTGCTGTGGGCTGTGGAGCATAGGAGACTCGAACTCCTGACATCTGCCTTGCAAAGGCAGCGCTCTACCAACTGAGCTAATGCCCCTCGACGGCACCGCGCGCGTGCCAACGGGCACTAGCGTACCGGTTTCCGGCGCGATTCCCAGCGCCGTCCCCCCGGAACGGTGCCGTTCCAAGGGGTCGGCCGGTCCGGTTCGTCGACCGGGCCGGCCGGCCCGGGAGGCGCCGACGGGCGCCTCCGGAGTTCGTCGATCGTCAGATCGCCGGGGGCTCAGCGACCGGCCGGGACCGGGTCGGTGGCCTCGGTCCACAGGTCCTGCTCGGCGCGGTCCGCCTGGACCTGACGGTAGACAAAGAAGCCGCCGAGGGCGACCAGGGCGACCAGGAGAAGCTTCTTCACCGCGGGACCTCGTCCTTCTTGCGTTGGTGGACTCAAGAGCCGGATCCGGCCGGACTGACCGGGCCGACGAGTCCAGTTGTGTTTCGAGCGCGAACGGGCGGCCGGGTGCCAGACTGCCCTTGCGGCCGATGATACACACCGGTGTCCCAATCGTGACCAGCCACCGGTGCGGCCAACCCGGCGGTCCGGTCCCAGGATTGACGCCGCACCTCCTGGCGGGCGGTCCGACCGTGCCCGGACCGTCCCGCGCGCCCGCGGATCAGACCCGGCCCGCCGAGCCGTCCGCGGGTCCGCCCGCCGTCCCGTCCGCCGGGCGGCCCGGCGCCACCACCACGGCGGTGCCGTTCGCCAGGTCCACCCTGGTCCGCGGCGGCGCCCCCTCGCCCTCCTCGTCCCGCAGCATCAGGGTGCTGCGACGTTCGTCCAGCTCGTGCTGCTTGCCCGCGGCGAACTGCGCGTGCAGCTGCTCGAACCCGGTGGCCGAGATCTGCCCCTCCCGGCCCGTCCCCCGCCAGGGCACCCAGCGGGCGCGGCGCGCCCGCAGTGCCAGTTGATCGAGCGCGGCCAGCACCACCAGGGCGCAGACCAGTCCGGGGATGCTCATCGCCCAGAACACCGCCATGCCGTCACCAACCCTCCACCGTCCCTCCCCCGAGAACCGTCGGGAGGGGCGCGCGGTTCCCGGTCCGGCGGCGGGAACGCGGCGGGACGCGCGGAGGCAGCGCGGCGGGAAACGTCGAAGGGCCCGGAGTGGATCACTCCGGGCCCTTCGGGGAGGTGGGCCTAACAGGACTTGAACCTGTGGCCTCTTCCTTATCAGGGAAGCGCTCTAACCGTCTGAGCTATAGGCCCTCACCGATGAGAGATCGTACCGGATGCCGGCCGATCCGCGGCCCCGCCCGATCTCAAGAACTGTCGAAGGGCCCGGAGTGGATCACTCCGGGCCCTTCGCGGTGGTGGGCCTAACAGGACTTGAACCTGTGGCCTCTTCCTTATCAGGGAAGCGCTCTAACCGTCTGAGCTATAGGCCCTTGCCGCACTGAAAGATTAGCGGACCGACGGCCGATCTCCCAAATCCGGGTCGGCCGGGGCTGCGGCGGCACCCCCCGCGACCAGCTGCGGCGCACCCACGGAGGGGCGCAGCAGCCACTCCTCGCGGGTCGGCGGCAGGCCCGCCGCGCCCTCCTCGGTGCTGCGGACGGCGAGGACCTGGTTGATCCCGATCCGGTTCTGCTCGAAGGCGAGCGCGGAAGCCGCCATGTACAGCCGCCAGACCCGGGCCCGGCCGCGGCCGACCAGCCGGACCGCCTCCGTCCAGTGCGCTTCCAGGTTGGCCACCCACTCGCGCAGGGTCAGCCCGTAGTGCTCCCGCAGCGACTCGACGTCCCGGACCTCGAAGCCGGCCTCCTCCAGCCGGGCCACCGTGGACCCGACGGGGGAGAGCTCGCCGTCCGGGAAGACGTAGCGGTCGATGAAGGGGCTGGTGCGGTGCGGCACCCCGGGGATGTCGGGGCGGCGGGCGATCTGGTGGTTGAGCAGCCGGCCGCCGGGCACCAGCAGCCGGTACAGGCCCTCGGCGTAGACCCGGTACTGCTCGGAGCCGACGTGCTCGGCCATCCCGACGCTGGAGATCGCGTCGAAGGGCCCGTCGGTGATCTCCCGGTAGTCCTGGAGCCGGACCTCGACCCGGTCGGACAGCCCGGCCTCCTCGACCCTGGCGCGGGCCAGCGCGACCTGCTCCGTGGAGATGGAGACGCCGACCGCGGTGACCCCGTAGTGCTTCGCCGCGTGCAGCAGCAGCGAGCCCCAGCCGCAGCCGACGTCCAGCAGGCGCATCCCGGGGCGCAGGCCGAGCTTGCGGCAGATCAGGTCGAGCTTGGCCTCCTGGGCCGCCTCCAGGCTCTTCGCCTCGGGCGCCCAGTAGGCGCACGAGTAGACCATCGAGGAGCCCAGCACGATCCGGTAGAAGTCGTTCCCGACGTCGTAGTGGTGGCTGATGGCCGCGCGGTCGCGGCTGCGGCTGTGCAGCCGCCCTGCGGCCCTGCGGACCTCCTCGCGGGGTGGCTCGGGCTCGAGGCCGACCGCCCCGGCCCGCAGCGCGGCGGCGAGCACCCGGCGGCCCTTGGGGCCGAGCGCCTCGCGCGGCCCGAGGGCCAGGGTGCGGACCTCCGGCCGCTCGGCGAAGCGGGCGACGGCGGAGAGCGTCTCGTACAGGTCGGTGCCGGGGGCGAGTTCCAGGTCCCCCGCGACGTAGGCCCGGGCCAGGCCCAGCTCGCCCGGCTGCCAGACCAGCCGGCGCAGCGCCCGGCGGTTGCGCAGGACCACGGTGGGCGCGCCCGGCGGCCCGGCGGTGCTGCCGTCCCAGGCCTGCACCCGCAGCGGTACCGGGACCCCCAACAGCCCTTCGAGGGCTTCGACCAGTTGACCTGCGAGCTTCGCCACCGCGCGCCTCCGTCCAGTCGTCCTGCGGAACCTCAGCTGACCCGGTCGGGCGGACCGGGGGCGGCCTGCGGCACTCCCAGGCGCGGGACGGGCGGCACCCAGCTTGTCCCACCGCGGCCGCCCGGTTTCCGGGTGGCACGCCGCGAGCGGCCGGCTGTCACCCGAAATGCCGACGGGCCCCACCCGCTGCAACAGCGGGTGGGGCCCGTGCATTCCGTCCGCGGACGGGGAGCTGAGCGAGCGTCAGGATCCGGCCGGGATCAGTCCTCCTCGGCCAGGGTGAGCTCGACACCGCCGGTGAAGCCGGCCGCCGCGTTGTAGATGAACGCGGAGAGCGTGGACAGGGCGGTCAGCAGGACGACGTCGACCACGGCGATCAGCGTGGTGAAGGTCATCACCTTGCCGAAGCCGACGTAGTCCATCAGGTTGAGGCCGCCGCTGCTGTCCGAGCCGGTGACGTCCTTGAGGGTCTTGGTCAGCGAGTCGAAGACGCCGAGCGAGTCCAGCGTCATCCACAGCACGGCCGCGGCCACGATGATGATGATGCCGACGGCCAGCGACAGCAGGAAGCTGACCTTCATCACCGACCACGGGTCCACCTTGGTCACCCGCAGCCGGGCCTTGCGGGTCCGGCCGAGGCCGGCCCCGCCGGTCGCGGCCGCGGGGGCACCGGCGGGGCGGCGCGCCGCCCCGGTGGGGGTGCCGCCGACCGGGGTCGCCCCGACCGGGGTCCCGCCCGCCGGGGTGTGGCCCGGGCTCCGGGTGCCCCGGGCCGGGGTCGGCTGCCCCTTGGCGTACGTGGTCGGCTGCGAGAAGCCGGCCTGGCCGCTCGGCGGCGCGGGCGTCTGCCCCCCGTAGGTCGCACCGCTCTGGCCCGCTCCACCGGCCGGCGGCATCAGCGAGGTGGACGCGGCCGAGTGCTCGGTCGGCGGCTGCGGAACGCCGTACGCACCCCCGCCCTGCGCGCCCGGACGGCCGCCGGAGGTTCCTCCCGCAGCACCCGTGGCTCCACTCACCTGGTCCTCCCGCACTTCCCACCAGGACGGCGGCGCCGCCCTGCTTCGTCACTCGTCATCCAGCGCCCGGCGGGATTGCCCGGAACTGGTCGGCGTCCGGTGCCGCCGCATCCATACTCTGGACGCGGCGGCACCGGTCTGCGGTTCGGTTCAGGCCTCGACGTCTCCGTCGACCGCCGTCTCCGCTCCCTCGGCCGTCTCGGTGGACTCGGTACCCGCCACCTCGTCCTCCGCCGTCTCCTCGTCCTCGGCCTCCGCGTTGCGGGCCATGCCCACGACCGCGTCGCGCTTTCCGAGGTTGATCAGTTGGACGCCCATGGTGTCACGTCCGGTTTCACGAACCTCGGAAACCCTCGTGCGGATCACCCCACCCGAGAGGGTGATCGCCATGATCTCGTCGGATTCGTCGACCACGAGCGCGCCGACCAGCGAGCCCCGGCCCTCGACGATCTTCGCCGCCTTGGTGCCGTAGCCGCCGCGCCCCTGGACACGGTACTCGTCCACCCCGGTGCGCTTGGCGTAGCCGCCGTCCGTGGCGGTGAAGACGTAGGTGCCCGGACGGACGACGTTCATCGAGAGCAGTTCGTCGTCCTCGCGGAAGGCCATGCCCTTGACGCCGGAGGTGGCGCGGCCGGTCGGGCGCAGGGCGTCGTCGGTCGCGGTGAAGCGGATCGACTGGGCCTTCTTGGAGACCAGCAGCAGGTCGTCCTCGGCGGAGACCAGCTCGGCGCCGATCAGCTCGTCGTCCTGGCCCTCCTCGTCCTGGCGCAGGTTGATCGCGATCAGGCCGCCGGAGCGCGGCGAGTCGTAGTCCTTGAGCGCGGACTTCTTCACCAGGCCGGCCCGGGTGGCGAGGACCAGGTACGGCTTGTCCTCGTACGTCCGCACGGCCATCACCTGGGCGATGTGCTCGTCCGGCTGGAAGGCCAGCAGGTTGGCGACGTGCTGGCCGCGGGCGTCGCGCCCGGCGTCCGGCAGCTCGTAGCCCTTGGCGCGGTAGACCCGGCCCTTGTTGGTGAAGAACAGGATCCAGTTGTGGGTCGTCGTCACGAAGAAGTGGTCGACGATGTCGTCCTGCTTCAGCTGGGCACCGCGCACGCCCTTGCCGCCGCGCTTCTGCGAGCGGTAGAGGTCGGAGCGGGTCCGCTTGACGTAGCCGCCACGGGTGATCGTGACGACGATGTCCTCCTCGGCGATGAGGTCCTCGATGGAGAGGTCGCCGTCGGAGGGGATGAGGGTCGAGCGCCGCTCGTCGCCGTACTTGTCGACGATCGCGGTGAGCTCCTCGGAGATGATCTCCCGCTGGCGGACCGGCGAGGCCAGGATCGCGTTGTACTCGTCGATCTTGCGCTGGAGCTCGTCGTGCTCGTCCATGATCCGCTGGCGCTCGAGGGCGGCCAGCCGGCGCAGCTGCATCTCCAGGATCGCGTTGGCCTGGAGCTCGTCGATGTCGAGCAGGCCCATCAGACCGGTGCGGGCGGCGTCGGCGCTGGCCGAGGCCCGGATCAGCGCGATGACCTCGTCGATCAGGTCCAGGGCCTTCAGCAGGGCGCGCAGGATGTGGGCGCGCTCCTCGGCCTTGCGCAGCCGGAAGGTGGTGCGCCGGACGATGACCTCGACCTGGTGGTTGACCCAGTGCCGGATGAAGGCGTCGAGCGACAGCGTGCGCGGCACGCCGTCGACCAGGGCCAGCATGTTGGCGCCGAAGTTGGTCTGCAGCTCGGTGTGCTTGTACAGGTTGTTCAGCACGACCTTGGCGACCGCGTCGCGCTTGAGCACGACCACCAGGCGGGTGCCGGTGCGGGACGAGGACTCGTCCCGGACGTCGGCGATGCCGGCGATCTTGCCGTCCTTGACCAGGTCGGCGATCTTCAGCGCGAGGTTGTCCGGGTTGACCTGGTACGGCAGCTCGGTGATCACCAGGCACTGGCGGCCCTGGATCTCCTCGACCTCGACCACGGCCCGCATGGTGACCGAGCCGCGGCCGGTGCGGTAGTAGTCGTCGATCCCGCGGCGGCCGACGATCAGCGCGCCGGTCGGGAAGTCGGGGCCCTTGATCCGCTCGACCAGGGCGTCCAGCAGCTCCTCGGCGGAGGCCTCCGGGTTCTCCAGGTACCAGAGCGCGCCGGAGGCGACCTCGCGGAGGTTGTGCGGCGGGATGTTGGTGGCCATGCCGACCGCGATGCCGGTGGCACCGTTGACCAGCAGGTTGGGGATGCGCGCGGGCAGGACGGTCGGCTCCTGCGAGCGGCCGTCGTAGTTGGGCGCGAAGTCGACGGTCTCCTCGTCGATGTCGCGCATCATCTCCATGGCCAGCGGCATCAGCTTGCACTCGGTGTAGCGCATCGCCGCCGCCGGGTCGTTGCCCGGGGAGCCGAA
Organism: Kitasatospora sp. SC0581; assembly: GCF_048159585.1. Taxonomy (NCBI): domain Bacteria; kingdom Bacillati; phylum Actinomycetota; class Actinomycetes; order Kitasatosporales; family Streptomycetaceae; genus Kitasatospora; species Kitasatospora sp. SC0581. Next base: position 70,601 of record NZ_JBLRWA010000027.1, on the reverse strand, counting down.
GTTGCCGTTGCCGTCCACCAGCGGCATCCGCAGCGACCACGGCTGGGCCAGGCGGACCACGGTGTCGTAGATCGAGGTGTCACCGTGCGGGTGGTAGTTGCCCATGACGTCGCCGACGACGCGGGCGCACTTGTAGTAGCCCTTCTCGGGCCGGTACCCGCCGTCGTACATCGCGTAGAGCACGCGGCGGTGCACCGGCTTGAGGCCGTCGCGGACCTCGGGGAGCGCCCGGCTGACGATCACGCTCATCGCGTAGTCGAGGTAGGAGCGCTGCATCTCGGTCTCGAGCTCGACCGGCTCGATCCGCATGGTCACCTGGGCGGTGCCCTCGGCTGCGGGGGTCTCGGGCTGTTCGCCTTCGGGACGGTTGTCGTCGACCACTGGTGGTCAGTTTCCTTTCACGCGGACTGGAACGTGCGGGGCCTGCGGTGCAGGCGTCACACGTCCAGGAAGCGAACGTCCTTGGCGTTGCGCTGGATGAAGGAGCGGCGCGCCTCGACGTCCTCGCCCATCAGCACGGAGAACAGCTCGTCGGCACGGGCGGCGTCCTCCAGGGTGACCTGGAGCAGCAGGCGGTGCTCGGCGTCCATGGTGGTGACCCGGAGCTCCTCGGCGTTCATCTCGCCGAGACCCTTGAAGCGCTGGATCGCGTCGTCCTTGGGCAGCCGGCGCCCGGCCTCCACCCCGGCCGCGATGAGCGCGTCGCGCTCGCGGTCGGAGTAGGCGTACTCGAAGTCGTCCTTGCCCCACTTGATCTTGTACAGCGGCGGCATGGCGAGGTAGACGTACCCGGACTCGACCAGCGGCCGCATGAAGCGGAACAGCAGGGTGAGCAGCAGGGTGCGGATGTGCTGTCCGTCGACGTCGGCGTCGGCCATCAGGACGATCTTGTGGTACCGCAGCTTGGACTCGTCGTAGTCCTCCTGGATGCCGCAGCCGAAGGCCGAGATGAGCGCCTGGACCTCGGTGTTCTGGAGGACCTTGTCGATCCGGGCCTTCTCGACGTTCAGGATCTTGCCGCGGATCGGCAGGATGGCCTGGGTGCGCGGGTCGCGGCCCTGCTTGGCCGAGCCGCCGGCGGAGTCACCCTCGACGATGAAGATCTCGCACTCGGACGGGTCCTTGGACTGGCAGTCCGAGAGCTTGCCCGGCAGCGAGGCGGACTCCAGCAGGCCCTTGCGGCGGGTCAGGTCGCGGGCCTTGCGGGCGGCGACGCGCGCGGTGGCGGCCTGGATGGACTTGCGGATGATGTCCGCGGCCTCGTTGGGGTTGCGGTCCAGCCAGTCGTTGAGGTGCTCGTGGACGACCTTCTGGACGAAGGTCTTGGCCTCGGTGTTGCCGAGCTTGTCCTTGGTCTGGCCCTCGAACTGGGGCTCGCCGAGCTTGACCGAGATGATCGCGGTCAGACCCTCGCGGATGTCCTCGCCGGAGAGGTTGTCGTCCTTCTCGCGGAGCAGCTTCTTGTCCCGCGCGTAGCGGTTGACCAGGCCGGTCAGCGCGGCGCGGAAGCCCTCCTCGTGGGTGCCGCCGCCGTGGGTGTGGATGGTGTTGGCGAAGCTGTAGACCCCCTCGGTGTAGGAGGAGTTCCACTGCATCGCGATCTCCACCGAGATCGCCTTGTCCTTGTCCTCCGCCTCGAAGTCGATCACCGAGGGGTGGACGACCTCGCCCTTGCGGGAGTTGAGGTGGGCGACGAAGTCGGCGATGCCGCCGTCGTACTTGTACGTGACGGTGAGCGGCTTGCCCTCCTCGTCCGCGTGCTCGGGGCGCTCGTCGGTCAGCGAGATCGACAGGCCCTTGTTGAGGAAGGCCATCTCCTGGAAGCGCCGGGAGAGCGTCTCGAAGGAGTAGACGGTGGTCTCGAAGATGTCGCCGTCGGCCCAGAAGGTCACCGTGGTGCCGGTGCGGTCGGTCTCCGCGCCCTTGACCAGGGGGGCGGTCGGCGCGCCCATCTTGTAGTCCTGGGTCCAGATGTGGCCGTCCCGGTGGATCTCCACCGAGAGCCGGGTGGACAGCGCGTTCACCACGGAGACGCCCACGCCGTGCAGACCGCCGGAGACGGCGTAGCCGCCGCCGCCGAACTTGCCGCCGGCGTGCAGGACGGTGAGCACGACCTCGACGGCGGGCTTGTCCTGGCCGGGGACGATGTCCACCGGGATGCCGCGGCCGTTGTCGACGCAGCGGATGGCGCCGTCGGCCATGATCGTGACGTCGATGGTGTCGGCGTGCCCGGCCATCGCCTCGTCGACGGAGTTGTCCACGACCTCCTGCACCAGGTGGTGCAGGCCGCGCTCGCCCGTCGAACCGATGTACATGCCGGGGCGCTTGCGGACGGCGTCGAGGCCTTCCAGCACCTGGATGTTGCTACCGGTGTAGGAAGCCTGCTCGGACTGGTCTGGGGTCTGGCTGGGGTTGCCGGAATCGGCCACGAAGCGCCCTCTCTGGCACAGCACGGGTCGCATGCCCACCCCGTACGGGCGGGCGTGCGACCACAGCGTTTCGACTCGGTTGCCACTAGCAACAGTGTTTGGCTTTCAGTCTACCGGTACGACTGACAGAGATGGGCGTTTGGCAGCCCTTGAGGGCAGATATGCCGCCCTGAATCCCCTCGGGACATGTCCCGATACTCGCCCGGGGGGCCCAGGGCGCCTGGAAGGGCTGTCAGGGGTTCCGGAAGATCGCCATCCGATCCGCGCCCCCGCCGGCCGTCCGAGGTCCCGGTCAGCCCCAGGTGTCGCCCGGCCCCTTGCTCCCGGGCGCGCGCAGCCGGCCGTAGCCGCGGGCGGGCGCCGCGGGGCCGAGCACCTTGATGGTCCGGACCGTCCCGTGGCCCAGCTCGTGGTTCAGACGGGCCACCAACTGCCGTGCCAGCCAGCGAAGTTGGGTGGCCCAGGCGGTGGAGTCGCACTGCACGGTGAGCACCGCGGCGGCCTCGTCGTAGGAGGAGGGGTGGCAGTGCGCGGCGATGTCCGGGCCGACGATCTGCGGCCAGCGGCCCATCACCCCGCCGACGGCGGCCGAGGACTCCCAGCCGCGCTCGGTCAGCAGCCGGTTGAGCGCCGCGCCCAGCGGGACCGGGTCGCGGCCGTCCGAGCGGGCGCCGCTGCGCAGGCCGTGCCGCTTCGCCTCGCGCTTCTCCCGGACCTGCTCGCCGCGCTGACGGGCCTGGGCCCGGGCCGCGCGCAGCGCGGAGCGGGCGAGGTCGGCACCGGTCGGCGCCGGGGCACCGGGCTCGGGGGAGTGCTCCGCCGGCTCGCTCACGGCGATCTCCTTTCCCCAGCCTGTGGACAACGGTCGCGGTCGCGCGCCCGCCGAGCCGTCCAGCCTACGGGAGCCGCCGGGCCCCTCGGGCCGGGGCGGGGGCGCGCGGTGCGCGGAAGCGGTCGCGGTCCGGTGACGGCGGTGTGGTGGTGCGGGTGGAGGGGTGTGCAGCGGTGCGGACGCGGGGCGCGGTCAGGCGTCGACCCGGCGCACCGCGCCGTCGGAGACCGCGAACCGGGCGCCGGCCAGCGCCTTCGGCACGTCCTCGGCGACCGCCGCGGTCACCAGCACCTGCTCGCCGCCGGCCACCAGCTCGGCCAGCCGGTCCCGGCGGGCGGCGTCCAGCTCGGCGAACACGTCGTCCAGGATCAGCACCGGCTCGCCGCCGTCGGCACGCAGCAGCTCGTACGAGGCCAGCCGCAGCGCCAGCGCGAACGACCAGGACTCGCCGTGGCTGGCGTAGCCCTTGGCGGGCAGCGGGCCGAGCTTGAGCCCCAGCTCGTCGCGGTGCGGGCCGACCAGGGTGACACCTCGCTCGACCTCCTGCTTGCGGACCGCCTGCAGCGCGTTCAGCAGCTGCTCCTCGGCCTGCTCGCGACTGGTCGGCAGCTCGCCCTCGAAGGAGCTGCGGTACTCCAGGGCGGTCTCGCCGCCGCCGGGGGCCAGCTGCCCGTACGCGGCCGCCACCAGGGGCTGCAGGGCGGCCACCAGCTGGATCCGGAAGGCCGTCAACTCGGCGCCGGCGCGGGCCAGATGGCCGTCCCAGACCTCCAGGGTGGACAGGTCGGCGCCCTTGCCGCCGCCGGCCCGGCGGGCCATCGCGGCGGTCTTCAGCAGGGCGTTGCGCTGCTTGAGCACCCGCTCGTAGTCCTGCCGCACCCCGGCCAGCCGGGGTGCCCGGGCGGTCAGCAGCTCGTCCAGGAAGCGCCGCCGCTCACCCGGGTCGCCCTTGACCAGGCTGAGGTCCTCGGGAGCGAACAGCACGGTGCGCAGCAGGCCCAGGACGTCCCGCGGGCGGACGTTGTCGGAGCGGTTGATCCGGGCCCGGTTGGCCTTGCCCGGGGTGAGCTCCAGCTCGATCAGGGTGGACCGGCCGCGGTCCACCACCGAGGTGCGGACCACCGCCCGCTCGGCGCCCAGCCGGATCAGCGGGGCGTCGGTGGCGACCCGGTGGCTGCCCAGGGTGGCCACGTAGCCGATCGCCTCGACCAGGTTGGTCTTGCCCTGGCCGTTGGGCCCCACGAAGGCGGTCACGCCCGGGTCGAGGGGAACCTCGGCCCGGGCGTACGACCGGAAGTCGGCGAGCGACAGGTGCGCGACGTGCATGGCTGTGGACTGCGCCCGCCTTCTTGGGGAGGACCTGCTGGTTACTTGGACTCGACCGCGTGGCCGCCGAACTGGTTGCGCAGCGCGGCGATCATCTTCATCTGCGGCGAGTCCTCCTGGCGGGAGGCGAAGCGGGCGAACAGCGAGGCGGTGATCGCCGGCAGCGGCACGGCGTGGTCGATCGCGGCCTCGACGGTCCAGCGGCCCTCGCCGGAGTCGGCGGCCCAGCCGCGCAGCTTGTCCAGGTGCTCGTCCTCGTCCAGGGCGCGGACGGCCAGGTCCAGCAGCCAGGAGCGGATGACGGTGCCCTCCTGCCAGCTGCGGAAGACGTCGCGCACGTCGGTGACCTCGGGGGCGGCCTCCAGCAGCTCCCAGCCCTCGGCGAAGGCCTGCATCATCGCGTACTCGATGCCGTTGTGGACCATCTTGGCGAAGTGGCCGGCGCCCACCGCGCCCGCGTGCACCGAGCCGAACTCGCCCTCGGGCTTGAGGGCGTCGAAGACCGGCTGGGCCTTCGCGACGTGCTCGGCGTCGCCGCCGTACATCAGCGCGTAGCCGTTCTCCAGGCCCCAGACGCCGCCGGAGACGCCGCAGTCCACGAAGCCGATGCCCTTGGCGGCCAGCGCCTCGGCGTGCTTGACGTCGTCGGTCCAGCGGGAGTTGCCGCCGTCGACCACCACGTCGCCGGGGGAGAGCAGCTCGGCGAGCTCGTCGACGGTCGCCTGGGTGGCGGCGCCCGCCGGGACCATGACCCAGACCACGCGCGGGCCCTGGAGCTTGCTGACGAGCTCCTGGAGGCTCTCGACGTCGGAGATGTCAGGGTTGCGGTCGTAGCCGATGACGGTGTGGCCGGCGCGGCGGATCCGCTCGCGCATGTTGCCGCCCATCTTGCCGAGACCGATGAGGCCGAGCTCCATGACCAAGTCCTTACCTGTGGTGACGTGCCTGCCGGCGGCGCCGTTGCCGCACTCCTTGAGCCTACGCGCTGGAGCGGCCCCGCCCGGCTGCGGTCGGGGCCGGCCGGGGGAGACGGCCACAGGCTGTGCACAGCGGGTGTGCACAGCCTGTGGACGAAGGACGGGCGGGATCAGCCGGAGAGGCGGACCGGCATGATCAGGTACTGGTAGGCCTTGTCCTCCTCGGCGTCCACCGAGACCTTGCCGCTGAGCAGCGCGGGCTTGGTCGGGGTGGTGAAGCTGAGCTGGGCGAAGGGGGAGTCGATGGCCTTGAGGCCCTCCTCCAGGTAGCCCGGGTTGAACGCGATCGAGATGGCGTCGCCCTCCAGGGAGGCCTCGATCCGCTCGGTGGCCTGGGCGTCGTCGCCCGAACCGGCCTCCAGCGTCAGCACGCCCTCCTCGAAGTTGAGGCGGACCGGGGTGTTGCGCTCGGCGACCAGCGAGACGCGCTTGAGCGCCTCCAGGAAGGGCTGGGTCTGGATCGCCGCGATCGCGTTGAACTCGGTCGGGAAGAGGCTGCGGAACTTGGGGAACTCGCCCTCCAGCAACCGGGTGGTCGTCCGGCGGCCGGCACCCTCGAAACCGATCAGGCCCTCGCCCGCGCCGCCCGAGGAGAGCGCGATGGAGACGTTGTCGCCGCTGCCCAGGGACTTGGCGATGTCCTGGAGGGTCTTGGCCGGGACCAGCGCGACGGCGGAGATGTCCGACTGCTCGGGCTTCCACAGCAGCTCGCGGACGGCGAAGCGGTAGCGGTCGGTGGCGGCCAGGGTGATCCGGTCGCCCTCGATCTCGACCCGGACACCGGTGAGCACCGGGAGGGTGTCGTCCCGGCCGGCGGCGACCGCGGCCTGGCTGACGGCCGAGGCGAAGACGTCACCGGAGACGGTGCCGGTGGCGGTCGGCATCTGGGGCAGCGCCGGGTACTCGTCCACCGGGAGGGTGGGGAGGGTGAACCGGGAGCTGCCGCAGACCACGCTGACCCGCTGGCCGTCGGTGGAGATCTCCACCGGCCGGTTGGGGAGGTTGCGGGAGATGTCGTTCAGCAGCCGGCCGGAGACCAGGACGGTGCCGGCCTCCTCGACGTCCGCCTCCAGCTCGACCCGGGCCGAGACCTCGTAGTCGAAGCCGGACAGCGCCAGGCTGCCCTCCTGCGCGGTCAGCAGCAGGCCGGCCAGCACCGGCACCGGCGGCCGTGCCGGGAGGCTGCGGGCAGCCCAGGCCACCGCCTCCGCGAGGACGTCACGCTCCACCCGGAACTTCACCGGTAACCGCCTCCTGGATCGAGCGCTCCCGCTCGCACTCTGGTTCGTCTGATCTTGATCGTCGGTTCGGCTGTCCACCGAGCTCGGTCACTCCGCTTCCAGTCGCAAGGACAGTCTGACGTACTCCGCCGACAGACGGGGCAGACGGGCGGAAGCGACCCGAACTGTTGTCGGGGCCCGGTTGTCCACAGATTCGGGGCCCACCCACTTTGAAAGCAAGTCCGGGGTCTAAATGTGTAGTGGTAGTAGTAGGGCCTGTGGAAACCGTGGATAACCCCGTTTCCGCAGGTCAGAGCCCGAATTTTGTCCACAGCGGGTGTGGACGGCGGCTGTGGACGGGCAGGCCGCGCTGTGGACAGCCGAGCGTTACCCACAGGGCACGCAGGGTATCCACAGGTTATCCCCAGGGCTGTCCCCAGATCCGGGCCCGGTTATCCACGGGCGCCGGTCAACTTTACGTGACGCCTTTCACACCAGGGTATGAACGCCAGCCCACGGTTGTCGAACTGTGGACGCCGCTGTGGACAACCTGGGGATAACCGGCCCTCCCCTGGGGACAACCGGTGGATAACCCGGACGGCCCACTGTGGGCCCGTCAATTGTCCACACCCTGTGGATAACCGTTGTGCACAAGTCCACAGGCACCTGACCTGCGCGGAAGAGCGTAGCGGCGACGGGCCTGTGGACGAATTCTGGATAACTCCGCACTCCCCACCCTGTGGACGGCGGCGGAGGGGCCCGTCCTGTGGACAACGGCCTTGCGCGCCCCCGGGTTTCGAATCACCGGTCAGTTGTTCGGCGCGGGCTGTGGACTGGCGGACCGTCCGTCGAGGGCATCCCTGCCCAGCCGGCGCGCGACGCACACCTGGGGACACGAGAAAGGGCGTCAGGATTCGCTCCTGACGCCCTTGGGGGCCCGTCCTCGGACCCGGGGCCCCGCCGTGCCTGCTCCGGCTAGCTCTTGATGCGGTTGGTGAGTTCGGTGACCTGGTTGTAGATCGAGCGCCGCTCGGCCATCAGCGAGCGGATCTTGCGGTCCGCGTGCATCACCGTGGTGTGGTCGCGGCCGCCGAACTGCGCGCCGATCTTCGGCAGCGAGAGGTCGGTGAGCTCGCGACAGAGGTACATCGCGATCTGCCGGGCCGTCACCAGCACCCGGCTGCGCGAGGACCCGCAGAGGTCGTCCACGCCCAGGCCGAAGTAGGCGGCGGTCTGCTGCATGATGACCTGCGCGGTGATCTCCGGGCCGGCGTCCTCGTCCCCGCCCGGGATCAGGTCCTTGAGGACGATCCCGGCCAACTCCAGGTCCACCGGGGCCCGGTTGAGGTTGGCGAAGGCGGTCACCCGGATCAGCGCGCCCTCCAACTCCCGGATGTTGCGGGTGATCCGGGAGGCGATGAACTCCAACACGTCGGCGGGAGCGTTGAGTTGCTCCTGGATCGCCTTCTTGCGCAGGATCGCGATCCGGGTCTCCAGCTCCGGCGGGGTGACGTCGGTGATCAGACCCCACTCGAAGCGGTTGCGCAGCCGGTCCTCCAGCGTGGTCAGCAGCTTGGGCGGCCGGTCCGAGGAGAGGACGATCTGCTTGTTCGCGTTGTGCAGGGTGTTGAAGGTGTGGAAGAACTCCTCCTGCGTGGACTCCTTGCTCGCGAGGAACTGGATGTCGTCCACGAGCAGGATGTCCATGTCCCGGTAGCGGCGGCGGAAGGTGTCCGCCTTGCCGTCCCGGATCGAGTTGATGAACTCGTTGGTGAACTCCTCCGAGGACACGTAGCGCACCCGGGTGCCCGGGAAGAGACTGCGCGAGTAGTGCCCGATGGCGTGCAGCAGGTGGGTCTTGCCCAGCCCGGACTCGCCGTAGATGAAGAGCGGGTTGTACGCCTTGGCCGGAGCCTCGGCGACCGCCACCGCCGCCGCGTGCGCGAAGCGGTTGCTGGCGCCGATGACGAAGGTGTCGAACAGGTACTTGGGGTTCAGCCGGGCGGCCGGCTCGTCCTTGCGGGAGCCGCCGGCCGGGGGAGCGCCGGGCGGGGCGGGCACGCCGGGGACGCCGGGACGCTCGGCGGAGCGCTCCGGGGCGGCCTTCTCGGCCGGGCGGCCGCCGGTGGGGCGGGAGCCGCCGGCCCGACGGCCGGCGCCGGTGCGGGGCTGCTCGTTCGGGCCGGGGCCGTAGGCGCCGCCGAAGAGGTCGCCCTGGGTGGTCGCGGGCGGGCCGGGGACGGGCCGCGGCGCCGGACGGGACGCGGGCTCCGCCGCGTCGCGGTAGCCGGGCGGCTGCTCCTGGTAGCCCTGCCAGCCGGGGCCGCCGCCGGGGCCGCCGTACGGGGCCTGGCGCTGCTCGTAGCCGCCGGTGTCGTAGCGGGGGCGCTCGTAGTCCTGCTCGTACCCCTGGCCCTGCTCGTACGGCTGCGGCTGCTCATAGGGCTGGCCGTGCTCGTACGGCTGCTGGTAGCCCTGGCCGCCGTAGCCGGGGGTGTCGTCGTCCTCGGCCGGGCCCGGGTAGGGCTCGGCGGGGGCCTGGGGGGCGGGCGCGGGGGTGGTCGGCACCGCGTTGGCGTCGACCATCACGGCGATCCGGACCGGGCGGCTGAGCTCACGGCTGAGGGCCTCGGTCAGCTGCGGCAGCAGCCGGCCCTCCAGCACCTGCTTGGCCCGCTCGTTCGGGGTCGCCAGCAGGGCGGTGTCGTGCATCATCCACATCGGCTGGGTGCGCTGCACCCACTGTTTGTCCATCTCCCCGACATCGGGGTCGGCGACCAGCCGCTCGACGACCCTGGCCCAGACCGGGACGAGGTCGCTGTTGACATCAGCCACTGGTGCACGCTTTCCAAGAACAAACCAGACAAGTTCTGCAACGGTAGTCAGCGAACAGGGACGGATCAAGTCGTTGTCCACAGGCTGTGGGTAAGACGGGCGAGAGACGGCTGGTTTGACCCCCGTGCCCCGTCCCGCGTACCGTAACCAGGTCGAGTTGTCGATGGCCGCTGCCGCATGTCCGCGGGTCCACCCGCTCCATAAGGCGCGCAGCACGGGCGCCGTGGATTGCCTCAAACCCCAGCCGAACTGGGGCGATGGGCCGGATTTCCGAATCAGGGGAGATCACGCGGACGCACGGTGACGGCCAAGCGATTCCCCGTCATCCTACGATTCACCTCAGGAGCCCCCGAGTGAGCAAGCGCACCTTCCAGCCGAACAACCGTCGTCGCGCGAAGACCCACGGCTTCCGGCTGCGTATGCGTACCCGCGCCGGCCGCGCCATCCTGGCCGCCCGCCGTGGCAAGGGCCGCAGCAGCCTGTCCGCCTGATCCGCGCCAGAGTCTGTTGTGCTGCCCTCCGAGAATCGGCTGCGGCGGCGCCAGGACTTCGCGACCGCGGTGAAACGCGGTCGCCGGGCCGGCCGGCCCCTTCTGGTCGTCCATCTCAGCAGAGACGGTGACCCGCAGGGGCAGACCGACCGGACCAGCGACTCCCGCCCGCACGTCGCCGAGGGGACTCCTTCGGCGCGTGCGGGTTTCGTCGTGAGCAAGGCCGTTGGCCCGGCGGTCGTTCGCAACCTGGTCAAGCGCCGGTTGCGCCATCTCGTTCGTGATCGTCTCTCCAGGCTGCCCGCCGGTAGCCTGATAGTGGTGCGTGCGCTGCCCCAGGCCGCGACCGCCTCGTACCAGGACCTCGAACGTGACCTGGACGCGGCACTGAAGCGGTTGCTGAGGACGGAGCCCGCCGCCACGGCGCCGACGGGAGCAGGTCGATGAAGTACCTGCTGATGGGTCTGATCAGGGTCTACCAGTGGACCATCAGCCCACTGCTCGGTCCGGTCTGCCGTTACTACCCCTCCTGCTCGCACTACGGCTACGAGGCCGTGAAGGTGCACGGAGCGGTCAAGGGCGGTGGGCTGACCGTGTGGCGCATCCTGCGCTGCAATCCGTGGACGCCCGGCGGGGTCGATCATGTCCCGCCGCGCAAGCATCCGGTGTGGCACCGGCGGTTGCGAGACTGGCTGAAGAGCCGGTCCGCCACCGGAGACCCGGTGACCGCCACCCCCGCCGGTCCGGACCCCGAGGGCCCGGCGACCATTGGCCCCGTGCGGCCAATCCACCTGTCCAAGGAGCCTGACCGGTGACCTTCTCCTTCCTGAATCCCCTGTACACAGCGGTGTCCTGGATCATCGTCCAGTTCCACTCGCTGTACAGCCACATCTTCAACCCGGACGGTGGCTGGGCCTGGGGTCTTGCCATCGCCTCGATGGTGGTCGTCATCCGGATCTGCCTGATCCCGCTCTTCGTGAAGCAGATCAAGGCGACCCGGGCCATGCAGGCGATCCAGCCGAAGATGAAGGCCATCCAGGAGCGCTACAAGAACGACCGGCAGCGCCAGTCCGAAGAGATGATGAAGCTGTACAAGGAGGCGGGTACCAACCCGTTCTCCAGCTGCCTTCCCATCATCGTGCAGGCGCCGTTCTTCACCGCGCTCTACGGGGTGCTCGCCAAGGTTGCCAAGGGCCAGGACATCGGCGTCATCCACGGTGACCTGCTGGTGAGCGCCGGCAAGGCGCACATCTTCGGTGCCCCGCTCTCCGCGACCTTCGTGGGCAGCCCCGAGACCAGCGTCAAGATCGTCACCGCCGTGATGATCATCCTGATGTCGCTGTCGCAGTTCGTCACCCAGCGCCAGCTGATGACCAAGAACGTCGACCTCTCGGTGAAGACGCCGTTCATGCAGCAGCAGAAGATGCTGATGTACGTCTTCCCGATCATGTTCGCCGTGATGGGCATCAACTTCCCGGTCGGTGTCCTGGTCTACTGGCTGACCACCAACGTCTGGTCGATGGGCCAGCAGCTGGTCGTGATCCACAACAACCCGACCCCGGGCAGCAAGGCCTTCGAGGAGCGTCAGGCCCGTCTGAAGAAGGCCGGCCGGCTGCGTCCGGACGGTACGGAGATCAAGGGCGCGCTCTGGGGCATGCTGCCCCCGTCCAAGGCGGCCGTCAGCGAGGCGGCCAGCGCCGCCGCGGTGGTCGAGGAGTCGGTGCAGGTGCGCCGCCAGCAGCCCCGTCGGCAGAGCAAGGCCCAGCGCCAGCAGGCCGGTGTCGGACAGCCGACCGGCGAGCCGGACAAGGACAGCCAGGCGGAGGAAGCCGCCGACACGGCTCCGTCCGACAGCGTGCCGTCCGACTCCGGTGCCAAGCCGGCGGCCGCCAAGCAGGCCGCGGCGAAGCCCGCCGGTACCAAGCAGGGCACCCGGCAGCAGCCGAAGCGCGGTGGCGGCCAGCGGCCGAAGAAGAAGTCCTGACCGGTCCCGAGCCCGTTGTGACCGCCGCGAAGAGCTTCGTCCCCGGCCCGACAGACGGGCCCATCTCCGAAGGAGTCCATCAGTGACGGAAGGCACCACCTCCGCCGTCGAGGCCGAGGCCGCCGCCAGCGCCGACGAGAGCCTCATCTCCCGCCTGGAGCAGGAGGGCGACATCGCGGCGGACTACCTGGAGGGTCTGCTCGACATCGCGGACCTCGACGGTGACATCGACATGGACGTCGAGGGCGACCGCGCCCTGGTCTCCATCGTCAGCGACGGCAACGACCGTGCGCTGCAGCGCCTGGTCGGCCAGGACGGCGAGGTGCTGGAGGCCCTCCAGGAGCTGACCCGGTTGGCTGTCCACCGGGAGACCGGCGAGCGCAGTCGCCTCATGCTGGACATTGCCGGCTTCCGGGCCCGCAAGCGCGAGGAGCTGGCGGTGCTCGGCGCCCAGGCCGCCGAGCAGGCCAAGAGCAGTGGCGAGCAGGTCAAGCTGCGGCCGATGACTCCCTTCGAGCGCAAGGTCGTCCACGACGCGGTCGCCGCGGCCGGCCTGCGCAGCGAGTCCGAGGGCGAAGAGCCCCAGCGGTTCGTGGTCGTGCTGCCGGTCTGAGGCCGACAGGTCGACGACCGGCCGCCGCGGCGGCCGGAGAGCTTCACCGGACGCGACCCCGTCCGCCTCGTGCGGGCGGGGTCGTCGTCCCTTCTGGGATGTTTCACGTGAAACAGTGCGTTGAGCGGGTCGGTGGATCCGGGGATCGGAGAGGTCGAGATGGACACGGAGAACGCGGCTGCCGGCCGGCCGGGGGCGGACGTGGACCCGGCCGCTGAGGGGCCGGCCACCGAGCTGGAGCACCCTGGCGAGGCACCGGCTGCCGCCCGGGAGGTCTTCGGGGAGCGCTACGACGCCGCAGTCCGCTACACCGAGCTGCTGGCCACCGCGGGCGTGCAGCGCGGGCTGATCGGGCCCCGCGAGGTGCCCCGGCTCTGGGACCGCCACGTGCTGAACTGCGCGGTGCTGGCCGAGCTGCTGCCCTCCGGCATCACCCTGTGCGACGTCGGCTCCGGGGCCGGCCTGCCGGGCATCCCGGTGGCGCTGGCCCGTCCGGACGTCTCGGTGACGCTGCTGGAGCCGCTGCTGCGCCGGACCACCTTCCTGGAGGAGGTCGTCCGGGAGCTGGGGCTGGACAACGTCACGGTGCTGCGCGGCCGCGCCGAGGAGATGGTCGGCAAGCTCGCGGTGGACGTGGTGACCGCCCGGGCGGTGGCGCCGCTGGAGCGGCTGGCCGGCTGGGGCATGCCGCTGCTGCGCCCGCACGGGCAGATGCTGGCGCTCAAGGGGGACAGCGCGGAGCAGGAGCTGGCCGACTCGCGGGCCGGACTGGCCAAGCTGGGTGCGGTCGAGTGGAGCGTCATCGCCGTCGGCGAGGGCACCCTGGAGACCTCGACCCGGGTGGTCCAGGTGAAGGCGGGGGAGAGCCCCGGCGGGGTGAAGGCGGCCACCCGGCGCGCCAAGGCGGCCCGGGCGGGCCGCACCGCGAGCGTCCGGAACGGCGAGCGCGGCCGGGGCGGACGGCGCCGCGGACGCTGATCGGGCGTGACGTCGGGCACCTGACGAGCACGGGCGGACGGGCCTCCTGCGAGGGGGGAACGTCCGCCCGTCGTCGTTCAGGTGTCGGTGGGGTCGACGGCTGGACACCGGAGTGTCGCAACGTCAGATTTCCGGCATAGCGGGCATGGTGTTTCCCGTGAAACGTCGCTCCTTGCTCTCGGGCATCCTCCGCCGTGACCGGGCGGCGACTGTTGCCGCTCCGGTTTCACGTGAAACACTGACCCCCATGCAGGACTCGGAGACCGTCGACCAGATCGATGACACGCCCATCGCGCGGGCCGCCCAGGCCGCGGTCCGGGCGATCGGCCGAGCGGGTGAGGGACTGCCCCGGCCGGCCGCCACCCGGGTGATCGTGGTCGCCAACCAGAAGGGTGGGGTGGGCAAGACCACCACCACCGTGAACATGGCCGCCTCCCTCGCCATGCACGGCCTGCGCGTCCTGGTCGTCGACCTCGACCCGCAGGGCAACGCCTCCACGGCGCTCGGCATCGACCACCACGCCGAGGTGCCGTCCATCTACGACGTCCTGGTGGAGGGCAAGCCGCTGGCCGACGTGGTGCAGCCGGTGCACGACGTCGAGGGGCTGTTCTGCGTCCCCGCCACCATCGACCTGGCCGGCGCCGAGATCGAGCTGGTCTCCCTGGTGGCCCGGGAGAGCCGGCTCCAGCGCGCCATCACCGCCTACGAGCAGCCGCTCGACTACATCCTGATCGACTGTCCGCCCTCGCTGGGCCTGTTGACGGTCAACGCCATGGTCGCCGGCCAGGAGGTGATGATCCCGATCCAGTGCGAGTACTACGCGTTGGAGGGCCTCGGCCAGCTGCTGCGCAACGTCGAGCTGGTGCGCGCGCACCTCAACCCCGCACTGCACGTGTCGACCATCCTGCTCACCATGTACGACGCCCGGACGAGGCTGGCCGCCCAGGTCGCCGAGGAGGTCCGGACCCACTTCCACCAAGAGGTGCTGAGCACGGCGATCCCGCGGTCGGTGCGCATCTCGGAGGCGCCCAGTTACGGGCAGACGGTGCTCACCTACGACCCGGGGTCGACCGGGGCGCTCTCCTACCTGGAGGCCGCCCGCGAGCTCGCGCAGCGTGCGGTGGGCCCGGGCGGCTCACTGGTGGGTCAGCAGCGGGACGGCCAGCAGGGGCACGGCGCCCCGGTGGCACAGCACGGTACGACGGAGGGTCATCAGTGAGTGCTCGCAGGGTTGGTCTGGGTCGAGGGCTGGAGGCGCTGATCCGCCCCGCCGCGCCGGTGGACGGCGGGGTGGAGGCGAAGACTGCGGCAGCCGTGCCCGCACCGGCCCCGGTGACGCCGCTGCCGAGTGTCCGCGGCACGGTGGCGGCCAGGGCGGCCGCCGAGAAGCGGGCCGAGCAGGCGCAGCCGGCCGGCGCGTACTTCGCCGAGCTGCCGCTGGACGCGATCACCCCCAATCCGCGCCAGCCGCGCGAGGTCTTCGACGAGGACAAGCTGGCCGAGCTGGTCACCTCCATCAAGGAGGTCGGTCTGCTCCAGCCGATCGTGGTCCGCCAGGTCGGCGTGGACAGCTTCGAGCTGATCATGGGCGAGCGCCGCTGGCGCGCCTCCCGGGAGGCCGGGCTGGAGCGGATCCCGGCGATCGTCCGGGCCACCGAGGACGACAAGCTGCTGCTGGACGCCCTCCTGGAGAACCTGCACCGCGCCGAGCTGAACCCGGTGGAGGAGGCCGCCGCCTACGACCAGCTGCTGCGGGACTTCTCCTGCACCCACGAGGAGCTGGCCGATCGGATCGGCCGCTCGCGGACGCACGTCTCCAACACCCTGCGGCTGATGAAGCTCCCGCCCTCCGTCCAGACCCGGCTGGTGGCCGGGACGCTGATGGCCGGGCACGCCCGGGCGCTGCTCGGCCTGTCGGACCCGGAGCAGCAGGAGCGGCTGGCCGCGCGGGTGATCGCCGAGGGCCTCACGGTGCGCAACGTCGAGGAGCTCGTCGTGCTGATGCGCTCGGAGGAGCCGGAGCAGCCCAGGCGCCAGGCGCCGAAGGCGGGCAAGCTGAACTCCCCGGCCTTCAACGACCTGGCGAGCCGGCTGTCCGACCGCTTCGACACCCGGGTCAAGGTCGAGGTGTCGCAGCGCGGCGGCAGGCTGGGCAAGGGCAAGGTGGTGCTGGAGTTCGGCTCGGTCGAGGACCTGAACCGGATCCTGGACAGCATGGCCCCGGGGGAGGACGGTCTGCGGCTGTCGCAGGGCTGAGCCGGCCCGGCCGGCCGAGGGCGACGACCCGATGGGTGCGTGTTCCACGTGAGCGCTGTTTCACGTGAAACATGCACCCATCGGCGTTCGTGGGGGAATGCTCGACCGTGAGAGGGAGGAGGAGGTGCGGCCATGGGACGGCGGATCGTTCCGCTGACGCTGGACAACCTCGGGGACCTGCCGGCCGGCTGCCGCTCCTGCGTGTTCTGGGAGCTGGACCCGGTCAGTGCGAAGGAAGCGGTGGAGTCGGGCAAGCCGGAGCTGGAGAAGGAGGGGTGGATCTCCACGGTGCTGCTGGAGTGGGGCTCCTGCGGCCGGATCGCCTACGTGGACGACCGGCCCGCCGGGTTCGTGCTGTACGCGCCGCCCGCCTACGTCCCCCGCTCGCAGTCCTTCCCGACCAGCCCGGTCTCGCCCGACGCCGTTCAGCTGATGGTCAGCCGGGTGCTGCCGGGATACCAGCGCCAGGGGATCGGCCGGGTGCTGGTGCAGACCGTGGCCAAGGACCTGATCGGGCGCGGGGTGCGGGCGATCGAGGCCTTCGGCTCCTCCGG
Organism: Kitasatospora sp. SC0581; assembly: GCF_048159585.1. Taxonomy (NCBI): domain Bacteria; kingdom Bacillati; phylum Actinomycetota; class Actinomycetes; order Kitasatosporales; family Streptomycetaceae; genus Kitasatospora; species Kitasatospora sp. SC0581. The sequence goes on along the minus strand of NZ_JBLRWA010000027.1, from coordinate 54,106 downwards.
GCGGGCGCCGACCAGTTGCGTGCTGCCGGCCGACCACCTGCTCGCGGTCGGCTTCAGGACCGTCCGCCCGCACTCGCGCTACCCGCGGCTGCGGCTGGAGGCGCGGACCACGCTCTCCTGGCGGGGCGACGTGGAGGGGGCGCTGGAGCGGCTGCTGGGCGGCGGGCGCAAGGAGCCGGTGCTCCCCTTCTAGGGCCCGGAGACGCCCTTCGAGGGGCCGGAGACGCCCTTCAAGGGGCCGGAGACGCCCTTCGAGGGGCCGGGAACGACGGAGGCGGGGCTCCCCCCGAGGGGAGCCCCGCCTCCGCGCGGTCGACGACCGGAAGACCTAGATGAAGTCGGCCAGCTCGCGCAGCAGCGCGGCCTTCGGACGGGCACCGGTGATGGACTTCACCGGCTCGCCGCCCTGGTAGACGATCAGGGTCGGGATCGAGATGACGCCGTACTTGGCGGCGGTCGCCTGGTTGGCGTCCACGTCGAGCTTGGCGATGGTCAGCTTGTCGCCGTGCTCGGCCGCGATGTCCTCCAGGACCGGGGCGACCTGGCGGCACGGGCCGCACCAGGTGGCCCAGAAGTCGACCAGTACGGGCTTCTCGCTCTCGAGGACGTCCTTCTCGAACGTCGCGTCGGTGACTGTGGTGGTGGCGCCGGCCACGGGAACTCCTCGGGGGTTCGGACGGAGGGGGCTGCTGCCAGGAGAACAACGGGTGGGCCCGTTCTGTTTCTGCCCGGCCGGGGCGGGGGTGTTTCACGTGGAACACCCCCGCGGGTGGAGCGGGAAGGGCTCAGACCGCGACGGCGGCGGCCTTGGCCTCCAGGTCGTCCAGCGCGGCCAGGTAGCGCTCGGCGTCCAGGGCGGAGGAGCAGCCGGTGCCGGCGGCGGTGATGGCCTGGCGGTAGGTGTGGTCGACGACGTCGCCGGCGCCGAACACGCCCGGGATGTTGGTCCGGGTCGAGGGGGCGTCGACCTTGAGGTAGCCCTCGGCGTCGAGGTCCAGCTGGCCCTTGAAGAGCTCGGTGCGCGGGTCGTGGCCGATCGCGATGAACAGGCCGGTGACGGGCAGCTCACGGGTCTCGCCGGTGGTGGTGTCGCGCAGGGTGACGCCGGTCAGCTTCGGGTCGCCGTGGATGGCCTCGACCGCGCTGTCCCACTCGAAGCGGATCTTCGGGTCGGCGAAGGCGCGCTCCTGCATCGCCTTGGAGGCGCGCAGGGAGTCCCGGCGGTGGATGATCGTGACGCTCTTGGCGAAGCGGGAGAGGAAGGTCGCCTCCTCCAGCGCGGTGTCGCCGCCGCCGACCACGGCGATGTCCTGGTCGCGGAAGAAGAAGCCGTCGCAGGTCGCGCACCAGGAGACGCCGCGGCCGGAGAGCTTGTCCTCGTTCGGCAGGCCGAGCTTGCGGTGCTGGGAGCCGGTGGTGACGATCACGGCGCGTGCCTTGTGCACGTTGCCCTCGGAGTCGGTGACGGTCTTGACGTCACCGGTGAGGTCGACCGCGACGATGTCGTCGGGGATCAGCTCGGCGCCGAACTTCTCGGCCTGGGCGCGCATGTTGTCCATCAGCTCGGGGCCCATGACGCCGTCCCGGAAGCCCGGGAAGTTCTCGACCTCGGTGGTGTTCATGAGCGCGCCACCGGCGGTGACGGCCCCCTCGAAGACCAGCGGCTTGAGGGAGGCACGGGCCGTGTAGAGCGCGGCCGTGTACCCGGCCGGGCCGGAACCGATGATGATCACGTTACGGACGTCGCTCACTGCTTCTCCTGGTTCGCATCGCGACCCGCGTTTGCTGCGGGGAGGGCGGTCCTGCTCCGCCGCCCGGGACAACGACTGACCAGTGTCTCGCATTCCCAGGCGGATCAGTACCAGCCGCCCGAAGTCCGGAAGCGGCGTGGCGGAGTTGGCGTGGATCGCATGGAAACCGCCGGTCAGTGGCTGGGAACGGCCTGGTGCAGGACGGTCGGGCCGCAGTCGGGGGAGCGCAGGTAGACGTCGACGAAACCGGGCCGGCCGGGCAGCGGGTAGACCAGGACGTCCACCGGGGCGCCCTGGAAGGTGCCCCGGTCGGTGGCCAGCGGGGTGCCGGAGGCCGGGGCCGGGCAGCCCGGCGCGGTGGGGGAGCCGGTGGGGGAGCCCGCGGGGGAGGGCGGGTCGGACTCCGGCCGGCCGCCGGCGGCGGGCAGGGCGCCCTCGGACATGGCGGGCCCGGTGGCCCGCAGCCCCGGGACGTTCTCCGAGCGGGCCAGCAACCGCTGGACCTGGGTGGCGAGTTCGTCCTCGCGGTAGTCGGTGCCGACGGCCGTGTGCGGGGCCCGGGCGTCGTGGCTGTCGGCGGTGGCGGTCGGGGCGCCGCCCGCGCTGGCCGTCACCGTGCCGGACCGGTCGTCGGGCTGCAGCAGCAGCGCCCCGCCGAGTCCGAGGGCGGCCAGGGCGGCGGCCGTGCCGACCAGCAGGGCGAACCGCCGCCGCCGGGGGCGGCCGGCGGCCCCGGCCGGGCCGGACCGGCCGGCGGGACGCCCCGTGGGCCTGGAGGGCGGGGCGGAGGACGGCGTGAGGGGCGCCGTGGCGGCGCGTACGGGTCGGGCCGGGGCCTCGGGTCGACGGTCGGCCGCGGGGGCCTCCTGCGGCCGCTCGACGGCCTCGCCGGCGCTCCCGGCGGCTTCGGTGGCTTCGGCGACGGCCTTGGCGAGTGCCGCGTCCAGCCGGGCGGCGACGTCGGCCGGCATCGGCGGGGTCTCGACGTCGCCGAGCAGGGCCCGGACCTCGGCGAGCGCGTCGACGGTCTCCCGGCACTCGGCGCAGCCGTCCAGGTGCCGCCGCAGCGCCTCGACGGTGGAAGGGGAGTCGACCAGGCCCTCGGCGAGGTCGGCCAGCTGCTCGACCGGGGGGTGGTCGTCGGCGGGGTCGGGGAAGGAGGGATGGGCGTTCATCGGGTGCTCACGTCTCCTTCCAGCATCGTCCGACCGGTGCTCTGCCCCGTCCCTGTGCCGGTGCTCGGCCCCGTCCCTGTGACGGAGCCGGGGCGCTTCGGGTTCCCGGGGGTGTCCCGGCGCGGCGGGGCCGAGCCGGGGGCGGGCGGTGTTTCACGTGAAACATCGGGCTCGCGCAGGTGCCGGACCAGGGGGAGGAGCCGGGCCCGGCCGCGTGCGCAGCGGCTCTTCACCGTGCCCACCGGGACGCCCAGCAGCTCGGCGGCCTCGGCCACCGGGTAGCCCTGCATGTCGACCAGCACCAGCGCGGCCCGCTGTTCGGCGGGCAGTTCGGCGAGCGCCGCGGTCAGCTCCCGGTGCAGCTCGGCCCGGACCACCGGGGAGTCGGCCGGCTCGGCGGCGCCGACCAGGGTGTCCAGCCGCTGCGGGTCCTCGTCGAGCGGGGTGGTGCGCCGGGTGGCGCTGCGCCGGGCGCGGTCCAGGCAGGCGTTGACCACGATCCGGTGCAGCCAGGTGGTGACCGCCGAGCGGCCCTGGAAGCCGGCGGCGGCGCGGAAGGCGGATACCAGGGCGTCCTGGAGCGCGTCGGCGGCCTCCTCGCGGTCGCCCAGGGTGCGCAGGGCGACCGCCCAGAGCCGGTCGCGGTGGCGGTCCACCAGCAGGCCGAAGGCCGCCGGGTCGCCGGCGACGTGCCGGGCGAGCAGCGCCGCGTCGTCGTCCGCCACCGTCACCCCCCTCTGCCGTCGTGCCGTCGTGCCGGGGCCGTCCGCCCCGGGTCAGCCGGAGACCTTGACCTCGGCGACGTGGCCCCGGTACTTGCCGTCGGCATCCTTCGCCAGACCGGTCAGCCAGATCAAGAGGTACCGCGTGGTGGTAGGGGAGTCGAGGGTGTACTCGACATTGGTCCCGGTCTTCTTGCCCACGATGGTGAAGGCGTCCGGCTTGGCCTGCAGCGGGTTGCCGGCGGCGGCCGCGGTGGGCACCCGCAGCTCCGCGGACTGCTCGCCGCCGGAGAACAGGACGCTCACCGAGGAGACCGGCTGCGGTGAGCCGAGGTCGATCAGCAGACCGGTGCCGGACTTGAGCGCGGGCGGCTTGGGCCCGAGCTGGTCGACGTACCAGCCGGTGGTCCAGGAGGTGTTCGCGTCGTTGTCGATCGCCTTCCCGATGCTCTCGGTGCCCTCGGGCCCGTCGCCCAGCGGGTTGTACGACTGCGCCTCCTTGATGGCGATCGACACCGGGTTGTGGGTGCTCGCCTGGGGGCTCGGCGCGGTGCTGCTGGCCGAGGTCAGCGGGGACGCGGTGGCCGCCCCGGTGTGGCGCAGGCTGTCGACGAACTGCCAGGAGGCGACGCCGATCGCGCCCAGCGCGACCGTCCACGCGGTGGCCTTGACCACCCGGCGCAGCCGCCGCCGGGTGCGGGTGCGCCGGGAGGGGGCCGGGCGGGAGGAGGCCGGCAGCGGGGAGACGGTGGTGTCGGCGACCCGGGTCGGGTTGGGCGCGGTGGGCAGCGCGTGGGTGTTGTGCCGGGGCGGGGCCGGGAAGGCGGGCAGCTCCGGCGCGGGCTGGCGGATCTTGGGCAGCTTGGCGATCGCCCGGACCAGTTCCTCCGGGGTGGTGATCGGCTGGGCGTGGTGCGGCGGCTGGTCGAACAGGGCCCGCGCGGCGAGCTCGGACAGGCCCTTGTGGACCCCGGCGCGGACCTGGTCCGGCGCGGCGTTCTGGAGGCCCTTGGGCAGGCCCTGGAGGTCGTAGCGGTCCTCCGGGTACGGCCAGCGGTGGGTGAGCGCGGCGAACAGCAGTGCGCCGATCGCGCGGGTGTCGGCCCGCTGGGCGTCCTCGGCGTCCTCGGCGGGCAGCCCGCGCAGGGCGGCGTCCACCGCGATGCCGTTGATCCGGTACTGGCCGCTGTCGGTGCGCAGCACGCAGCGCGGGGTGAGCCGCAGGTGGGCCTGGCCGCGCCGGTGGGCGGCCGCGACGGCGTCGGCGACCTGGCGGACCATCTGGTACGCCTCGTGCGGCTCCATCGGGCCGTTGGCGAGCAGCCTGGCCAGGTCGGAGGAGTGTGGCAGCCACTCCCGCACGACGTAGACCAGCTCGCCCTCGTGGACGGCGTCCAGCACCTGGACGAAGCGCGGATCGCCGAGCAGGGCGGCGGACTTGGCCGCGGCCAGCACCTTGCGGGCCCGCTGGTGGCCGGAGGCCATCAGGTGGACGCCGACCGCCCGGCGCAGCTTCTCGTCGACGGCGCGCCAGCTGCTGAAGGTCTCGGTCTGGGAGATGCACTCCTCCAGCCGGTACCGGTGGCCGATCATGTCCCCGCTGCGGCGCTGCGGGGCGGGGAGGGTGCGCGGGAGGGTGGCGGTGTCGCGCGGGTCGACCGTGGGCTGCGGGTCGGTGGGGCGGCGCGCGGGGCGGGTGGGCTCGGGGGCGGGCTTCTTCCGGGGGGACCCGGCGGCCAGTTCGGCGCGCAGCTCCTGGACCGAGAGCGGGGCGGTGATCTCCGAGGTCTCCTCGCCGGCGGCGGGCTCCGGGCCCGCGGCCGGCGCGTCGTCGCGGTCCTCGCCCCGGCCCTTCTCCCCGTCCTGGTCGGTGTTCTCGTCCGCGTCGGGGCGCCCGGGGGCGGCGGCAGCGGTGGGGGCGGCGGGGGCGCCCTCGCGGGCGTCCGCGGAGGTGCTCTCGCCGGCGTCGTCCGAGCCCGCGAGCTCGTCGATCGCCGCGGCCAGCGCGGCCTCGTCCGTCGCCGCGTCAGCTGCTGACGTGTCGACGACCGCCTTGGTGCCATCAGCCACCGTGGTCCTGCCTCCCCTTGTGTCGCCGCGGCTTGAGAGAGTCGCTGGAGCCCTAGGGTCGGCGGCCCTGTGCTCCAGGACAATTGTGCCCACTCTTCTCCACCGGGTACGACCGCTGAGACGTCCGCTCGGTTGCATACGGGTGGAGAGATGTGGTGCAGATCCGACACCTGGTCGCCATCCGGCGGTCGGGCGGACCCGAACCAACCGGTGGCCCAGCACTCGGCCGGACGAGCGGAGGAGCCTTCTGCTCCGGTTGACGCCCGGTCAGGGCGCCCGCTCGTCCGGCCGGTGGTCGGGCGGTCAGCGGCCCAGTCGGCCGCGGACCATGCCCAGCATGGAGTTCAGCTCCTCGATCCGCAGGCGCTTCGCGATGAGCACGAAGACCGCCAGCTGGAGGCCGCCGGCCACGACCAGGGCCGCCACGCTGCCCGGCCAGCCGCCGAGCACCTGCTGGACGCCCAGGCTGGCGCCGAGGCCGACCAGGGCGGCCGGGACGCAGGCGGCGGCCAGCCGGCTGTACGTCCGGCCGATCCGCTTGGTGTCCAGCCCGCCGATCCGCTTCTTCAGCTTCGGCATCGCGACCATCACCCCGATGGCGTAGGCCAGGCCGTAGCCGAAGGCGAGGCCGGTCACCGTCCACTCGGAGGGCAGCACCAGCCAGCACAGCAGCGCGAAGCCGGCCTGGCAGGCGGCGACCCAGACGGTGTTGTAGAACGGCGTCCGGGTGTCCTCGTAGGCGTAGAAGCCGCGCAGCATCACGTACTGGGCGGAGTACGGGATCAGGCCCAGCGCGAACGCGGAGAGCATCAGACCGACGTTGGTGGCGTCGTTCAGGACGGTGTCGTTGCCGCCGATCGCGTAGATCGCCCGGCCGACCACCGGGCCGAGCGACAGGAACAGGAAGGCCGCCGGGACGACCGCCACCGCGGTGGTGCGCAGACCGTAGGAGATGTCGTCGCGCACGGCACCGGCGTCCTCGTCGGCCGCCGCCCGGGAGAGCCGGGGGAGCACCGCGCTCATGATCGAGACCGTGATCACGGCCTGCGGGAGCTGCCAGATCAGCAGCGCGTTGGAGAACGCGGCCAGGCCGACGCCGTTGTGGCCGGCCGCCGCCGCGGCGGCGCCAGCCTTGGTGGACAGCTGGGTGATCACCAGGTAGCCGGCCTGGTTGGCGAGCACGAAGAAGAACGTCCACTTGGCCAGCCGGGCGGCCTTGCCCAGGCCGTGGCCGCGCCAGTCGAAGCGGGGCCGGAAGCGGAACCCGGCGGCCCGCAGGTACGGGATCATCGCCAGCGACTGGACGCCCAGACCGATCAGGGTGCCGAGGCCGAGCAGCCGCACGCCCTCGGGGGAGATGCCCTCCGGGGTGACCTGGGTGGTGCCGAACCCGCCGTAGACCCAGATGTAGGCGGAGAAGGTGAAGATCACCACGATGTTGTTCAGGACCGGCGTCCACATCATCGCGCCGAAGCGGCCGCGGGCGTTGAGGATCTGGCCCATCACCACGTGGATGCCCATGAAGAAGATGGTCGGCAGGCAGTAGCGGGCCATCGCCACCGTGGTCTCGGCGCGCTCCGGGTTGGCCATCATCGGCTGGGCGATCAGCCGCACCAGCACGGGCGCCCCGAGCACCGCCAGGAAGACCACGCCGCCGAGCCCGACCATCACCAGGGTGAGCAGCCGGTTGGCGTACGCGGTGCCGCCGTCCTCGTCGTTCTTCATGCTGCGCACCAGCTGCGGCACGAAGACCGCGTTCAGCGCGCCGCCGCCGATCAGGATGTACAGCAGGGTCGGCAGGGTGTTCGCGGCGTTGTACGAGTCACCCATGATGCCGACGCCGATGGCCGCGGTGATCACCATGGTCCGGACGAAGCCGGTGCCGCGGGAGACCAGCGTGCCGGCCGCCATGATCGCGCTGGAGTTCAGCAGGTTGGAGACCTTGCCGCCGCCGGCCGCCTTGCCGGGCTCGGCGGTGGGGGCGGGCGCCTGCTCGGCGGCCCGCTCCTCGGCGACGATGTCCGCCAGCGGCTCGACCGCCGGGGGCACCGCGACGGCGGCCACCTGCATGGTGGCCTCCGCCTCGGAGAGCGGCGGGTCGAACTCGATCGGCGGCACGAAGTGCTGCTGCCCGCCCGGAGCGGCGCCGTACGGGGGCTGCCCCGGGTGGCCGCCCATCGGCGGGTACGGCGCGGGGCCGGGCGGAGGGCCGGGCTGGGGGGCCGGGGCGGGCTGCGGGACCGGCGGCTGGACCGCGGCCTGCGCCTCGCGGCCGCCGAACAGGCCGTCCACCCCGACGTACTCGGTGGTCTCGGTGTCCCAGGCGGAGTGCGCCGGGCCGGGCTGCCACTGCTGCCGGGGCTGCTCGACGCCGCCCCAGTGGCCGCCGGCGGCCACTGGGGCCGGCTCCTGCGGCCAGGCGGGCTGCACCGGGGTGTCCCAGCCGGGCTGCACCGGCGGCACCGGGGCCCCGAAGTGCTCCGGGGCCTGGTACGGGGTCGGCGGCACCGGCGTCGGGTAGCCGACGCCCTGCGGCGGCAGCTGCGGCGGCACGTCGTACGCGGCGGCCGGCGGCTGGGGCGCGGCGGGCCGACCGGCCCGCAGACCGTACGGGTCCTGGCCGTCCTGGGGGTTCCCGTACGCGTCCACCGCGTACGGGTCCTGGGCGTAGGTGTCGGCCACGTACCAGTCGCCGGACGGCGACTCGGCGCCCGGCCGGCTCTCACCGCGGCCCGACGGCCGCTCCTCGCTGCGCCCGGTCATGTCACCTCTTCGCTGTCGTGGGGGGAGGCCGGCCCGGCAAGGCAGGGGGTCGGCGGTATCAAGGACCAACCTTCTCATCACCGGCGGCCCGATCCCGGCCATCCGGGCTGCTGCCACGCGGTGTCTGCGCGGGACCGTCACCAGGGGTGTCGTCCGTCCCGTCGGTCCCGTCCGCCGCCGGGGCCCCCTCCGCGGTGTCCTCCGCCGGGGCCCGCGGGGCGGGCTCCGCCGCCGCGGCGCCGCCCGCGGCCGGGGCGTCCCCGAGCGGGGCGTCGCCGACCGGCTGGTCGCCGTCCTCGTGCGGCTGCCCGCCGAGGCGCTTGCGCTGGCGCACGAAGCGCAGCGCGGCCAGCAGCAGCAGGACGCCGGCGCCCGCGAAGACGTACAGCACGCCGTTGGTCACCGAGGTGACCTCCACCGTGAACTTCTGCGCCTCGCCGTACGGCCGGGAGTCGGGGCCGGTGGTCCACAGCTGGGCGGTCATCGCGACCGGCCCGTTGTTGTGCGCCTCGGCGTTGAAGCGCAGCGTCACGCTCTGCGAGGCCGGGAGGACCAGCTCCTCCTCCTTGCTCACCCGCAGCCTGTTCGGCTGGGCCGAGGTGAGCACCAGCTTCAGGTTGGTGACCGTCTGGGTCAGGTCGTTGCGGACGCTGACCTGGAGCAGGCCGGACTCGCCGGCCAGGGTGACCACGTTCTTCCTCGGCACCTGGACGGCCTTGGTCAGCTCCTTCAGGTACCCCGTGACGCCGGCCCGGTAGGTGCTCCCGGCCGGCGGCTGGCTGCGCCACTCGGTGGACAGCGAGCGGACCATCGCGGCGCTGAACGGGCCGCGCACCCGCTGCGGCAGGGTGAGCACCCGCATCAGGGTGTCCAGGTCGTGCTGGATGTCGTCGGTGCGGCTCAGGTCGGCCGCCGGCAGCTCCGAGGCGCGGATCTGGGTCGGGTAGTCGGTGGGCGCCGGGACGGCGGTGTTGGCCTTCGGGTCGGCCGCGGACTGGGCCACCGCGTCCAGCTTGACCGAGGAGATCCACTTGCCGTCCGCCGTCTGGAGGGCGTTCGCCAGCGCCTTGGCGCCGGCGGTGCTCAGCTCGCGGGGCGGCAGGACGAGCAGCCCGCGCTGGTTCTGTGGCTGCTCGTGGGTGATCGCGAAGGTCTCGGCGAGGAAGCGCTGGGTGGCGTCGGTCTGCGCCTGCGGGCTGCTCAGGTCCTTGTCGAAGAGCGCGGAGACGGTCTCGTCGGCCACCACGGCGCTCTGCCCGCCGCCGATCGGGCGGACCGCGGTCGGGGTGTAGGTGAGCGAGTCCGGCTCCGGCATGCTCGCGCCGTCGACCAGCACCAGCCCGTTGCCGGACTGCTGGGCGAGGGCGGCGATCTGCTGGTCGAGGTAGCCCCGGTACGGCCAGGCGACGTCCGAGCGGGTGTCCACGGAGAGCCGGCCCTCGACGGTCAGCCGGCCGGCGGTGGACGCCTTGCTCAGCGCGGTGGTCATCCCGGCCAGGTCGGAGCCGTTGTGGGCGATCGAGGCGAGGTCCGGGTCGGCGTACGGCAGCGAGACCACCTGGCTGCCCGGCTTGGCGACGGCGGCCCGCAGCTTGTCCAGCCAGGCGACGGCGGCGGCCGAGGCGGGCACCTGGACGGTGTTGTCGTCCTTGGCGGACTTGCCCGCGGCCTCGGTGCCCGGCTTCTGCACCCGGTAGGGCTTGGTCATCGCGAGCGCGGCGTCCAGCAGGTCCGGGTCGATCACCCAGGTCAGGCCGTTCAGCTTCGCGCCGGTGTCGACCAGCTCGTACAGCCGGCCGCCCGGGGCGAACTCGCCGGCCAGGCTGTCGTCGCGCAGCACCGGGGTCGGCTGGTCGCTGTTGTCGGCGGTGGTCTGGGCGGCCAGCACCGGCGCGTGCACCAGCGGCCAGATCGTGGCGACCTTCGTCGGCTGCGCCTCGGCGCCGCCCGGGTTGTACGGCAGGAAGGTCCGGGCGATGCCCAGGGCGCGGTCGCGCGGGTTGTCGCCGGTCCCGCCCCAGGCGTCCACCGCGAGCTCGTACGCGCCGCTCGCGGAGAAGCCGAGGTCGCTCACCGCGACGCTCAGGGTGTACGGCTGGCTCTGCCCCGGGTTCAGTTCCGGCAGGGCGTACTGCGGGCTGTCCAGCTCCACGCCGTCCTTGCTGTCCGGCGTGGAGCGGTCGGCCACGTTGGCCAGGTCGCTGCGCCGGTCCAGCGGTTTGCCCGAGTACGGCTTGCGGACGGCCGCGTGGGCGCCCTTGATCGCCGACTTGCCGGCGTTGGTGACCTGGCCGGTGATCGTCACGATCCCGCCCGGGGCGGCCACCTGCGGGTTCAGCGTGTCGATGGTCATCACCACCGGGTACTCGGCCGTGGCGGTGGAGTCGCCGGCCGGCCGGACGTTGCCGCCGGCGGGCAGCGCACCGGCCGGGGAGGCCGTGAAGAGGGCCAGGGCGGCCGCACAGGCGGCGGCCAGGCGCCGACCCGCACGGCGCGCCCGGCGGGCCGGATGGCGCCCCCCGGCGGGGCGCTCGGCCCGTCCAGGCTGTCGGTGCGCCCCCAGGCCCGAGTGCCGTGCCGGCTCACTCACTCGCTTCGCCCTCGCCGTTCTCGATCGTTCGCTGCTGATGCTGTCCGTCCGGCGCGGTCCGCCCGACGGTCTTCGCTTGACTCTGGTGGAGCTCTTCGCCCGACGCCGTCGCCGCACCGCTGCCACGGGGATCCCGCGGACGGCGGCGGCACGCGGCACCGCATCCCCTGTCCGGTGCCCGAGACTCGTCCACCGGCATGGTAACGATGCAGCCCGCGGCGCAGTGTTGCGGGCTGTGGGGTGAGACGCCCAGAACGCGCGGGCGGTTGACCTGTCGGGGCACGTACCCTTGTGAGCCGTGTCCACTGCCAATGAGCCCACCGCGCGCACCGACCGTTCCAGCACCGACGTCCAGGTCGTCCCAGGGCTGAGCGAGGCCCAGACGCTCGGCCTCCAAGAGCTGCTGCGGGTGTCGCCGGTCGCCGACGAGATCGCCAGCCGGTTCCAGGCGGCCGGTCACCGGCTGGCGCTGGTCGGCGGGTCCGTCCGGGACGCGCTGCTCGGCCGGCTCGGCAACGACCTGGACTTCACCACCGACGCCCGTCCGCAGCAGGTGCTCAAGCTGGTCAAGGGCTGGGCGGACGCGGTCTGGGACGTCGGCATCGCCTTCGGCACGGTCGGCGCCCGCAAGGACACCCCCGAGGGCTCCTTCCTGATCGAGATCACCACCTACCGCTCCGAGGCGTACGACCGCACCTCGCGCAAGCCCGAGGTCAGCTACGGCGACACCATCGGGGAGGACCTGGTCCGCCGGGACTTCACGGTCAACGCGATGGCCGTCGACCTGCCCGGCCGCGGCTTCGTCGACCCGCACCACGGCCTGGAGGACCTGGAGGCCCGGGTGCTGCGCACCCCCGCCACCCCCGAGGAGTCCTTCTCCGACGACCCGCTGCGGATGATGCGGGCCGCCCGCTTCGCCGCCCAGCTGGACTTCGACCCGGCGCCCGAGGTGGTCGCCGCGATGACCGCGATGGCCGAGCGGCTCACCATCGTCTCCGCCGAGCGGATCCAGGCCGAGCTGAACAAGCTGTTGCTGGCCAAGCACCCGGTGAAGGGCCTGCGGCTGCTGGTCGACACCGGCCTGGCCGGGTACGTGCTGCCGGAGCTGCCCGCGCTGCGGCTGGAGCGGGACGAGCACCACCGGCACAAGGACGTCTACGAGCACTCGCTGACCGTCCTGGAGCAGGCCATCGACCTGGAGCAGGACGGCCCGGACCTCACCCTGCGGCTGGCCGCGCTGCTGCACGACATCGGCAAGCCGCGCACCCGCCGCTTCGAGTCGGACGGCCGGGTCTCCTTCCACCACCACGAGGTGGTCGGCGCCAAGATGACCCGCAAGCGGATGCGCGAGCTCAAGTACTCCAAGGAGCTCACCGAGGACGTCTCGCGCCTGGTCGAGCTGCACCTGCGCTTCCACGGCTACGGCGGCGGCGAGTGGACCGACTCCGCGGTGCGCCGCTACATCACCGACGCCGGGCCGCTGCTGGAGCGCCTGCACAAGCTGACCCGCTCCGACTGCACCACCCGCAACAAGAAGAAGGCGGCCGCGCTCTCCCGCACCTACGACGGCCTGGAGACCCGGATCGGCGAGCTGAAGGAGCAGGAGCAGCTGGACGCCGTCCGCCCGGCGCTGGACGGCAACCAGATCATGGAGCTGCTCGGCCTCAAGCCCGGCCCGCAGGTCGGCAAGGCGTACAAGCACATGCTCGAACTCCGGCTGGAGCACGGCCCGATGGAGCACGACGAGGCGGTCGGGGCGCTGCGGGCCTGGTGGGCCGAACAGCAGGGCTGAGCCCGGCTTCGGACGGCGCGACGGCGCCACGGGAGCTCCGGACACGACGAGAGGGGTGGCCCCGGCCGAGCGCCGGGGCCACCCCTCCTCCGTACCGGGCTACTTGATCTGCTTCATGCAGAGCACGTAGTCCAGGGCCGGGAAGCTCGGGTGCTTGCTGGTGTACCAGCTGTCCGACTTCGGCTGCTTCTCGCAGGACTTCTCGTCGGAGGTGGCGAGGTACTTGTAGACGACCTTGTACTGCGCCTTGGCGTCGGTGCAGGGCACCACGGTGATCTTCGGGTGGGTGTCGTTGGTCTGGTTGGTGCCGTTCGCGTTGTACAGGCAGTCGCCGACCCCGGCCGCGTCCACCTTGCTGTCCGAGTCGGTCGGGGTGCTGACCGGCGGGAGGGTGAGCGTCGGTGCCGGCAGCGTGTAGGTCGGCGAGGGGATGACCGGCGGCGGCGTGGGCGAGAGGGTCAGCCGGGTGGGGGTCGGCGTCGGGTCGGCGGCCGGGTCGGTCTTCCCGGGGCCGAGCACGCCGGTGGCGGCCAGGGTCACCGCGGCCACCAGCGAGACCGGCACCAGCAGCATCGCGATGTGCGGCCGGCTGGTCAGCGGGACGCCCGGGTTCAGCTGCGGGCCGTGGCTGCCCGGGACGGGCGGCTGCAGCCGCTTGAACTTGTTGTGCGGGCCGAGGTTCAGCAGCAGCGTGATCGGGGTCAGCAGCCAGGACACCAGGCTCCACCAGCCCTGGACCAGCGTCCGGGCCGACATGTCGCGCACCGTCGCCGTTCCGCAGGTGCGGCAGAACGGGCCGGTCATCCGCAGCATCCGGTAGGCGATGATCAGGCCCTGGTGGCCGCGGACGGTGGCGTTGACCGCGGGGTAGCCGCCGCAGAACCGGCAGGTGGTCCCGTCCATCGGGGGCGGCGGCGGGTACCCGTAGCCGTAACCGCCGGGCGGGGGCTGGACGCCGTACGGCTGCTCGGGCGGCGGCGGGGCGCTCGGGTAGCCGTACCCGGGCGGCGGCGGGGGCGGCGGCGGGGCGCCGTAGGAACCGCCGGAGGCGTACGGGTTGCCGTCGCCCGGTGGCGGGCCGTACGGCATCTGGGGCGGAGGCGGAACGGACAAGGGGTCCCCCGGGAAAGGAAGAGCGGAAGAGTTCAGGACTTCTTCACCGGCGGGACGCCGGTGGTGGCGGGCGCCAGCGGGCCGAGGCAGAGCACGTACCGCTTCTTGTTCCAGCGGCGGCCGCTCTTGCCCGAGACGGCGGTCGTGGTCTGCGGCGTCTGCTGGCAGCGGGTCACGTCCGTGGTGCCCTCGAACTTCGACAGCACCCGGTAATTCGCTTTGGTGTCAGTGCACTTGACGATCTCGACGTCTCGGGAGCCGCTGGCGTGCACACAGTCGCCGGCCTTGGCGCTGCTGACGCTCGGCCCGGCCACGAAGTAGCCCACCGCCAGCGCCAGGCAGCCGCCGACCACCCCGACGATCCGCAGCTTGGAGCGGATGCCGCGCTTGGCGGCCGGCGCGGGCTGCACCGGCGGCGCGGGCTGCGGGTAGCCGTACGGCCCGGGGGGCGGCTGCTGCCCGTACGGCCCGGGGGCCGGCTGCCCGTACGGCTGCTGCCCGTACGGCGGTTGGCCGTTCGGCTGCTGCCCGTAGGCGGGCGGCGGGCCGAAGCCGGGCGGGGGCGGCGGCGCGGGCTGTCCGTAGGCCGGCGGCGGCCCGTACGGCGCGGCCGGCGGGGGGACGGGTGCCCCGTACGGCGGTGCTGCGGGCCGGCCCACCGGGGCCGACGAGGGCGGCCCGTACGGATTGGGCGGTGTGCTCATCAGTTCGTCCCCCGAGACAGAGTTCTGTCGCTACGACAGGTTCGAGTACCTTAGCGAGTCGGTCGGACGCCGTCGGCCCCGAGTCCCGCGGGTTTCCAGGAGGCCTGGTCAGCGGGGGAGGGGACTCCGGCGGGCGGAGCGCAGGTAAAGGACCGCCGTCAGCGCGTATACCCCGGCGACCCCGAGCACCACCGCGACCGAGCGGCCGGACAGCGGCAGCACCAGCGCGGTGACCAGGGCGGCGGCCACGAAGGCGACGTTGAACAGCACGTCGTAGATGGCGAAGACCCGGCCGCGGTACTCGTCCTCGACCGACTCCTGGACCGCCGTGTCGGCGCAGATCTTGGTGCCCTGGGTGACCACCCCGAGCAGCAGGGCGGCGAGCAGGCAGGGCACCAGGGTGAAGCTCAGGCCCAGCGCCGGGACGAAGACCACCGGGGCGACCAGGCAGGCCGTCATCCACCCGGCCAGGCCCAGCCGGCGGGTGCACCAGGGGCTGACCAGCGCGGCGACGAAGAACCCGGCGGCGGACAGGCCGACCGCCTGGCCGAGGGTGACCAGCCCGGCCGCGCTGTCGGTCGGGTCGTTGAAGGTGTACCGGGCGAGCATCACCACGACCACGATCAGCACGCCGTAGCAGAACCGGGCCGCGGTGACGGCGGCCAGCGCGTGCACGGCGGGCCGGCAGTCCCGGACCAGGTGGCGCACCGCGGCGCCGAGTTCGACGGCGGCCCGGACCAGCGCCTGGCCGAGCCCCGGGCGGTCCCGGTGCTGCTCCGGGCCGAGCAGGTCGCGGTCCATCCGCCGGGCGGCCAGCGCGGCCGACAGGTAGAGCAGCGCGGCCACCGTGACCAGGGCGGCGTCGGCCTTCGGCCCGGGGGCCATCAGCTGGTGCAGCGCGAAGCCGATTCCCCCGCCGGAGGCGGCGGCGACCGTCCCGAGGGTGGGGGAGAGGGCGTTGGCGGTGACCAGCTGGTCCTGCTCCACCACCCGGGGCAGGGCGGCGGACAGGCCGGCCAGGATGAACCGGTTGAGCGCGGTGACCAGCAGGGCCGAGGCGAAGAACAGCCAGGTCGGGGCCTGTGCCAGCAGCAGCGCGCCGGTGCCCAGGCCCAGTCCGAAGCGGGCCAGGTTGCCGAAGTAGAGCACCTGGCGGCGGCGCCAGCGGTCCAGCAGCACACCGGCGAACGGGCCGATCACCGAGAACGGCAGCAGCATCACGGCCAGCACCGAGGCGATGTCGGCGGGGGAGGACTGCTTCTCGGGGGAGAAGACCACGTACGCGGCGAGCGAGACCTGGAAGACGCCGTCCGAGAGCTGGGAGAGCACCCGGGCGGTCAGCAGCCGCCGGAAGTCGCGGCCCTTCATCAGGTCGAGGAGCGTGGCGCGGTGCGCGGACTGGTGGGTGCTGCCGTTCTCGGTGATCGCCACCCGCCCAGAGTGCCATGGAACCGGCCGCTGTTTCACGTGAAACATTGGCCGCGAGAACGTGAAGGGCCCGCGATCCGGAGACCACGGGCCCTTCCTGCGAGCTGGCGGCGCTCAGCGCTCAGAGCCCAAGGCTCAGCGCTCGGCGTCCGACAGTCGCGAACTTCGCTGTGCTCAGCGCTCAGCGCTCAACAGTCGCGAACCTCGCTGCGCTCAGCGCTCGACCTCGCCGCGGATGAACTTCTCGACGTTCTCGCGGGCCTCGTCGTCGAAGTACTGCACCGGCGGGGACTTCATGAAGTACGAGGAGGCCGACAGGATCGGGCCGCCGATGCCGCGGTCCTTGGCGATCTTCGCGGCGCGCACGGCGTCGATGATGACACCGGCGGAGTTCGGGGAGTCCCAGACCTCGAGCTTGTACTCCAGGTTCAGCGGGACGTCGCCGAACGCGCGACCCTCGAGGCGGACGTACGCCCACTTGCGGTCGTCCAGCCAGGCCACGTAGTCCGAGGGACCGATGTGGACGTTCTTGGCGCCCAGCTCGCGGTCGCGGATCTGCGAGGTGACGGCCTGGGTCTTGGAGATCTTCTTGGACTCCAGGCGCTCGCGCTCGAGCATGTTCTTGAAGTCCATGTTGCCGCCGACGTTCAGCTGCATGGTGCGCTCGAGGATGACACCGCGGTCCTCGAACAGCTTGGCCATCACGCGGTGCGTGATGGTCGCGCCGACCTGGGACTTGATGTCGTCACCGACGATCGGCACGCCGGCCTCGGTGAACTTGTCCGCCCACTCCTTGGTGCCCGCGATGAACACCGGCAGGGCGTTCACGAAGGCGACCTTGGCGTCGATGGCGCACTGGGCGTAGAACTTGGCCGCGTCCTCGGAACCGACGGGCAGGTAGCAGACGAGGACGTCGACCTGCTGGTCCTTGAGGACCTGGACGACGTCGACCGGCGCCTCGTCCGACTCCTCGATGGTCTCCAGGTAGTACTTGCCCAGGCCGTCGAGGGTGTGGCCGCGCTGGACGGTCACGCCGGTCGGCGGCACGTCGCAGATCTTGATGGTGTTGTTCTCGCTGTTGCCGATGGCGTCGGCCAGGTCGAAGCCGACCTTCTTGGCGTCGACGTCGAAGGCGGCGACGAACTCCACGTCGCGGACGTGGTACTCACCGAACTGGACGTGCATCAGCCCGGGGACCTTGCCGGCCGGGTCGGCGTCCTTGTAGTACTCGACACCCTGCACCAGCGACGCGGCGCAGTTGCCCACGCCCACGATGGCTACGCGAACCGAACCCATTCCGGTTGCTCCCTGTGATCTCATGAGGCCCGCCGGGGTAGGCGGAACTCGTCCTGCTTCTTCGATGACTGCGTGCACGGGCGCGAGGCGCCCATTCCTGCCGCGCGGCACAGGGCTGGCGCGGTGTCAGCGCTCCTGGGCGGAGCGCCCCGGGCGGTCGTACGGTGGCCCGGACGGGTCCGGGGACCCGGTCTCCTGGCCACGGCCGTCCGAAGTCTTGCGGGGTCCGGCGGCGCTGCCGCCGGCGTCGGGGCCGGTCTTTCCGGTGCGGTTGGACCGCTCGGTCTCGATCAGCTCGTTGAGCCAGCGGACCTCGCGCTCCACCGACTCCAGTCCGTGCCGCTGGAGTTCGACGGTGTAGTCGTCGAACCGCTCGCGGGCGCGGGCCAGCGAGTTGCGCATCCGCTCCAGCCGCTCCTCCAGCCGGCTGCGGCGCCCCTCCAGGACGCGCATCCGCACGGCCCGGTCGGTCTGGCCGAAGAAGGCGAAGTGCACGCCGAAGTGCTCGTCCTCCCAGGCGTCCGGGCCGGAGTCGGCGAGCAGCTCCTCGAAGCGCTGCTTCCCCTCGGCGGAGAGCCGGTAGACGATCTTGGACCGCTTGCCGTTGAGCGCGGTGGCCGGGACGTACTCGACGTCGGGGTTGTCCTCGACCAGGAAGCCCTGGGCGACCAGGCTCTTCAGGCAGGGGTAGAGCGTCCCGTAGGAGAGCGCCCGGAACGTCCCGAGCAGGATGTTCAGCCGCTTGCGCAGCTCGTAGCCGTGCATCGGGGCGTCGTGGAGCAGCCCGAGGACGGCGAACTCCAGCACTCCTGAGCGCCTGCCCACTGTCGCCGCCCTCCTCCCGCTCGGTGTCCGATCGGCCGCTGCATCCGGCGGTATACCGCTTCGATGTATCGGCTCGATATATCGAGAACAGTAAACCCGACCCCCGGAACGGGCAAGAGGGGCGCGCGTGAATGTGATCACAAGCCGACGCGCGGCTGGTGTTGGCAACGGGCTTGTAATGATCTGTTGCCGTTTTGCGGGCATTGGCAACTGATGTCCGATTAGTTGTATATCCGTGCTGCGTACGCTGTCGCGTGTGCACGAGGACCACCTCCGGGATCAGGGCGGTTGGCGGGCATCGGACGTGAACCCTGCCTTCAGGCTGGAAACGCCTGGCGAGGAGTGGCTGGAAGATGAGCGAGCGACGGCGAAGGACGCCCAACCCGGGCGGTGAGGGGCAGCAGCCCCCGGGAGGCGGTGGCCGTCAGGGCGAGGGGCCGGGACCCGACGAGCTGCGCTCGGACGGCGCCGGTCGGCGACGACCCTCGGGGGTCAGGGAGACCGCACAGCAGCCCCGGATGACCCGTGCGGAGATGCGCAAGGCCGCCCAGAAGAAGGGCGCCAAGGGGGGTGGCCGGCGTGGTGACGCCGCGGCCGCCTCCGCCGCCGCGGCCGCCGGCCCCGGCAAGAAGCGCTTCATCGACTACCCGCGGTTCGGCAAGACCGGCGTCCGGCGCTGGCTGCCGTCCTGGAAGCAGTGGCTGAGCGCCTTCGTGCTGGTCTTCGGCTGCTTCGTGGGCCTGGTGTTCTACCTGTACCAGACCACCAAGGTCCCGGAGTTGAACGAGCTGGTCAAGGACCAGAACACGATCTACTACTGGGCCGACAACACGGAGATGACCCGCAAGGGGCAGACCA
Source organism: Kitasatospora sp. SC0581 (assembly GCF_048159585.1). Lineage (NCBI taxonomy): Bacteria > Bacillati > Actinomycetota > Actinomycetes > Kitasatosporales > Streptomycetaceae > Kitasatospora > Kitasatospora sp. SC0581. The sequence continues at coordinate 35,019 of NZ_JBLRWA010000027.1, read as the reverse complement.
ACCGTCAGATCGTCGAGCTCAAGGACATCAGTCCGCACCTCCAGGACGCCGTCATCGCCGCGGAGAACAAGAGCTTCAAGACCGACAGCGGCATCGACCCCAAGGGCATGCTCCGCGCGGTCTGGAACATGGCGAAGGGCGGTGAGACCCAGGGCGCCTCGACGATCACCCAGCAGTACGTGAAGAACGCCTACCTGAGCCAGGAGCAGACCCTCAGCCGCAAGGTGAGGGAGTTCTTCATCACGCTGAAGATCAACCAGGAGAAGGAGAAGCCGGAGATCCTCACCGGCTACCTGAACACCAGCTGGTTCGGCCGCGGTGCGAACGGTGCCCAGGCGGCCGCCCAGGCGTACTACGGGGTGGACGCCAAGGACCTCAACGTCTGTCAGAGCGCCATGCTGGCCGGTCTGCTCAAGGGTGCGGCGTACTACGACCCCACCAACCCGGCCAACAAGGACCGGGCCCAGGGCCGGTGGAACTGGATCCTGGACCAGATGGTGGACACCAAGGCCATCACCCCGGAGGAGCGCGCCAAGTGCACCGCGTTCCCGGACCCGATCGCGCAGAAGCCCAACTCCAACATGAACGGTGAGATCAGCTACCTGGTCGACACCGCCAACAAGTACGTGATGGCCACCGACAAGACGATCACCCAGCAGATGATCGACCGGGGCGGCCTGAAGATCTACACCACCTTCGAGAAGGACAAGGTCGACGCGCTGAAGAGCGCCGTCGACGCCGTCAAGGCGGAGAACCTCAACCCGCAGAAGCGGCCGGACAACGACACCAACATCCAGTTCGGCTCCGCCAGCATCCGCCCCGGCGACGGCGCGATCGTCGCCCTCTACGGCGGCGACGGCGTGGAGAACGGCCACTTCGACAACAACGCCGACGCCACCGGCGTCCAGGTCGGCTCGACCTTCAAGCCCTTCGTGCTGGCCACCGCGATGCAGACCGGCGTGCAGACCGCGAAGGACGACAAGGGCAAGCCGAAGCGGATCAACGCCGACAGCCGCTACCTGGCCGACGACATGTCCGAGATCCGCAAGGCGGACGGCTCGCTGGTGATCGGCGACGACGGCAAGCCGTACCGGCAGAAGAACGAGGACGCCGGCAAGCGCGGCTACGTCTCGCTGCGGATGGCCATGCAGTACTCGTACAACGTGCCCTTCGTCCAGCTGAACCAGGACGTCGGCGGCCAGAACGTGGCCGACATCGCGGTGCAGATGGGCATCAAGAAGGAGAGCCTCGCCGACCCGAAGACGGCGACCTTCCCGCTCGGCACCTCCACCATCAGCCCGATCCGGATGGCCACCGCCTACGGCACCCTGGCGGCCAGCGGCAAGGAGGCCGAGCCGTACTCGGTCACCAAGGTCGAGGTGAGCGGCGTGGAGCGGCCGGGCTTCGGCAAGAAGGAGCCCAAGGTCGCGCTGGAGCCGGCCGTCGCCGACAACGTCACCGACACGCTGGTGAACGTGGCGGTGAACGGTACCGGTAAGAAGACGAAGGACCTGGGCCGCCCGGTGGCCGGCAAGACCGGTACCACCGACCAGAACAAGTCGGCCTGGTGGGTCGGTTACACCCCGCAGCTGGCGACCAGCGTCGCGATGTGGCGCGAGGACCCGACCAAGCACGAGCGGCAGTCGCTCAACGGCACCGGCGGCAAGGAGTCCATCCACGGTGGTGACATCCCGACCGATGTCTTCACCCGGTACATGAAGGCCGCACTGGCCAACGAGAAGAAGATGGACTTCCCGACCCCGCAGCCGGTCGGCACCGAGGTCGACTCCTCCGGCGCGCCGTCCACGGCCAGCGCGACGACGACCCCGACCACGACCGACAGCCCGACGGCCCCGCCGGCCGCCCAGACGCAGGCGCCGCAGCCGCCCGTGCAGCCGCAGCCCACCCAGACCTGCGTGCCCGGCGTGGACTGCCCCGGCGACCAGCCGACCCCCTCGCACACCAGGCCGAACCCGGGCAACAGCTGCCTGCCGGTGATCGGCTGCCCGACGCAGCCGCCGGGACCGACGGACACCACGCCGCCGGGCGGCGGCAACGGTGGCGGTGGCGGACGCCCGACCGGCGGCGGCAAGCCGACGCCGAGCAGCACGGGCGGTCTCCAGGGCGGCGGGGCGGCCGGGCAGTAGCCCCGGCCGGGCGGAACCCGGAACCCGGAACCACGGCGGTGGCGGTCCTCCTCGGAGGGCCGCCACCGCCGTTTCCGTCGCGGCCACCGCGCCCGCCCGCGGCGAAGAGGTACAGACCGTTGCGGGGTCCTCCTCGTCCCGGCGGGACGGGTGCGGCAGGATGTCCGGCATGACGTCGAGCGATCGTGACGAAACCGCCGGGCCGGACGGGTCCGGCGCCGCCGCAGGGCCCCTCCCGGCAGCCGTCGCCACGGCCGCGCCGCCGGCCAACACCGTGGTCGTGCCGGCCGACGAGGACCCGGTGGCGGCGGCCGGCAGCGAGGTGTTCGGCGGGCCCCCGGGCCGCCGGGCGCTGCTCGGCGTCTCCTGGTGGGTCCCGGCGCGCTTCCTGGCGCTCGCGGTGATCGTGGTGTCGGTGCTCGGGATGGTGCAGAAGCTGCCCTGCTACGAGCAGGCCTGGTTCCAGCCGGGCTCGCCGCAGTACATCCACGCCTGCTACAGCGACATCCCGCACCTGTTCTCCGGACGCGGCTTCGCGGCCGGGCTGCACCCGTACGTGGACCGCGTCCCGGGCTCCTCGGGGGACCTCCAGTACCTGGAGTACCCGGTGCTGACCGGCCTGTTCATGCAGGTCGCGGCCTGGCTGACGCCGGGCGGCGGGGACCAGCAGAGCCAGGAGCAGTGGTTCTGGGCGATCAACGCCGGGATGCTGATGGCCTGCGCGGTGGTCGCCGCGGTGGCGCTCTCCCGCACCCACCGGCGCCGTCCGTGGGACGCGCTGCTGTTCGCGCTCGCCCCCGTCCTGCTGCTCAACGGCACCGTCAACTGGGACCTGCTCGCGGTCGCCCTGGCCGCCGTGGCGATGGCCTGGTGGAGCGGTGCCCGCCCGGGCTGGGCCGGTGTCTTCATCGGCCTGGCCACCGCGGCCAAGCTCTACCCGCTGCTGCTGATCGGCCCGCTGCTGGTGCTCTGCTGGCGGGCCGGCCGGTGGCGCGAGTTCCGGGTGATGCTGGGCGGCGCGGTCGGCTCCTGGCTGGTGGTCAACCTGCCGATCATGCTGGCCAACTGGCGGGGCTGGTCGACCTTCTACGTGTTCAGCAAGCACCGCGGCGAGGACTACGGCTCGTTCTGGCTGATCCTGATGCAGCGCCGGGGCGCCGGGCTGGCCGACCTCGACGTCTACATCGGCGTGCTGATGGTGCTGGGCTGCCTGGCCATAGCGTGGCTCGGCTTCTCGGCCCCGCGCCGGCCGCGCTTCGCCCAGCTGGCCTTCCTGGTGGTCGCGCTGTTCGTGCTGGTCAACAAGGTGTACTCGCCGCAGTACGCGCTCTGGCTGCTGCCGCTCGCGGTGCTGGCCCGGCCGCGCTGGCGGGACTTCCTGGTCTGGCAGGCCTGCGAGGTGCTCTACACCCTGGGCATCTGGTCCCACCTGGGCCTGGTCACCGGCTCCAAGCAGCACGGGATCGGCGAGGGCTGGTACCACTTCGCGATCGGGCTGCACCTGCTGGGCACCCTGTACCTGGTCGCCCTGGTGGTCCGCGACGTCCTCCACCCGGACCGCGACCCGGTCCGCTGGGACGGCAGCGACGACCCCTCCGGCGGGGTGCTGGACCATGCCCCGGACGTGTCCGTGCTGGGCACCGCCCGCCGGCTGCGCGAGGAGGAGAGCTACGCCGGGTACGCGCCGGCCGGCCCCGAGCAGTGGCTCAACGAGCCCGAGCTGCCGGAGCCGGCCGAAAAGGCCTAGCCGGTCGAAAAGGCCTAGCCGGTCGGAAAGGCCTGGCGGGTCGGAAAGGCCTGGCGGGTCAGCGGTCCACCACGCGGTCGAAGTGCGTGGTGGTGTGCCGGACCTGGAGACCGAGCTCCTCGCCGATCGCCGGGGGCTTGGTCTCCCCGTCCAGGAAGAGCAGCGAGACCTGCATGTGCGGCGGCTCGGCGAACCACAGCTGCTTGCCGGCCCAGTGGAACGGCGACTTGGTCTTGTTGACGGTCGCCAGGCCGGCCCGGGCGATGCCCTTGGCCCGCGCCCCCATGCTCTGGAGGTACTTGGGCGCCTCCAGGCCGATGCCGTGCGCGGTGCCGCCGGCGACCACCAGGATGTGGCCGTCGGAGGGCGCCGGGTGCTGGCGGTAGCCGTAGCGGTCGCCCTTCTGCAGCGGAGTGACGTCCAGGACGGTGGCCCGGACCTCCAGCGCGGCGTGGTCGCCGAGCCAGAGCCGGGTGCCGATCCGGGCCCGGAAGACCGTCTCCGGGTAGCGCTGGGCCAGCTGGTCCATGCCGGCCGCGCCGAGGTGGCTGACGAACACGGTGTGCACCGGGATGCCGGCCGCCCGGGCGGTGTCCACCCAGTACGCGACCTCCTCGATCGGGCTGGAGCCGTCCGGCCGGTCCATCGGCAGGTGCAGCGCCAGGCCCTCGAAGGCGACGCCCTCCAGCTCGTTGGCGACGGTGCGCAGGTCGGCCGCGCTCACGCCGTGCCGGCGCATGGTGGTCATGCACTCCAGCACCACCCGGGCACCGTGCAGCGAGCGCAGCGCCTCCACGCTGGCCACCGTCCGGATCACCCGGGCGTGCGGCAGCGGGAGCACCTCCTCGCCGACCCGGTACGGGGTGAGCACCAGCAGCTCGCCGCCGTACCACTCGGCGGCGTCGGCCGCCTCGTACGCGGTACCGACGGCGAGCACCCCGGTGCCCAGCAGCGTCGCCTCCTCGGCCAGCCGGTGGTTGCCCAGGCCGTAGCCGTTCCCCTTGGCGACGGGCACCAGGCCGGGGAACTCGGCGAGGACGGAGCGCTGGTGGGTGCGCCAGCGTTCGGTCTCGAGGTAGAGCGACAGCGTCATCGGGTCAGCCTCCTCAGCGGCGGGACATGTAGAGGTCGAGGGCCTTGTGCAGCAGCTTGTTGAGCGGGAAGTCCCACTCGCCGAGGTACTCGGCCGCCTGGCCGCCGGTGCCGACCTTGAACTGGATCAGGCCGAACAGGTGGTCGTTCTCGTCCAGGGTGTCACTGATGCCGCGCAGGTCGTACACCCCGCCGCCGAGGGCGTAGGAGTCGCGCATCATCCGCCACTGGATGGCGTTGGACGGCTTGACCTCGCGCTTGTGGTTGGCCGAGGCGCCGTAGGAGTACCAGACGTGCTCGCCGACCACCAGCATCGTGGTGGCGGCCAGCGGCTCGCCCTCGTGGTAGGCGATGTAGAGCCGCATGCGGTTCGGGTCCTCGGCCACCAGGGCCTTCCACATCCGCTGGAAGTAGGCCAGCGGGCGCGGGGTGAACTTGTCGCGCTCGGCGGTGACCAGGTAGAGCTGGTGGAAGATCGGCAGGTCGTCGTAGCCGCCCTGGTAGACCTCGACGCCGCTCTTCTCGGCCTTCTTGATGTTGCGGCGCCAGAGCTGGTTGAAGTTCTTGTGGATGTCGTCCAGCGAGCGGTTGGCCAGCGGCACCTGGAAGACGTAGCGGGGCTGGACGTCGCCGAAGCCGGCGCCGCCGTCCTCGCCCTGCAGCCAGCCGGCCTTGCGCAGCCGGTCGGCCACCTCGAAGGCGCGGGCCTCGTACCAGTCGGCCTCGACGTCGCGCAGGCGCTTGGCCTGCTTGCCGGCGATGGCCTCCTTGATGGTGGGGGCGTTCCAGCGGCGGATGACGATCGGCGGGCCCATCTTCACCGAGAACGCGCCCTGCGACTTGAGGTGCGCCAGCATCGGGGAGAGCCAGCGGTCGAGGTCGCGGTCGAACCAGTCGATGACCGGTCCCTCGGGCAGGTAGGCGAGGTAGCGCTTGAGCTTGGGCAGCTGGCGGTAGAGGACCAGGCCGGCGCCGACGAGCTGGTCGGTCTCGTCGAACCAGCCGATCGACTCGGAGCGCCACTCGGCCTTCACGTCGCCCCACGACGGCACCTGCATGTGGCTGGCCGAGGCGCGGCTCCTGATGAAGGCGAGGTGCTCCTCGCGGGTGATCGTCCTCAGGCGCAGGCTCATGTGCTCGGTGCTCCTCGTCGTCGGGCTGCGGTGGCCCAGGTTCTCGGGCTGACCTTATCGTCCGGGGTCCGGGCGCCCGTCGCTGCGGGCACGGCGGCGCCCCCGTCGGGTACCTGTCTCCTCTGCAGATACGCGACGGGGGCGGCGAGGGTTCCGGGCGGGGCCTGTGGGCTCGGTCCCAGCGGCGCGGTCCGGGGGCGTGCGAGGGGGCGCGGGGCCCGGTTCAGCCCCAGAGACCGCCGCGGGCGATGCCGAGGTAGAAGCCGATCGCGGCGGCGCCGAGTGTGATCATCAGGACGAAGCGCTCGGCGGTGGTGACCGAGACGAACATGCCCCACAGGCCCGTGACGATGCCGAACAGGCCGGTCCACGAGGTCAGCAGGTGCAGGTTGTGGAAGAACGAGGTGGTGAAGGCGATCACGCCCAGCACGGCGGTGACGCCCACCAGGGCGTTCTCGCGGGGGTGCGGGTGGCCGTCGGTGTTCAGGGTGAGGGCGGGCATGCGGTGGACGGACTGTGCCATGGGTCCCACCTCCTGGCGTGGAGACGAACGGGCAGGAATCCCGTTCCGTCCAGATTGCGGCGCTTGGGCCGCTCTCACAACCCCTATGCGTTTTGTTCGGCCGTCCGGGTGCAGGTAGGCTGTGCCGTCTGCACTGGTGTAGTTGTGCCCCCTTTGCACCCTCTACCGGGTGGGATCCGCCTCCGGGCGGAGCGGGGGCCGATTGTCCGACCCGGCCGCTACGGTGGGCCGGAGTCGTCACTGCTCCGGTGCCGACGCTACGCACAACCCTCCTGCCACGGAGAGACCGTGGCCGCTGAGTCCAAAGGAGGTGGGTTACTCATGCGTCACTACGAGCTGATGGTCATCCTCGACCCCTCGGTCGAGGAGCGCGCTGTCTCCCCCCTGATCGAGAACTTCCTCACCGTCGTCCGCAACGCGGGTGGCAAGGTGGAGAAGGTCGACACCTGGGGTCGCCGCCGTCTGGCTTACGAGATCAACAAGCAGTCCGAGGGCATCTACTCGGTCATCGACCTCAAGGCCACGCCTGAGGTCGTCAAGGAGCTCGACCGCCAGCTGGGCCTGAGCGAGTCGGTTCTGCGGACCAAGGTCCTGCGCCCGGACACCCACTGAGCCACCTCTGAGGCCTTCGGGTCTCGGGTAGCTCGCGTCCGCTGTTTCACGTGAAACAGCGGTGAACGGACATCTTCCCGAGAGGTCATCACCACCATGGCAGGCGAGACCGTCATCACCCTCGTCGGCAATCTCGTCGACGACCCCGAGCTGCGCTTCACCCCGTCGGGTGCGGCGGTCGCGAAGTTCCGCATCGCGTCCACCCCCCGCACCTTCGACCGTCAGACGAACGAGTGGAAGGACGGCGAGAGCCTCTTCCTCACGTGCAACGTCTGGCGGCAGCCGGCGGAGAACGTGGCCGAGTCGCTGCAGCGCGGCATGCGCGTCATCGTGCAGGGCCGACTGCGCCAGCGGTCTTACGAGACCAAGGAAGGCGAGAAGCGGACGGTCTTCGAGGTCGAGGTCGACGAGGTCGGTCCGAGCCTGCGCTCGGCGACCGCCAAGGTCACCCGGGCCAACCGGTCCGGCGCCCCCGGTGGCGGCTTCGGCGGCCAGCAGGGTGGCGGCCAGGGCGGCGGCGGCAGCTGGGGTGGAAACTCCGGCGGCGGCCAGCAGGGCGGCGGCAGCTGGGGTGGAAACTCCGGCGGCGGCCAGTCCGGCCCCTCCGACGACCCCTGGGCCTCCAGCGCCCCGTCCGGTGGAAACCAGGGCGGCGGCTGGGGTGCCCCGGCCGGCGGCGGTGGCGGCTACTCGGAAGAGCCCCCGTTCTAAGAGCTGACAGATTTCGTGCGGCCCGGCCGCCGGCGTCCCCGGACGCCCGCCGGGCCGTGAACCCCAAATGGAGCACACAATGGCGAAGCCGCCTGCTCGCAAGCCGAAGAAGAAGGTTTGCGTCTTCTGCAAGGACAAGGTCAACTACGTTGACTACAAGGACACGAACCTGCTGCGGAAGTACATCTCCGACCGCGGCAAGATCCGTGCCCGTCGGGTGACCGGCAACTGCACCCAGCACCAGCGTGACGTCGCCACGGCCGTGAAGAACAGCCGTGAGATGGCGCTGCTGCCCTACACCAGCACCGCGCGCTAAGAGAGGGTGACCAAGTAATGAAGATCATCCTCACTCACGAGGTGCCGGGTCTCGGCTCCGCCGGCGAGGTCGTCGAGGTCAAGGACGGCTACGCCCGCAACTACCTGGTCCCGCGTGGCTTCGCCATCCGCTGGACCAAGGGTGGTCAGAAGGACGTCGACGCCATCCGTCGCGCCCGGAAGATCCACGAGATCCAGACCCTCGAGGCCGCCACCGCGGTCAAGGGTCAGCTCGAGGGCGTCCAGGTCAAGCTGGCCGTCCGCTCGGGCGACGCCGGCCGTCTGTTCGGCTCGGTGACCCAGGCCGACGTCGTCGAGGCCATCAAGGCCGCCGGCGGCCCGGCCGTGGACAAGCGCGCCGTCGCGATCGCCTCGCCGATCAAGACCGTGGGCTCCCACAAGGTCTCGGTCAAGCTGCACTCGGACGTCGTGGCCAACCTCGACGTCGCCGTCGTGGCTGCCTGAGCTCCGTAGAGCACAAGGCCTGAGGGCCGGACTCCTCCGGGAGTCCGGCCCTCGGTCTTTTCCGGCCCGGTTCTCTTCGGGTCTCAGCCGCGCACCGCTCCGGTGACCAGCCACTTGCCGCCGCGGGCGCGCCAGGCCAGGAAGCCGGCCCGCAGCAGCATGAACAGGTTCATCGCCCACCAGAGCCCGGCCAGTCCGGTGCCGGTGGCCGGCACCGCCAGGGCCACCGGGACGAACACCGCCAGGGTGGCGAGCCCGGCCCAGGCCAGGTAGCGGCCGTCCCCGGCGCCCATCAGCACGCCGTCCAGCACGAAGACCGGGCCGGCCACCGGCTGGGTGAGCGCGAGCAGCAGCAGGGCGGTGTCCAGCTGGGCCCGGACGGCCGGATCGGGTGTGAAGAGCGGGACGTACAGCGGGCGGGCGACCACCACCAGCAGGCCGAGCACCAGCCCGGAGACGACGCCCCACTCGACCATCCGCCGGGTGGCGGCCCTGGCGCCGGGGACGTCCGAGGCGCCCAGGTAGCGGCCGATGATGGCCTGTCCGGCGATCGCGATCGCGTCCAGCGCGAAGGCCAGGAAGTTGAACAGCGCCATGGTGATCTGGTGGGCGGCGACCTGGTCGTCGCCGAGCCGGGCGGCGACCGCGGTGGCGGTCATCAGCACCGCGCGCAGGCTGATCGTCCGGACCAGCAGCGGGCCGCCGGCCCTGGCACTGGCCCGGATGCCCGCGGTGTCCGGCCGCAGCGAGGCCCCTTCCCGGCGGGCGCCGCGGACCACCACGACCAGGTAGGCGGCGGCCATCCCGGTCTGGGCGAGCACGGTGCCCCAGGCCGAGCCGGCCACCCCGAGCCCGGCGCCGTACACCAGGCCGGCGTTCAGGCCGATGTTGGCGGCGAAGCCCGCGACGGCCACCACCAGCGGCGTGCGGGTGTCCTGGAGGCCGCGCAGCACCCCGGTGGCGGCCAGCACCATGAGCATCGCCGGGATGCCCAGCGAGCTGATCCGCAGGTACGTCACCGCGTGCGGCGCGGCGGTCGCCGAGGCGCCCAGCGCGTCGGCCGCCCAGGGGGCCAGCACCAGGGTGAGGAGGACCACCGGGACGGCCAGGCCCAGGGCGAGCCAGATGCCGTCGATGCCCTGCTGCACGGCGCCCCGGCGGTCCCCGGCGCCGATCCGGCGGGCGACCGCCGCGGTGGTCGCGTAGGCGAGGAAGACGAACACGCCGGTCGCGGTGGAGAGCGCGGCGGAGGCGACGCCCACCCCGGCCAGCTGGGGGGTGCCGAGGTGGCCGACGATCGCCGAGTCGGCCATCAGGAAGAGCGGTTCGGCGACGAGCGCGCCGAAGGCCGGGACGGCCAGGGCGAGGATCTCCCGGTCGTGCCGGCGTCGCGAGGGCTTCGGGGCCGGGGTCGGGGGCGAGGCGGTCATGGGCTCCAGGCTACTCATCCACAGGTAATGGATGTAAGGGCCTAGTGACTATTACTCGAAATCTTGAGCGGCGCGGTTCGTCCGCTCTGCGCCCACAGCCGTTCGGAGGTGTGTGAAGAATTTCTCATGCACAGGACCGGGAAGAGGTAATCCCAGGTCAACAGGTTGACGGTGGATCGATTGTTCGGTTATCCACAGGGACGTCCACAGGGGTGTCCACAGCTTTGCGGCAGTTCTCCACAGGACGGGGCCGGTCATCCACACCCCCTGTGGATAACCGCCTTGGCGCAACGGCGTCCGGCGCCTTAGCGTGGGCCCTCCGCCCGACACTCCCGCCGCCCCGGCGTCCGTTTTGTCGGGACCGTGGCGTACAAAGAGGAGCGGCTCCGCTCCACCCAGCCACCGGCAAGCCCGCTCCACCTTCGCACCACTCGCTGATCGGGGAACACGCGTGACCGGCCCCCAGTACGACGACCACGACGCCCCGCCGCCGGAGGAGGACTGGCAGCCCGCCGAGGACCCCTTCCCGGCCGGCGCCTTCGACGACGCCCCCTTCCCGGACGGCCCGGGGGACCGGCTGCCGGTCTCGCGCGGCCGTGGCCAGGGCGGTCAGGGCGGTGGCCGTGACGGCCAGAAGGGCGGCTTCCAGAAGGGCGGCAAGGGCGACCGGAAGGACGGCGGCTGGCAGCGCCGGGACGAGGGCGGCGGCGACGGGGGCGGGGGCGTGGACGGCTTCGAGCGCGTCCCGCCGCAGGACCTGGACGCCGAGAAGTCCGTCCTCGGCGGCATGCTGCTCTCCAAGGACGCCATCGCCGACGTGGTCGAGGTGCTCAAGCCGGTCGACTACTACCGGCCCGCGCACGAGATGGTCCACGGCGCGATCCTCGACCTCTACGCCCGCGGCGAGCCGGCCGACCCGATCACCGTGGCCGGCGAGCTGACCAAGCGCGGCGAGCTCCAGCGCGTCGGCGGCGCCTCCTACCTGCACACCCTGGTCAACTCCGTCCCGACCGCGGCCAACGCCGAGTACTACGCCCAGATCGTGCACGAGCGCGCGGTGCTGCGCCGGCTGGTCGAGGCGGGCACCCGGATCGCCGGCATGGGCTACGCGGCCGAGGGCGACGTGGACGAGATCGTCAACGCCGCCCAGGCGGAGATCTACGCCGTCACCGAGCAGCGCACCAACGAGGACTACGCCCCGCTCTCCGACATCATGGAGGGCGCCCTCGACGAGATCGAGGCGATCGGCTCCCGCAACGGCGAGATGTCCGGCGTCCCCACCGGCTTCGCCGACTTCGACCAGCTCACCAACGGCCTCCACCCCGGCCAGATGATCGTCATCGCGGCCCGTCCCGCGATGGGCAAGTCCACTCTGGCGCTGGACTTCGCCCGGGCCTGCTCGATCCACCACAAGCTGCCGAGCGTGATCTTCTCGCTCGAAATGGGCCGTAACGAGATCGCCATGCGCCTGCTCTCCGCCGAGGCCCGGGTGGCGCTGCACCACATGCGCTCCGGGAACATGACGGACGACGACTGGACGCGGGTGGCCCGCCGGATGCCCGACGTCAGCGAGGCGCCGCTGTTCATCGACGACTCGCCGAACCTGTCGATGATGGAGATCCGCGCCAAGTGCCGCCGGCTGAAGCAGCGCAACGACATCAAGCTGGTCGTCATCGACTACCTCCAGCTGATGCAGTCCGGCGGTTCCCGGCGGGCCGAGAACCGTCAGCAGGAGGTCTCGGACATGTCCCGTAACCTCAAGCTGCTGGCCAAGGAGCTGGAAGTCCCGGTCATCGCGCTGTCCCAGCTGAACCGTGGTCCCGAGCAGCGCACCGACAAGCGGCCGATGGTCTCGGACCTCCGCGAGTCCGGCTCGATCGAGCAGGACGCCGACATGGTCATCCTGCTGCACCGCGAGGACGCCTACGAGAAGGAGTCCCCGCGCGCGGGCGAGGCCGACCTGATCGTCGCCAAGCACCGTAACGGTCCGACCGCGACGATCACGGTGGCCTTCCAGGGCCACTACTCGCGCTTCGTCGACATGACCCGGGACTGAGCCCGGGCCCCGTCCGGAGCGGTCAGACGGTGACGGTGGCGCGGAAGAGCGTGCCGCCGGTGCCGGAGAGGCGGGTCGGGGTGCCGGTGGCGGGGAGGAAGGCGGCCTGGCCGCGGGCCAGGTCCAGGACGGTGCCGTCGGCGGCGGTCAGCCGGGTGGCGCCCTCGGTGCAGAGCAGGATCTGCGGGGTGCGGCCGTCGATCTCGCGCTCGGCGCCGTCCAGGACGAAGCGGGAGAGCCGGAACTCGTCGATCGGGACGGGGTAGAGCTCCTCGCCCGGGGTGCCCTCGACCGGGGCCGGCTCCAGCGGCTCGGGGGCGCCGGCCTCGAAGACCACGACCTTCAGCAGCTCCGGCACGTCGATGTGCTTGGGGGTGAGGCCGGCCCGCAGCACGTTGTCGGAGTTGGCCTGGAGCTCGACGCAGACGCCGGACAGGTAGCCGTGCGGGACCCCGGCGCCCAGGTAGAGCGCCTGGCCGGCCCGCAGCCGGACGTGGTTGAGCAGCATGCCGGCGACCACGCCGCGGTCGTCCGGGAAGTCCTCGGCGATCCGGGCGTACGGGGCGTACTCCCCGTCCGGGTCGGTCGCCGCCAGCACCTCGACGGTCCGCCGGACGGTCTCCGGGTCCAGCGCGAGGGCGGCGGTCAGGGCGCCGCGCAGCGCCTCGGAGGTGTCCTCGGCGGCCAGCCGCCCGATCACCGGGGCGAGCCCGGGCACCCCGAGCCCGGTCAGCAGCCGGGCCGCGTCGGCGGGCCGCCGGAAGCCGCACAGGCCGTCGAAGTCGCCCAGCGCGCAGACCATTTCGGGCTTGTGGTTGGCGTCCCGGTAGTTGCGCTCGGGGGCGTCCAGGGGGATCCCGAGGGCGTTCTCGGCGGCGAAGCCGGCCCGGGCCTGGTCGAGCGTGGGGTGGGCCTGGATGGACAGCGGGATGCCCGCGGCCAGCACCTTGAAGAGGAACGGCAGGGTCGGGCCGAACCTGGCCACGCTCGCGGTGCCCAGCTCGCCCTCGGGGTCGGCCGCGATCAGCTCGTCCAGCCGGCGCGGGCCCTCGCCGCGGTCGGCGCGGGACGGGGCGCCGGGGTGGGCGCCCATCCACAGCTCGGCCTGCGGTTCACCGGTCGGCCGCTGCCCGAGCAGCTCGGGCAGGGCGGTGAGCGACCCCCAGGCGTACGGGCGGACGGTGTTGACGAGCCTGTCCATGCGCGCGGTCCTACTCCTTCGCAGTCTGGGCGGCCCCGGATGTCCCGAGTCCGGATCGCCGGGGCGGGCCCGGCGGTGCGGGCGGTCCGGGCACGGGCAAGGGAAACGACCCTAGCCGAACGGTGTCACCCACGGGGAAACGGTGGCCACCGGGTGGGAGTGCCACGGCCGGACCTGCGGTTCCCGGCGCGGTAGTAGGATGCCAGGACGCAGTAGCCTCCGCCCTGCGCGCAGTTCGCCACCGAGGTCCTCCCGGCGGGCTGCCGGCGGAGCCGCGTTCCAGAGTGCGGGCGCCGGTGTTCCGAGACCCCCCGTCATCGGCCGAGAGGTTTGTACGTGACCGTGAACCAGCAGAGTTTTGCTGATCTCGGCAAGGTCCTGGTGATCATCCCGACCTACAACGAGGCGGAGAACGTCGAGCGGATCGTCGGCCGGGTCCGTGCCGCCGTCCCCGAGGCGCACGTCCTGGTCGCCGACGACAACAGCCCCGACGGCACCGGCGAGCTGGCCGACAAGCTGGCCGTCGAGGACGAGCACGTCCACGTCATGCACCGCAAGGGCAAGGAGGGCCTCGGGGCCGCCTACCTCGCGGGCTTCCGCTGGGGCATCGACAACGGCTACGACGTCCTGGTCGAGATGGACGCGGACGGCTCGCACCAGCCCGAGGAGCTGGACCGGCTGCTGGGCGCGCTGCGCGGCGCCGACCTGGTGCTGGGCTCGCGCTGGGTGCCGGGCGGCCGGGTGGTGAACTGGCCGAAGTCCCGGCTGCTGCTCTCGCGCGGCGGCTCGACCTACTCGCGGCTGATGCTGGGCGTGCCGATCCGGGACGTCACCGGCGGCTACCGGGCGTTCCGCAAGGAGACCCTGCTGGGCCTGGGCATGGACGAGGTCGCCTCGGCCGGGTACTGCTTCCAGGTCGACCTGGCCTGGCGCACGGTGAAGGCCGGGTTCAAGGTCGCCGAGGTGCCGATCACCTTCGTCGAGCGCGAGCTGGGGGCGTCCAAGATGAGCCGCGGCATCGTGGTCGAGGCGCTGTGGCGGGTGACCACCTGGGGTGTCACCGACCGGCTGGCCAAGCTGCGCGGGGCCACCGCGAAGCGCTGACCGACCGAACCGTTCCTGGCTGAAGGGCCCGTCCACCGAACCGGTGGACGGGCCCTTCCGCATGTCCGGGGGAGGTGCGCCGGGCGCCCGGGGGGCTCAGCAGCCGGTCCTGAGCACGCCCTCCGGCAGGTAGCGGTCGGCCCAGACCGCCAGTTCGGTGAGCGCGGGCTTGAGCGCGAAGCCGGCCTCGGTGAGCCGGTAGCTGACCCGCAGCGGCGGGCCGGCGTCGACCTCGCGGACGACCAGCCCGGCCTCGGCCAGCTCGGTCAGCCGGTCGGAGAGCATCCGCTCGCTGATGCCCGGGACGGCGCGGCGCAGCTCGGAGAAGTACGCGGGGCCGCCGTTGGTGAGGACGCCCAGCAGCATGCCGGTCCAGCGCTTGCCGAGCAGGGTGAACACCCGGGTGAGGGCCAGGTCGACGTTGCGGCACGGGCCGGGGCCCTCGGCGCCGCACGCGTCGGTGGCGGTCGGGACTCCGTCGGTCACTGCCTCGTGCTCGGCCATGGGTCCAGCCTACTCGAACCCCTACTAGTGACTGTAGAAAAGTAAGCTGCTACTGTAATTGCAGTCGCAGCGAAATCAGCAGCTACTTATTATCTGGAGGCACTGCCATGCCCACGCTCCTGCACCTCGACTCCTCCGCGATCGCCGACGGCTCCGTCTCCCGCGAGGTCACCGCCGCCTTCCGCGCCGCCTGGCAGGCCGAGCACCCCGAGGGCACGGTGATCTACCGGGACCTCGCCGCCGACCCCCTCCCGCACCTCGACGGGCACGGCATCAGCGCCGGATTCGCCCCCGCCGAGGCCCACAGCGCCGAGCAGGCCGCCGCCTTCGCGCTGCGCGAGCAGGTGATGGCCGAGCTGGAGCAGGCCGACGCCGTGCTGATCGGCAGCCCGATGTACAACTTCACGATCCCGTCGACCCTCAAGACCTGGCTGGACCACGTGATCCTGGTCGGCCGCACCGCCGGCGAGACGCCCTCCGCCAAGGGCACCCCGGTCACCGTGGTCGCCTCCCGCGGCGGCTCGTACGCGCCCGGCGCCCCGCGCGAGCCGTTCGAGTTCGTCACCACCTACCTGGAGAAGGTGCTGACCGGCATGCTCGGGCTGGAGGTCGACTTCATCGTCCCGGAGTTCACCCTGGCGGCCGCCGTCCCGGCGATGGCCGACTTCGTCCCGAAGGCCGTCGAGTCCAAGGCCCAGGCCCTGGAGCAGGCCGCCCGCCGGGCCAAGGAAGCGGCCGCCCGAGCCGCGGTGTGACGTGCACCGGAGGCGCGCCCCACCGGGCGCGCCTTCCGCGCAATCGGCCGTCGGTGCTCCCATGCTGTAGGGCGCAGGGAATCCGACCGCCGACCAGAGGGAGCAGCCCGTGACGACGTCCCCGTCCGAGGAGAGCGCCGGCGCGGAGCGTGCCCAGGCCCGGCCGGCCGCGGGCGCGGTGCCGCCCGAGCCCGGGCAGCCGGCCCGGCCGCTGGAGGTCGCCGTCTTCACCGGCCCCGAGTCGGCCTTCTTCGCCACCTCGACACTGATCCTCGGCGAGCGGACCGCGATCCTGGTGGACGCCCAGCTGACCCGCAGCGCCGGGCGCGAGCTGGCCGAGTGGGTCGCCGGCAAGGGCAGACGCCTGCTCGCCGTCGTCGTCACCCACCAGCACCCGGACCACTACTTCGGCGCCGAGGAGGTGCTGCGGCTCTTCCCCGACGCGCAGCTGCTGGCCGCCCCGGCCGTGGTCGAGGGCATCCGGCGCACCGTCGCCGCCAAGGTCGCGCAGTGGAAGCCGGTGTACGGCGACGACATCCCGGACCACCCGCTGATCCCCGCCCCGCTGCTGCCGCAGCCGCTGATGCTGGACCGCCAGGTGATCCCCGTGCTGCTGCTCGGCCAGGCCGACTGCGGGGACTCCACGGTCGTCCACGTGCCGAGCATCCGCACCGTGATCGCCGGGGACTTCGTCCACAACGGCACCCACGTCTGGACCGCCGACACCACCCCGGCCCAGCGCACCACCTGGGGGCACAACCTCGGCCGGATCGCCGACCTCGGCGCGGACCGGGTGATCGCCGGCCACCGGGCCCCGGACCAGGGCGACGACGCCGCCCGGGTGCTGGCCTTCACCGGCGAGTACCTCCAGGACTTCGACCGGCTGCTGGCCGAGCACCCGGACGACCCGGAGGCGCTGGTCACGGCGATGAACGAGCGGTATGGGGAGCTGACCCTGCCGTCCTTCCTGCAGCTGGGCGCGGCGGCCAACACCGCCCGCGCGGCCGGGACCGTGGCGGCCGGGGCCGAGGCAGCGGGGGAGGACCGGGAGTCCGAGGAGGACGGCGGGCCCGAGCAGGCGTAGGGCGGATACTGGCCGCATGACGCCGTACGACGTGATCGTCCCGGCGGGCGGGGCCGCCCGGCGCCTCGGCGGGGCCGACAAGCCCGGGCTGACGGTCGGCGGGACCACCCTGCTCGACCGAGTGCTCGCCGCCTGCGCGGGCGCCCGCACCACCGTCGTGGTCGGCCCGGTCCGGCCGACCGCGCGCGGCGGCGTCCACTGGACCAGGGAGCGGCCGCCCGGCGGCGGGCCGGTCGCCGCCGTCGCGGCCGGGCTCGACCTGGTCACCGCGGACACCGTGCTGCTGCTCGCCGCCGACCTGCCCTTCCTGGACCGGCGGACGGTGGACCGGCTGGTCGCCGCCCTCGACCGGGCCGGGGCGCACGGGGACGCCGCCGTGCTGGTCGACGCGGGCGGCCGCGACCAGCCGCTCGCCGCCGCCTACCGCACCGCCCCGCTGCGCGCCGCGCTGGCCGCCCTCGGCGATCCCGCCGACCAGCCGCTGCGCCGCCTGGTCGGCGGACTGCCCCGGCTGCGGGTGGCCGACACCGACAACGTCGCCTACGACTGCGACACCTGGGAGGACCTGGAGCAGGCCCGCGAGCGCGACCGGACCTGAATCGCACCGCCCCGGCCACCGACGTGTGAGCGAAACGACGCGCCCCGCACACGGGGCGAACACTTCGGGAAACCACCGATCAGGCAGCATGGGCGCATGGAGCGCACGCTGGATGACTGGATCGCCGAGGTCAAGGCCGACCTGGGCATCGACCTGGACGTCGACGTCCACGGTCTGCTCGACACGGCCCGGGTGGTCGCGCACGGGGTGGCCCGGCCGGCCGCGCCGCTGACCGCCTTCCTGATCGGCTACGCGGCCGCCCAGCGGGGCGGCGGGGCGGCGGCCGTCGCCGAGGCGGCCCGGCGGACCGAGGCCCTCGCCGAGGGCTGGGGCCCCGCCGACCGGCCGGGCGAGTCGTGAGCGCGGTCGGACAGCCGACCGTGGCCGCACCGTCCACCGGTCCCGGCGTGCTGAGCTGGCCCGGCGCCCGGGAGACCGCGCGCCGGGCCGGGCTGCGCCCGCTGCCCGGGGTCCCCGTCCCGCTGGCCGAGGCGCTCGGCCGCACCCTCGCCGAGCCGCTCGGCGCGCTGACCGACCTGCCCGCCTTCGACACCTCCGCGATGGACGGCTGGGCGGTCGCCGGTCCCGGCCCGTGGCGGGTCGCCGGCCGGGTGCTGGCCGGACGGGCCGAGCCGGCGCCGCTGGCCGACGGCACCGCCGTGGAGATCGCCACCGGCGCCCAACTGCCGCCCGGCGCCACCGCCGTACTGCGCCGTGAGCACGGGTGGACGGACGCCGCGCTGCTGCACGACCGCGGCCCGCGGCCGCTGACCACCGGCCAGGACGTCCGCCCGCGCGGCCAGGAGTGCCGCCTGGGCGAGGAGTTGCTGCCGTCCGGCACCCCGGTCGGGCCGGCCGTGCTCGGCCTGGCCGCCGCCTGCGGCCACGACCGGCTGCCGGTCCGCCGCCGTCCGGAGGTCCGACTGCTCGTCCTGGGGGACGAGTTGCTCACCTCCGGGGTGCCCGGGTCGGGCCTGGTCCGGGACGCGCTCGGGCCGCTGCTGCCGCCCTGGCTGCGGGCCGCCGGCGCCGGGACGCCCGAGGTCGGGTACGTCCGGGACGACTTCGGGCTGCTCCGGGACGCGCTGCGGCACTCCACCGCCGATCTGGTGGTCACCACCGGCGGAACGGCCGCCGGACCGGTCGACTTCCTGCACCGGGCGCTCGCCGAGGCCGGCGCCCGACTGCTGGTGGACGGCGTCGCCGTCCGGCCGGGGCACCCCATGCTGCTGGCCGAACTCCCCGGCGGCCGCCACCTGGTGGGCCTGCCGGGCAACCCGCTGGCCGCCGTCGCCGGGATGGTCACCCTCGTCCTGCCGCTGCTGCACGCCCGCAGCGGACGGACCGTCGGCCCGCCCGCCCTCGCCCCGGCCGCGGCCCCGCTGGCCGGGCACCGGACGGACACCCGGCTCCAGCCGGTCCGGCGGACCGCCGAGGGCGTCCTGCCGCTGGCCTTCGACGGCCCGGCGATGCTGCGCGGGCTCGCCCGGGCCGAGGCGCTCGCCGTGGTGCCGCCCGGCGGGGCGGCGGCGGGGGAGACGGTCGAACTGCTGGAGGTGCCGTGAACGAGGGAACCGTCAAGAGCCGCGCGTCCGGCGCGGGGGCCGCCGGGGTGGGCGCATGAGCCGGATCCGACGCAACCTCGCGCCCGGCACCGAGCCGTGGGCGGACGCCGGGATCGTGCTGCCCGCCCGACGGGCCGAGCCCGCCGTGCGGCAGGTCGGCTCCCGGCTGCTGCTGGCGCTCGCCGTCCTGGTCGCCACCACGTTCATCGTCTACCTCGACCGGGACGGCTACAACGACAACGCCGGCGGCGGGCTGAGCTTCCTGGACGCGGCGTACTACGCCACCGTGACGCTCTCCACCACCGGGTACGGCGACATCACCCCGTTCAGCGACGGCGCCCGGCTCACCAACATCTTCGTGATCACCCCGCTGCGCGTGGTGTTCCTGATCATCCTGGTCGGCACCACCCTGGAGGTGCTCACCGAACGGACCCGCCTGCAATGGCGGTTGAACCGCTGGAGGTCCACCGTGCGCGAGCACACCGTCGTCATCGGCTACGGGACGAAGGGCCGCAGCGCCGTCGACACCCTGATCGGGCAGGGGGTGAAGAAGGAGGAGATCGTCGTCGTCGACCCGCAGCGCAAGGTGGTCGACGCCGCCGCCCAGCACGGCCTGGTCGGGGTGGTCGGCGACGCCACCCGCACCGACACCCTGGTGCGCGCCGGGCTGCCCACCGCCGCGCGGGTGGTGGTCGCGCCGGAGCGGGACGACACCGCCGTGCTGATCACGCTGACGGCCCGCCAGTTGAACAAGGCCGCCACCGTGGTCGCCGCCGTACGGGAGGACGAGAACGCGCCGCTGCTGCGGCAGAGCGGCGCCGACGTCGTGGTGACCAGCTCCAGTTCGGCCGGGCGGCTGCTCGGGCTGTCGATGCTCAGCCCGCACGCCGGGGCGGTGATGGAGGACCTGCTGACGTACGGCAACGGGCTGGACGTGGTGGAGCGCCCGGTCACCCGGGCCGAGGCCGGGCACAGCCCGCGCGAGTGCGCGGACCTGGTGGTCGCGGTGGTCCGGGGCCGACGGGTGCTCAACTACACCGAGCCGGAGGCCGCCGTGCTCCAGCTCACCGACCGGGTGATCGTCATCAAGTCCAGCGCGGCCGCGCCGACGGGCTGAGCCGCGCCCACGGGCGGGTCGAGCGTCGCCCACGGGTCGAGCCGCGCCGACCGGTTGAGCCGCGCCGTGGAACCGCCCCCGCCCGCAGTAGGTTCGGGGCATGCATGCGATGACGATTCCCGTACCCGGCGGTCCCGAGGCACTGGTCTGGGCCGAGGTGCCCGACCCGGTCCCCGCCGAGGGCGAGGTCCTGGTCGAGGTGGCGGCCACCGCCGTCAACCGCGCCGACCTGCTCCAGCGGCAGGGCTTCTACAACCCGCCGCCCGGCGCTCCGCCCTACCCGGGGCTGGAGTGCGCCGGGCGGATCGTCGCGCTCGGGCCCGGGGTGGCCGGCTGGGCGGTCGGCGACGAGGTGTGCGCTCTGCTGGCCGGCGGCGGCTACGCGCAGCGGGTCGCGGTGCCGACCGGGCAGCTGCTGCCGCTGCCCGCGGGGCTGTCCGCCGAGCAGGCCGCGGCACTGCCCGAGGTCGCCTGCACGGTGTGGTCCAACGTCTTCCTCACCGCGCACCTGCGGCCCGGGGAGACGGTGCTGCTGCACGGCGGCGCGAGCGGGATCGGGACGATGGCGATCCAGCTGGCCAAGGCGGTCGGCGCCCGGGTCGCGGTTACCGCGGGCGGCCCGGAGAAGCTGGCGCGCTGCGCCGAGCTGGGCGCGGACATCCTGATCGACTACCGCGAGCAGGACTTCGTCGAGGTGCTCCGGGAGGCCACCGACGGGGCCGGGGCGGACGTGATCCTGGACATCATGGGCGCCAAGTACCTCCAGCGGAACGTGGACGCGCTGGCGGTCAACGGGCGGCTGGTGATCATCGGACTCCAGGGCGGGGTGAAGGGCGAGCTCGACCTCAACACGCTGCTGCGCAAGCGCGGGGCGGTGATCGCCACCAACCTGCGCGGGCGGCCGCTGGCGGAGAAGGCGGCGATCGTGGCGGCGGTGCGGGAGCACGTGTGGCCGCTGGTCGAGTCCGGGGTGGTGAAGCCGGTGGTGGACCGGGTGCTGCCACTGGCCGAGGTGGCCGAGGCGCACCGGGTGCTGGAGCGCGGGGAGCAGGTCGGGAAGGTCGTGCTGCGGGCCTGAGCACCGGGGACCCCGGTGGCGGGGCGGCGGCCGGACGGGTGTGAATTGCCCGAAATGCCGTAACGGCGGGCGCGTGCGAATCTGGTCCGGAGCAGTCCCGCCGCCGATCCCGCCCCCGGGCGCCGTCGGCCGTCGGAAGGACTCCGACCGTGGCCGCATCTCCGCACGCATCCCTCGGGCCGCTGCCCGTCGCGCCGCACCACCGTCGTCCGTCCCGCCGTTCTCCGGGCCGCGCCCAGCGGCTGTTCGCGGCGGCCGTGCTGGGGCTCACGCTCCCGCTGGCCGCCGCCTCGGCGGCGGTGGCGCTGCCCTCGCCGGGGGCGCTCCCCCTGCCGGCGGCGCATCCCTCGCCGGACGCGGGGACGCGTGCCGAGCCGGGCGGTGGGCCGGCCGCCGAGCAGGACGACGAAGCCGACGACGAACCGGGCGTCCCCGGGCCGGTGGCCGCGCCGCCGCGGCGACCGCTGCCGCGTCCGCACCCGGCCGGCAGCGCCCCGCAGGCCCACCGGCACCACCTGGCCTCGCTGCCCGAGCGCTCCGACACCGCCGTGGAGCAGGCCCCCGAGCAGGCCCCCGAGCAGCTGCCGGACCAGGCCGCCGACCAGGCCGTCGACCAGGCCGTCGAGCAGGCCCCCGACCAGGCTGCCGAGCAGACCCCGGAAGAGGCCCCGGACCAGGCCGTCGGGGCCGAGCAGCCGGAGGCCGACGGGGACGCCGCGGAGGCCGAGGCCCCCGGCGCGGCCGCCGTCCCGGACCCGGCCGCGGCGAACACGGCCGAGGCGGTCGCCGGACAGCCGGTAGCGGCCGTGGCCGGGGTGCCCGCGCTCTTCCCCGCCCGCTGGCAGGACGCCTCCACCACCCAGCTCCCGCTGGGCGTCGGCCTGGGCCTGATCGGCTGCGGCCTGGGCCTGGTCGGCCTGCGGCTGCGCAAGGACTGAGCCCCCAGGGCCGGGGCTGCGGTAGCGCAAGGGCTGGGGCCCGGCGGGGCGCGGCGCGCCCGGAGCGGGCCCGGGGTTTCGGCGGCCACGGAGCGGCGGACCGCCGTGCGCGGGGCCGGGGTGCCGTCGCCGGGCGGCCGGTGGCCGGTCGGCGGACCGGGTGCGGGAACTGAGTATCCGTACGGATTCCCGCAGGGCGTCCGGAGGCGTAGCGTCGTCACGGGTGGCGCAGGACGGCGGGACGACCGGGGGCTTCCGCCCGACCAACCCCAGTGAGAGAGAATGTTGTTCATGACGAATCCGATGAACGAGCGCCCGTCGCAGGAGCCCTTCC
This sequence comes from Kitasatospora sp. SC0581, assembly GCF_048159585.1. NCBI lineage: Bacteria > Bacillati > Actinomycetota > Actinomycetes > Kitasatosporales > Streptomycetaceae > Kitasatospora > Kitasatospora sp. SC0581. Next base: position 12,510 of record NZ_JBLRWA010000027.1, on the reverse strand, counting down.
GGGCTGGCGGCGGGCAGTCGCAGGACGGCCAGAAGGTGCTGATCGTCGGACCGGACGGGCTGCCCGTGGGCCAGGGGTTCGCCGGTGCGGCTGGGGACGGGGACGACGAGGGCGACGTGCCGCGCGAGCTCCCGGTGACCGAGATGGTCGAGCAGCCCGCCAAGGTCATGCGCATCGGCAGCATGATCAAGCAGCTGTTGGAGGAGGTCCGGGCGGCGCCTCTCGACGAGGCGAGCCGGGTCCGGCTGAAGGACATCCACGCGAGCTCGATCAAGGAGCTCGAACTGGGGCTGGCCCCGGAGCTGGTCGCCGAGCTGGAGCGGCTGTCGCTGCCGTTCACCGACGACACCATCCCGACCGAGGCCGAGCTGCGGATCGCCCAGGCCCAGCTGGTCGGCTGGCTGGAGGGCCTGTTCCACGGCATCCAGACCGCCCTGTTCGCGCAGCAGATGGCGGCGCGGGCGCAGCTGGAGCAGATGCGGCGGGCGCTGCCGCCCGGGCTGCACAGCGGCGAGCCGGACGAGGACGAGCCGGGCCAGGGCCGCGGCATCCGCTCCGGCCCCTACCTGTAGCCGCACCCGGCGGTACCCGCCGGTAGGCGCCTCCGGGCCGCCCGGACCGCCGTCGGACCGGACGTACCACGACGATCCTCCCCGGCCCCGGGCCGCCGGGCCGGGCGGCCCCCGGGCCGGGACCGGCCCCGGCCCTGGACCGATCACCGTCGGCGCGAGCCGATACCCTGGCCCCTGTCGCCGGCCGGTGGAACCGCCGCGGCAGGGGCCCGCCAGGCCAGCGGGCCGGGCCCACCACGCACGGACGAGACCGAACGTCAGGTTGCGGCGAGCACGGCCGCGCCGAGGGGGAGCAGAGGACCATGAGCGAGCACGGCAACGCGGCGGTCGAGGGCTTCTCCCTGGGCAACGGCCGCTATGTGCTGCAGCGGCTGCTGGGCGAGGGCGGCATGGCCTCCGTGCACCTCGCCCACGACCGCGTGCTGGACCGGCAGGTCGCGCTGAAGAGCATGCACAGCGAGCTGGGCCGGGACGACTCGTTCAAGGAGCGGTTCCGCCGCGAGGCCCAGGCGGTGGCCCGGCTGGAGCACCCGAACATCGTCACCGTGTACGACAGCGGCGAGGACATCGCCCCGGACGGCTCCAGCACGCCGTACATCGTGATGCAGCTGATCGACGGCAACGGCCTGCGCGAGGCGATCAACGAGGCGGTCGGCCAGTACGGCGCGATGCCGGCCGAGGAGGCCCTGAAGGTCACCGTCGGCGTGCTGAACGCGCTGGAGGCCTCGCACGACATGGGCCTGGTGCACCGCGACATCAAGCCCGGCAACGTCATGTTCGACCGCAAGGGCAACGTCAAGGTCATGGACTTCGGCATCGCCCGTGCGCTGGAATCCGGCGTCACGTCGATGACGCAGACCGGCATGGTGGTCGGCACCCCGCAGTACCTCTCGCCCGAGCAGGCGCTCGGCAAGCCGGTGGACGCCCGCTCCGACCTCTACTCGGTCGGCGTGATGCTCTTCGAGATGATCACCGGGCAGCTGGTCTTCGACGGGGACTCGGCGTTCTCGATCGCCTACAAGCACGTCCAGGAGGAGCCGCCGGCCCCCTCCACCCTCAACCGCTCGATCACGCCCGAGGTGGACGCCTTCGTCGCCCAGGCGCTGCGCAAGGACCCGGCGCACCGGTTCCAGAGCGCGGCGGCGATGCGGGACGAGGCGGAGCGGCTGATCGCGGCCGCCAAGGGCGGCGACAACGGGCACCGGCTGCAGGCCAGCACCCCGCTGGTGATCAACGAGGGCCCGCGCTCGGTGCACGCCGCTCCGCAGGCCCCGCAGACGCCCCAGCCGCAGTACCTCCAGCAGGGGGCCCAGCAGTACCGGACGCCGCCGCCCGCCTACCAGACGCCGCAGCCGCAGGCCCCGCACACCCCGCACCCGCAGTACCTCCAGCAGGGCGGGCAGCAGTACCAGACCCCGCCGCCCGCCTACCAGACCCCGCGGCCGCAGGCCCCGCACACGCCGCACCCGCAGTACCTCCAGCAGGGGGCGCACACCCCGCCGCCGCAGCCGATGCCGCAGCCGATGCCGCCGTACCAGCAGCCGAAGGCGCCCACCAGCGGCGGCGGCTGCTCGACGGCCGTGGTCGTGATCGGGATCATCGTCGGCGTGCTGGTGCTCGCGGGCATCATCATCGCGATCGTGGTCAACAAGGCGGACGAGAAGACGGGCGGCAAGTTCAGCCACGCGGACCGTCCCGCCGACGTGCTGGTCCTCGACCTCCCGGCCGACCGGAATGGCCTGCTCTGACGGTTTCCGGCAGGTTCGGGGGTACCACGGTCGTCCGCCGGAGGCGGTAGCGTTCGGGGATACGTAAGCGACAGGGCACCGCGATCCGAGCGAACGCCCGGGGCGAGGAGCGATGGCACAGACGCAGCAGCCGGACGACGACGCGGGTGTCCGGGCGGTCGGCCGGACCGGCGGAACCCCGAGGATTCCCGAGCCCGGCGGCGAGGCCCCGACCTCGGCGCTGCCGCCGGTCGCCACGGGCGGCCCGCACACCCCGGGCCGCGGCACCGCCGTGCCGCTGAGCACCGTCGGGGACGGCCGTTACCGGCTGACCTACCGGCTCGGGCGCGGCGGCATGGCCGAGGTGTTCGCCGCCGAGGACGTGCGGCTCGGCCGCACCGTCGCGGTCAAGCTGCTGCGTGGCGAGCTGGCCCAGGACGACGTCGCCCGGCTGCGCTTCACCCGCGAGGCACACGCCGTCGCGGCGCTCAACCACCACTCGATCGTCGCGGTCTACGACACCGGCGAGGAGTACGACGGGGACGAGTCCACGCCGTACATCGTGATGGAGCTGGTCGAGGGCCGCACCGTCCGCGAGCTGCTGGCGGACGAGGAGGCGCCGCCGGTCGACCAGGCGCTGATCATCATCGCCGGGGTGCTGGAGGCGCTCGCCTACAGCCACCGCAGCGGCATCGTCCACCGCGACATCAAGCCCGCCAACGTGAGCATCACCAACGCCGGCGCGGTCAAGGTGATGGACTTCGGCATCGCCCGGGCGCTGACCGGCGGGGCCACCACGATGACCCAGACCGGCATGGTCATGGGCACCCCGCAGTACCTCTCGCCCGAGCAGGCGCTCGGCAAGCCGGTCGACCACCGCTCGGACCTGTACGCGGCCGGCTGCATGCTCTACGAACTGCTCACGGTGCGACCGCCGTTCACCGGCGACACCCCGCTGTCGGTGGTCTACCAGCACGTCCAGGACCCGCCGGTGCCGCCCTCGCAGGCCAACGGCCGGGTGCCGGCCGGCCTCGACGCGCTGGTGCTGCGCTCGCTCGCCAAGAACCCGGACGACCGCTTCCAGGACGCCGACGAGTTCCGCGCCCACGTGCAGCACGCGCTGCGCGAGATGCACGGCGCGGGCGGGGCCGCCTGGGCCGGCGGGGCCGCGGTCGATACCGGCGCGACCCAGGTGCTCCGGCCGGACCAGTCCGCGGCCACCGCGGCCTTCGGCGCGGTGGGCCCGGCCGACCAGACCTCCGTGCTGCCGTACTCGACGGGCGGCCCGCACACCCCCTCCTCGCCCTACCCGGCGGCCGGCGGCCCGTACGGCGGCGGTACCGGTGCGGGCGGGGACGACGAGGGCCCCGGCCGGCGGCGCGGGCCCTGGGCCTGGGTGGCCGGCGCGATCGCCGTGCTGGTCGCGGCCGGTGCGGGCATCGCGTTCGCGCTCAGCGGCAGCGAGCCCACCGGCCACTCGGACATCTCGCCGCAGCCCCCGGCGGCCACCAGCACCGAGACGACCGCGCCCCCGTCCCAGAGCGGCCTGGCGACCCCGCCGGCCTCGGCCTCCGGCAGCAAGAAGCCGCAGCAGCCGACCGACCCCGGCAACAACAACGGGAACAACAACGGGAACAGCGGCAACAACATGTCGCCGTCGCCGAACACGGGCAAGCACACCCCGACCCCGACGCCGACCGGGACGGCCAGCCACACGCCGACCGGGACGGCGCCCGCGACGACGGCGCCGGCCACGACGGCGCCGCCGCAGACCGCGGGCCCCGGCACCGGGTCGCCGAAGCCGCCGACGGACCCGAAGCCGTCCATCCCGGTCGTGCCGCCGACCCCCTGACCCGGTCGGCGGCGGCGGGTCAGTTGGCGAAGGCGTCCAGGACCTGCTCGTACTCCTGGCACCACCACGCCAGCTGGCCCGCGGAGGCGGGGTAGAGCGGGTCGGCCCGGTGGTCGGCCCGCTGGTAGCGCCACTGCAGCATCCAGAAGTCGTTCAGCCGCTCCCACCAGACCCGGTGGACGGCGGCGGCCAGGTGCTCGGCGGTGGCCGCCCCGGAGGCCCGGTAGGCCTGGGAGTAGCGGCGGACCCGGACCAGGTCGAGGGCGCCGGACGAGCGGTCGTTGAAGAGCAGCGTGGCGGCCCGGACCGCCTCCTCGGCGCGTGGCTGGGGGCCGAGCTTGTCCCAGTCCAGGACGGCCGCCACCCGGCCGCCCCGCGGGTCGTCCTCGTACAGCAGGTTGAGGCCGTGGAAGTCGCCGTGGGTCCAGCCGGTGGGCGGTGCGGCCTCCGGGGCGGGGCGGCGGTGGGCGTGCTCGGCGAGCAGTTCCAGCCGTTCCGTGAGCCGTTCCACCACGAGGGCGTCCAACTCCCCGGCCGGCTGGTGCTCCCGGGCGCGGCGCCGCAGGTCGCGGGCGAGTGCGGCGCTGTCGACGGGGTCGGCGCTCCGGTACCCGGCGGGTTGTTCGAGGGGGGCGCAGACGTCGTCGAGCGCGCCGTGCAGCCGGCCGAGCAGCGTGCCGAGCGCGTCGCACTGCGACGGGTCGAGCTCGTCGCCGTGCCGGTGCCGGCCCTCGACCCAGGGGAACAGGGCGAACAGCCGGCCGCCCCAGGCGGCCACCGTGCCGGACCGTTCGGCGCAGGCCAGCGGGGGTGCGACGGGCAGGCCGAGGGTGTTCAGCGCGGCCATCGCGCGGTGGTGGGCGAGGATCTTCGGACGGCTGGCGGTGGCGGAGTCGACGTAGCACTTCAGGAAGTACGGACCGGCCTCGGTGGTGACCAGGTACCCCCGGTTCAACAGGCCCTCGGCGACGGGTTCGGTGGTCAGCGGCCGTCCGACCCGGTAGCGGGCCAGGACCTCGGCGAGCGCACCCCCCGGGACGGGGGGACTGAGGGTCCCCATCGGTGGTGCGGAGAGATCGGGGCGGGCCGGTGCGCAGGCAAGGGTCTGGCTGAAAGTCACGTGCAGAGGTTATGGCCCCCTTGTGGGGGCCCTTGACAAACCGTCAGTTCTGTGAAGGGCCGGATCAGTACTGGTGGTCGGCCTGGTGCCGCGCCACGAAGGCGGCCGCCTGGGTGCGCCGCTCCATGCCCATCTTGGCGAGCAGACTGGAGACGTAGTTCTTCACCGTCTTCTCCGCCAGGTGCAACTCGTTGCCGATCTGACGATTTGTCATACCTTCGCCGATCAGATCGAGGATCCGCCGTTCCTGCTTGGTGAGTTGGGCGAGCCGTTCGTCCTCCTTCTCCCCGCCGTCGCGCAGCCGGGCGAGCACCCTGCTGGTGGCGACCGGGTCGAGCAGCGAGCGGCCGGCCGCGACGTCCCGGACGGCGGTGATCAGGTCGGTGCCGCGGATCGCCTTCAGCACGTAGCCGGAGGCGCCGGCCATGATCGAGTCGAACAGCGCCTCGTCGTCCGAGAACGAGGTGAGCATCAGGCACTTGATCTCCGGCAGCTTGGACCGGATCTCGCGGCAGACCTCGACCCCGTTGCCGTCCGGCAGCCGGACGTCGAGCACCGCCACGTCCGGGTGGACCGCGGGGATCCGGGTGAGCGCCTCGGCGGCCGTGCCGGCCTCGCCGACGACCTCGATGTCGTCCTCGACCGAGAGCAGATCGTGCACGCCCCGCCGGACGACCTCGTGATCGTCGAGCAGGAATACCCTGATTTGTCCGTTATCAGTCACGTCCAAAGCCTCCCATAACACCGTACGAAAGACCTATCGCCCGGACCTCCATACCAACGCGATCCGGCCACAGCCGTCCGAAACCGATACCGAGAACCCCCTTACGTACGGGCGTCTGCCCGGATAACGTGCGCTGGTGTCCTGAAGGCGCTCGAATTGAGAGCTGCGTCACGCCGACCGTCACCCCCACCCTTCCGACGGCGAGCCGAACGCGGCACCCTCGGGGTTGTAGGCCCTGAACAAGTAGGACGTCCTAGCGCAAGCGCGTCGAGGGCGGACGCTGGGTAACGTTCTCGTGAGGGACGCCGTCGGAACAGGATCACCACCTGCCCCGCAGTGGGAGCGCACACCCACGCGCGCCCCGCGAGGCGGTGACCGGACCGGTCACCGGCGACCCCGGGCGGCCGGACAGACCGAGGAGTGAACGTGACCGTCAAAAGCACGGCGAGGGCCCGCAAGAAGGCGGCCCCCGGCGTCCCTGACACCCTCCGCGCCACGGGCAAGGACGCCCAGCCGGAGCTCGTCCAGCTGCTCACGCCGGAAGGCGAGCGGGTCGAGCACCCGGACTACCCCCTCACCACCACTCCCGAGGAGCTGCGCGCCCTCTACCGCGACCTGGTGCTGGTGCGCCGGTTCGACGGCGAGGCCACCGCGCTCCAGCGCCAGGGCGAGCTGGGCCTGTGGGCCTCGCTGCTCGGCCAGGAGGCCGCCCAGGTCGGCTCCGGCCGCGCCATGCGCCCCGGCGACTACGCCTTCCCCACCTACCGCGAGCACGGCGTGGCCTGGTGCCGCGACGTCGACCCGCTGAACCTGCTCGGCATGTTCCGCGGCGTGAACCACGGCGGCTGGGACCCGAACGAGAAGAACTTCCACCTGTACACCATCGTGATCGGCGCGCAGACCCTGCACGCCACCGGGTACGCGATGGGCATCACCAAGGACGGCGCCGACGACGCGGTCATCGCGTACTTCGGCGACGGCGCCTCCAGCCAGGGCGACGTCAACGAGGCCTTCACCTTCGCCTCGGTCTACAACGCGCCGGTGGTCTTCTTCTGCCAGAACAACCAGTGGGCGATCTCCGAGCCCACCACCACCCAGACCAAGATCCCGCTGTACCGCCGCGCCTCCGGCTTCGGCTTCCCCGGCGTGCGGGTCGACGGCAACGACGTGCTGGCCTGCCTCGCGGTCACCCGCTGGGCGCTCGACCACGCCCGCAACGGCAACGGCCCGGTGCTGATCGAGGCGTTCACCTACCGGATGGGCGCCCACACCACGTCCGACGACCCCACCCGCTACCGGCACACCGAGGAGACCGAGGCCTGGAAGGCCAAGGACCCGATCTCCCGGCTCCGCGCCCACCTGGAGAAGGAGGGCCTGGCCGACGAGGAGTTCTTCGCCGCCGTCGACGCCGAGAGCGAGCAGCTGGGGCTGCGGGTGCGCGAGGGCGTGCGCGGCATGCCGGACCCGGACCCGACCCTGATCTTCGACCACGTGTACAGCGAGCCGCACACGCTGGTCGATGAGGAACGGGCCGAGTACGTCGAGTACGCGGCCTCCTTCGAGGCGGGGGAGACCCACTGATGGCCGGTCAGCTGAGCATCGCCAAGGCGCTGAACGGAGCGCTGCGCAAGTCGCTGGAGAACGACCCGAAGACCCTCCTCATGGGCGAGGACATCGGCAAGCTCGGCGGCGTCTTCCGGATCACCGACGGCCTGCAGAAGGACTTCGGCGAGGACCGGGTGATCGACTCCCCGCTGGCCGAGTCCGGCATCGTCGGCACCGCGATCGGCCTGGCGCTGCGCGGCTACCGCCCGGTGGTGGAGATCCAGTTCGACGGCTTCGTCTACCCGGCCTTCGACCAGATCGTCTCCCAGCTGGCGAAGATGCACGCCCGCGCGCTCGGGCACGTCAAGATGCCGGTCACCATCCGCATCCCCTACGCGGGCGGCATCGGCGCGGTCGAGCACCACAGCGAGTCGCACGAGGCGTACTTCGCGCACACCGCCGGTCTGCGCGTGGTCACCCCGTCCAGCGCGCACGACGCGCACTGGATGCTGCGGCAGTCGATCGAGTCCGATGACCCGGTCGTCTTCCTGGAGCCCAAGCGCCGCTACTGGGACAAGGGCGAGGTCGGCGACGCCGCCGACCTGGGCCTGCACGAGGCCCGGGTCGTCCGGCCCGGCACCGACCTGACGCTGATCGCGTACGGGCCGATGGTCAAGGTCTGCCTGGAGGCCGCCGCGGCCGCCGAGGAGGACGGCCGCCGGCTGGAGGTCGTCGACCTGCGCTCGCTCTCCCCGGTGGACTTCGCCGCCCTGGAGGCGTCGGTCAAGCGCACCGGTCGGGCCGTCGTGGTGCACGAGGCACCGGTCTTCCTGGGCATGGGCGCCGAACTGGCCGCCCGGCTCACCGAGAAGTGCTTCTACCACCTGGAGGCACCCGTGCTGCGGGTCGGCGGCTACCACGCGCCGTACCCGCCGTCCCGGGTCGAGGAGGCCTTCCTCCCCGACCTGGACCGCGTGCTCGACGCCGTCGACCGCGCGCTCGCGTACTGACTCCGGGGAGCGAAGATGACCACCGAAGTTCGCTCGCTCCGCGAGTTCAAGATGCCCGATGTGGGCGAGGGCCTCACCGAGGCCGAGATCCTCAGCTGGTACGTCAAGCCCGGTGACACCGTCACCGACGGGCAGGTCGTCTGCGAGGTGGAGACCGCCAAGGCGGCCGTGGAGCTGCCCATCCCGTTCAACGGGGTGGTCGAGACGCTGCACTTCCCCGAGGGCGCGACGGTCGACGTCGGCACCGTGATCATCTCGATCGCGGTCGCCGGGGAGGCGGGTGCCGCGGCTCCGGCCGCCCCCGCCGCGGCACCGGCCCAGGCGCCGGTTCCGGCTCCCGCCGAGGAGCCCGAGCCCGAGCGGCGCGAGGTGCTGGTCGGGTACGGCCCGCGCACCGGCGGCAGCCAGCGCCGGGCCCGGCGGACGACCACCACCAAGGTCGCCGCGACCAGGCCGGCTCCGGCCGCCGCCCCGGCCCCGGTCGCCGCACCGGCGCCCGCGGCCCCGGCCCCGGTCGCCGAAGTACCGTCCGGGGAGCGGCCGTTGGCCAAGCCGCCGGTGCGCAAGCTGGCCAAGGACCTCGGCGTCGACCTGCGCGCGGTCACCCCGACCGGCCGGGACGGCGTGATCACCCGCGAGGACGTGCACGCCCACGCCGCCGCCCAGGCCGCTCCGGCGGCCCCGGTGGCGCCGGTGGCCGAGACCGCCGTGGCCGAGCCGGCCGCGCCGCAGGCGCCGGTGTCCGGCGCGGGCGACGTCCGGGTGCCGATCAAGGGCGTCCGCAAGGCGACCGCGCAGGCGATGGTGGCCTCGGCCTTCACCGCCCCGCACGTCACCGAGTTCGTGCAGGTCGACGTGACCCGCACGATGAAGTTCGTCCGCCGGCTCAAGGAGAGCGGCGAGCTGGGCCGGGACGTCCGGGTCAGCCCGCTGCTGATCGTCGCCAAGGCGCTGCTCACCGCGATCAAGCGGCACCCCGGGATCAACGCCCAGTGGGACGAGGCGGCCCAGGAGATCGTCCTCAAGGGCCAGGTGAACCTCGGCATCGCCGCGGCCACCCCGCGCGGCCTGATCGTCCCGAACATCAAGGACGCTGGCTCCAGGACCCTCTCGGGGCTGGCCACGTCGCTCGGCGAGCTGGTCGAGACCGCCCGTCAGGGCAAGACCTCGCCGGCCGACATGCAGGGCGGGACGATCACCATCACCAACGTCGGCGTCTTCGGCGTCGACACCGGCACCCCGATCCTCAACCCGGGCGAGGCCGCCATCCTGGCCTTCGGCGCGGTCCGGGAACTGCCGTGGGTGCACAAGGGCAAGGTGGTCCCGCGTCAGGTGACCACGCTCGCGCTCTCCTTCGACCACCGCCTGGTGGACGGGGAGCTGGGCTCCAAGGTGCTGGCCGACGTGGCCGCGCTGCTGGAGCGCCCGAAGCGCCTGATCACCTGGGGCTGACAGCCCGGTAGCACCGAAGAAGGGGCCCTCCTCCGCACCGCCGTGCGGAGGAGGGCCCCTTCGGCGTGACCGCCCGTTCGACTAGCGCTGGGGACGGAGTCGACGGACGGCGATCAGGACGCCCGCTCCGAGGGCGAGGAGCAGGGCGGAGGAGGCGGCGAGGAAGGTGTTGGTGGAGGAGGAGCCGGTCTGGGCGAGTTCGGGGGTGCCGGCGGGGGCGGTGGTGGCCGGGGCGGTGGTGGGGGTGGTCGGCTTCGGGGCCGGGGCGGCCGCGGCGGTGTCCTTGGTCTGCTCGGCGGCGGGCTTGGCCGGGGCCGGCTTGGTGTCCTTGGTGGGGGTGGGCTTGGGCTTGGCCGGGGTGGTCGGCTTGGTGCCGGGGGCGGTGGACCGTGCTACCTGGAAGGTGTGGTTGGCGTCGCCGGTGCCGTCGGCCGGGAACCCGGGGGCCTTGGCGATGGTGCCGACCCCGAGCTCGGTCAGGTCCTTGGGCGCCTTCGCGGAGAGCCCCACCCGGAACATGAAGTTCGCGGCCCGGCCGTCCTCCAGGCGCGGGGTGGTCGTCGCCGGGGACTCGACGGTGAACAGCGTCGAGTCGCCGTAGTGCCGCAGCTTGACCGGCTTCCAGCCTCCTGCGGAGGCGACCTCGACCGTCAGGTCCTCGATCCGCAGGCCGGTGCCGGAGTTCGGGTTGAACAGCGCGAGCATCGCGGAGACGTTCTGGTAGGGAGCGCCGGTGAAGTTGGTGACGGCGACGCCGATCTCGACCTTGGGGCCGCCCGCGATGATGGTCTGGCCGTCCGGGGTCATGTGGAACCCGGCCTTGTACGACCCGTGGTGGTCCGCGGTGGCCTGCCGAGCGGTCGCGGTGGGCGCGCCGGCGGCGGTGCCGCCGTTCCCGGCGGCCCAGGCGGTGTCGGTGGTGAGGAGCTGGACGCCGCCGGCGAGGACGACGGTGGCGGCGAGGGTGGCGATGCGGCGGCGGCCGGAGAAGGCGCGGTCGTTCTTCGCGAAACGGGTGATAACGGACGTGCGCATGACGTGACTCCCCAAAGTCGTCGTGCTGGTGGTGTGTGGGTGAAGACGACCGGCTCCGCTGCTTCACGAGCGGAAGCGCCCCCCGGCTCCGCCGGTCTCGCTCTCCGTGCCTTCATCTGTATGGACGTGCATCCCCGCCGGGGGTTGCAGGCGGTTTCGAGAATCTTTCGACCGTCGGCGCCGGGGTCCGCTCGGTGCCGACGATCGCAGGTCAGTGCTGGCGGCGGAGGCGGCGCACGGCGATCAGGGCGCCCGCTCCGAGGGCGAGGAGGAGGGCGGAGGAGGCGGCGAGGAAGGTGTTGGTGGAGGAGGAGCCGGTCTGGGCGAGTTCGGGGGTGCCGGCGGGGGCGGTGGTGGCCGGGGCGGCGGAGGGGGTGGTCGGCTTCGGGGCAGGGGCGGCGGGGGCGGTGTCCTTGGTCTGCTCGGCGGCGGGCTTGGCCGGGGCCGGCTTGGTGTCCTTGGTGGGCGCGGGCTTGGCCGGGGTGGTCGGCTTGGCGGGCGCCGCCGGGTGCACCACCTTGACGTCGGTGCTCACGCCCCGGCCCTCGCTGGGCTTGACGGTGACCTGGAGCCCGTCGATGCCCGTGGCCACGTCGGCGGAGAGCCCGACCCGGAAGCGGTAGCGGACGGCGTGGCCGTCGGCGAGCGGCCCGCCCGCGGACGGGAGGGAGCCGCCGATCGCCGGGTCGCAGCCGTTCGCCAGCTTCACGCGCTGCCAGGTGCCGTTCGCCATGACCTCGGCGGTGACCTGCGAGGGCTTCGGGGTGGCCCCGTTCGTGTTGAAGAACGCGATGCCGGGGAAGATCCGGTGGTAGTCGGCACCGGTCCCGTTGAAGAACTGGACGTCGAACTCCGTCTTGGGGCCGCCGACGGTGAGCGTGCCGGGGGCCTTGAGGAAGGTGGCGTTGGTGCCCTGGCCGTGCAGCTCGACGGACCGGTCCTCCTCGTCCGCGGCGGACGGCTTCGCCTGGGCGGTGACCGGGGCCTTGTCGGAGTCCCCGCAGGCCCAGGCGGTGTCGGTGGTGAGGAGCTGGACGCCGCCGGCGAGGACGACGGTGGCGGCGAGGGTGGCGATGCGGCGGCGGCCGGAGAAGGCGCGGTCGTTCTTCGCGAAACGGGTGATAACGGACGTGCGCATGACGTGACTCCCCAAAGTCGTCGTGCTGGTGGTGTGTGGGTGAAGACGACCGGCTCCGCTGCTTCACGAGCGGAAGCGCCCCCCGGCTCTGCCGGTCTCGCTCTCCGTGCCTTCATCTGTATGGACGTGCATCCCCGCCGGGGGTTGCAGGCGGGTTCCGAGAATCTTTCGACCGTCGGCGCCGGGGTCCGCTCGGTGCCGACGATCGCAGGTCAGTGCTGGCGGCGGAGTCGACGGACGGCGATCAGGGCGCCGGCCCCGAGGGCGAGGAGGAGGGCGGAGGAGGCGGCGAGGAAGGTGTTGGTGGAGGAGGAGCCGGTCTGGGCGAGTTCGGG